>JBKOXU010000026.1:0-8678 GCA_046725095.1 Verrucomicrobiota bacterium
GAAGTTTCACGTGCATCGTATTACTCAGGAAATCCCTAGGCGTGCTCCGGTTTTCGGTTACGGGCCTTTCACCCTCTATGGCGCAGCTTTCCAGAAGCTTCACCTAACCTTTGCACTACCACGTCGGGCTCCTACAACCCCGGTCGATAAATCGACCGGTTTAGCCTGTTCCGCTTTCGCTCGCCACTACTGACGGAATCTCTTTCGATTTCTTTTCCTCCGGTTACTGAGATGTTTCACTTCGCCGGGTTTCGCGATGTTCGTGCTATGAATTCACACGAACTCGAGCAGGTGTTACCCCGCTCAGGTTACCCCATTCGGAAATCTACGGGTCAAAGCGTGTTTGCCGCTCTCCGTAGCTTATCGCAGCTTGCCACGTCCTTCGTCGCCTATTGGCACCAAGGCATCCATGATGCGCTCTTTGTAGCTTGATCAATCTGTTCCGATCCCGCAATTGCGGGACCAGAGATTCTTTGATAACTGAAACTCTCTCACCGCCTTGCGGCGGCGTCTTGATTTCAGACTCAGCTCTTAAAGTTGTACTTTCTTACTACCCTGTATGTAGATGTCAAAGAACCAGCCGTTCACGCACATTTAAGGCAACAAAAAAACTCAATCTTGCGCCGACGATAATTTCCTATCCGAAATCATGCCGGGACAAAATTGAGTTCCAATTTGCAGTCCCAAATGTAGGTAGAACGAAACTCCAAAATAGAGGAGCCCCGCTTTCAGCGGGACCAACAAAATAGCGCAGTCCGGCAAGGGCGTCAACTCGGTCGCGCAAATTCTCTTAATTTTTTTCTTTGCCTTATATATCGCTGGCAAAGAGTAACTTACGCCAATAGGATTTGATCCCAAGACGCTCCCCAACCCGAGCCTGAAATCCAGGCTGTTTTCCTGACTCGAGCTGCAGCCAAATCTTGCCCCCAAACTTCGCGCCCCCCGGTTCATCGGGAGTCTTGTTTTTCCAGGCTCCGAATTTTCTTAACGGCTTTCTGAAGCTGTTTGTCGACAGTCGCCATGTGCTGCACTTGCTCGGTAAACGCAGCCTCAATTTCATCAGCGACGGCTGACGATGCTTCGGCTGACTGTGGCAATTGTTGTAACCTAGCATAGAGGTTCGTGGCATCCCGGATGACGCTGGGATCAGTAGCAGGATCTTCAGCGACAAAATCAGGCGGTACGTTAGAACTGTTGATGCGTCGGCTAAGTGGCTCAAGGCATCTGTCGCAATATGGCTCACCAACAAAGTCCAGCAGCGAGCGGATCGCCCCCACCGGATCGTCCATCAAAGCAGTGTAGGGAAGGCGACAGACGACGCCTGAACCGTAAGCCCGTTCGGCCTGCACGCACGCCTCGACCATGCGCAGCCAATACTTGTAGGCCTGCTGTTCGTTCTGGACAAGGCGGGTCCCCGCAACGCGATGAAAGTTCAGCATTGAACGGACAACATCGCGTACGTCACGTAGTATATGGACAAATACTGCCCCAGGGAAAAGCTGCCGCAACGCGTAAATGTAAGATGAATATTCCGGTGTGCCGTCAACCCAGCGCATCCTTGGTTCAGAAGGGGGCGTTTTCATCTTTCGCTTTCGATCAAGATCGGGCCGATGGCGTACGATTAGGTCATTTATGACGCGGCCAAAAGTCGCGAAAAATTCATCGCGTGATATATCCATCGCGCTGAGGATCGAAAAGCCGTCTCGCGCAGTGCCAATCTGGTGACTGACTGCTAGATTCACGGCGAATCTACCCATCCAGTTGGACTCAGGCACGGGAAAAATGTTTGGATGTTGCCCAAGACACCACGTCAGGATACTGGTGCCGGAGCGGGGAGATCCTACAACAAAAATTGGCTTGTTCATCCGGCTAGAAATCTCATTCATTTTTCACGTTGAGGGCCCCTACTACGAATACGTCAGTGTCGCACGCATTCTCTCCCGTGACGAATCAGAAGATGGTCGCTCGCGAGCCGACGACGACGATCCAAACTGCCTCGCGGTCTTCTGCGGCTCGGAGTACGGCGAACTCGAATCCGGCATGTTCTGGCTCTTGATCATTCCTTTAGCGTCGTGACTTCGATCTGGGCGAGACGTTTCGTGTGATCTGAATTATAGAGACGAAATTCGTAACTGGAACCCTCCTGGATCCAATCTGCGATAGCGGAGCCTCGACGCGAATCAGCAAAAAGTGATTCCTCCCCTCCATTCATCGAAACATAGACTTTCCCGATACTCCCATCGGCGGTATCCCACGAAATCACTGTTTTGCCCAACCCGTTTTCGGACAGAGGCGGATTGGGACTTGCAATAAGAAGCGGCGGTCGTTTTTGTAGCAAGCAAAACGCCCGTTCGTCCCGATCTGGATCGGCCGGAGTAGAGGTTGTTGTGTCGCCGATGGTAACATACGACAGGAGGTTCCATCCTGTGCGATCAATCAATCTCTTTAGCCCTTCATCTGAGAAAATCCAAAAGTTCGTATCGTCGTTGTTGCACTCTTGTGGTCCGACCAGATAGGCCACCGGGTATCGTGATAAAGGCTGACCGTCGGCGGTTTGTTTCGCGATGCGTGTGCTCACGAAACAATATTTTGTTATTCGGGACAGATTTTCTAAGAGGAAGAATGGATTTTTTAAGTGGTAGAGAGTCCCAAGGAAGAAAACGGCATCGTACTTTTCACCGACGAGTGAAAACTGAGAATCCAAATCGACTGACCGGATGACGACTGAGGAATTTAAGGCTTTCTTGAGAACCCGTGCTCCCTCCAAACGGTTAAAATTCGTGTACTCATTATCGATCACGTCCACCGACAGACCCTGTTTCTCCAGAAAAAACGCCAGGTCTCCGTCCGCAGCTCCAATGTCGGCGATCTTTTGATATGGGCCGCGACACAGCTTGAGCAAGTCAAGTCCAGCCGTCGCACAGATTTTTTGCAGAACGGCCACACTGCGCAGGGTTGAGTATGGGTACCAGAACGACTCGGGGCGATGAGCCACCTTGATTTTCCAAAAGCTCTGTTCTGTCGCGATGGCGAGTTCCTGAAGGGAAGAGTTCATGCGCTACTGCTTGGTAAGTTCGGTTGCGAGTTTACGAACTACTTCCCGAGCGTTTGCATTCTGCAAGTCGCAAATAATTCGCAGGACTTTTTGGAGTTGGTCTTCCATGATCGCCATATGTTGCGCGCGCTGGGTGAAAGAAATTTCCATTTCATCAGGGGGCTGCTGACGACACCTCGGCTCGCTGTGGCATTTTTGGAACTCGATGTAGAAGCTAAAGCGGTCGGCTGCTAATACGTTCTTCCATGATTCGAAGCTTTTCCACTCGAACGTAAGGAATTGAGCAGTCCACACTCTTTCTGAAGTTTGGCAATTAGCTGTTGAGCGTTTTTGTCTTTGGCTTCCCGATTATAGGAATATCCGACCTGTTGAGCAAATTCAGCTTTTAATGTTTCGGCAACTCTGAGCGAGGCCCGGTCAGATTGCGGCACCGAGTTATCCATGTCGATGCCAACGAGTTCATTCCGGCCGATCCCAAAGTTTCTTGTGGCAAGCTTTGAGTGTCAGGAACCCGTTGATAAAAATGTATCGGCGTCACATGAAAGCCGTGTCGCTCCCAAGTCGGAAAAATTGTGCGTATCGTTGTTGGATTGGTCTGCATGACGCTTATTCTCTTTGCATACGGCAAGCTTCATGGCGCGGCGCTCTGGCCGTTGGCCGCGCGGGCGAACACGACAAAGGCGATCGTCTGGCTGGTTCTTCTTGCCTCGGTCTCTGGTGGGATTCCGCTGCTCATCTATTTCGAGGACCGCAATGCAAAAGTAACAACAAATATGCTTGACGGCTTCGGGCAGGTGCGGGATAAGGGGGCGAATGTTGCCAGAAAACCGGGCCCTCGACCAGGTTATTGGATTGATTGGTCTGCTGCGCTCAGGCACGACTGTCATTACGTCGTTCCTTGCCGTTCATTCCGAGATTTATGCAGTCTATGAGCCTTGGAATTCGTCGAGAGATGACGAAACCTCTTGCCGCGTCCGGACGATAGGTGACTTCGTACGCCGCTTCGCTCCGAGACTGGATGGAAAAACCACTTTGCTCATCAAGGAAACTTCGACGCGACGCGCTTATCCGGAAGCCCTGGGAGACGTGCTCGAAACGGTGCGGCCACCCCTCAAACGGCGGCTAATTGTGCCGCTGCGCAATCCATTCCATGTGTTCCTTTCAGAATATGAAGCGCGACGAAAGTGGCATGGCGATACGGATCTAGCTTTGTCGGCAACGGTCTTTGATCAGTGGGCCGAGAGGACGCTGCGTTCGATGAAGTTGATAGCACAGATGGCGCGCCGCTTCGGCGCCTTGTTCCTCTCCTATGAATGCTTTGTGAAAAAGCCCCCGGTTCGCATGGCACTGATGGCCGAGCTTGGTTTAACTTACGAGCCTGCCCAGGATGCTTACGAGCGTCATGTGCGGCGCAGAGGCCTGAGAGGCGACCGATCGATCTCTAAAAACCCGGGCCCGATTTCTGTCGAGCCGGTCGAACGCAGAACTTTCGAAGCAGCGCAAGTTGAACCGGTAATATCGTCAGCGAACCGTTATACGGAAATTCTGCGACTCGCAAAGCTGACTTCGGCTTGGCCGGAAACCGGCATTGCCAGCGGATATGAATTCCCCTGGTTCGGTAAGACTTTTGGCGTTGTTATTTTCACACTACTGAGAAACGTATTTGAGGCGCCTGAATTTCTCGAGTTCATTAATGTTTTCAGCTAAGAGCGTTTTCATAAATGTTGTGGCCACGCCCCTGCTTGGCACGCGGTAGCTTTCGCGATGGCTACTCGCGCCCTAAGATCTATTTGACGTCCAAGGCGATGACTTCGAACTCCGAATTAAAGGTCAGAAACGGCTGGAGGAGATATTGCTCCGTCCAAAAGCAAAATTCATCCATCACCCAATCGCGTCGGTATTCAAACCGTAGAAAGATATCATGAATATGCACGATGACCCCTGGTTTGAGACGTGGTAGCACTTCCAGGAATAGATAATCGACATCTCCGCCAATTTTCACAGCGTGAGAGATGTCGATAAACAGAATGTCGTTAGAATTGAGTTGCGAAAAGAAGTCAGAATCGAGGTCCTGCGCCTTTTCTCGATCAGGGAACCTAATCCCGGGAAACGGTGCCTCAGAAAATCCTGAGGCGATGGATCGATGCAAACAAGATTAGGATTATTACCTGTCGGTTCGCTGTGTGTGAGTCATTTCCTTCAAGGAACATCAGGTTCTGGCTGCTATGGCAATCTCCGCTTGTGCGCTCTCTGGTGATTGCTTGAAACGTCTGAGATGTTCGTCGCTAAACAAAAACTCCAGCTTTTTGCGCGCTGCGTCAGGGGAGTAGAGATCGCGTGTTTTTCTGATCCCGTTTTCCGAGAGCCTCTTCCAAAGTTGTTCTGATTCATAGAGTTCAACTAAAGCACGCGCAAAATCCTCCGGCTCGTCAGCTACGAGAATATCTTCATGGTCAGTAAGCTCCATTCCTTCCACAGCGAGTGAGGTCGCGACGACTGGCACGCCAAAAGCCATGCTTTGGTTGACTTTGCCCTTTACACCCGCCCCAAATCGCAGCGGCGCTACGGACAGCTTTATGGTATCGAAAAACGGACGCACATCTCTCTGTAATCCCGCCACAATGATCCTCTCAGTAGCCAGGGCAACAATCTCCGGCGGCGCCTTATCGCCGATGATGTAGAATTTCGCATCCCGCAGCCGCTCGCTTACCAGGGGATAAATCTTCTTCAGGAAAAAGAGAACAGCATCAGTGTTGGGCGTGTGCTGAAACCCACCGATAAAAAGCCAGTCCCTTCGAAGTGCAAATGGTGTCCTTGATCCGGGAATATCGACAATATTCGAAACGAGCTGAATCGACTTTTCTGGCCACATCTTTTGGAGAAGCTTCTGCTCAACGCTGCTCGTTACCCAGGTCTCATCAGCCTGGCGGATAAGATCGTATTCCTGTTCTTCCTTCTGGCGCGCTTTTTCTCGCACCTTAGAGTCGGTGGTAATTTGGGCCTCTCTACGTGCGCGAAGAGAGTGTAAGTCTACAGTGTCGAAGACGACGCGGCTTTGAGGCGCATACAACCGGACATCCGCAATGTGTTTATGGGCAAAATCACATCGACTGAGGATCACGACGGTGAACTCAGAACCATGCGAGATCAGATAGTCACGGACCTTTTTGATATATGGATGGTGGACGACCTTGATTCCACGCTTCCGTAATTCATCGCCGTAATGGGGGACATCGGCGAGATTATCTGGAATGAAGGTGACGCGATGCCCCAGCTGATGAAGCAGCTTGAGGATCTGAAACGTCCGGAGCGATCCTGAATCCTTATCGGGGCTCGGAATATGATGGTCGATCACAAGGACATTTTTTTTCTCGACCGGTGCCTGCTGCAAAAACGCCAGATCGCCACTGGTTGGTTTTGTCATCAACTCAGCGGCCCATCTTTCTGCGAACGCCGAGCGGTTAATATCCTGATATTTCTTTGTGCCGGTTGTGAGATCGGTTCCGCCAGTTGCTCCTTCGTAGTGAATCACCTCGCTTAGCGGTTGATACAAGACCTTGTAACCGGCCCGGCGAACTTTGAACGCCAAATCGGTGTCTTCGTAATAGGCCGGCGCATACCCCGAGTCGAACCCTCCTACGCTGGCGAACAACGACTTCGGAATCATCAACGCCGCCGCTGAACAATAGTCTACTTCACGCAGATAATTGTATTCGGGCTTTTTTGGATCATCGAACTTCCCGTAGTTCCACCCCGAAGCATCACGCCAGATAATTCCTCCTGCTTCTTGCAATCGGCCATCGGGATAAAGCAATTTCGAACCGACAATGCCTGCTCGCGATTCTTCTGCGAACGTATCGAGTAGAGCGGTTAGCCAACCCGGCTTTACTAGCGTGTCATTATTCAAGAAGACGAGGTATTTGCCACGCGCCTTCGCCGCACCGTGATTGCAGGAGGCGATGAACCCCAAATTCGTCTCGTTGTGCAGATAAACAATCCCCGGCAGCTGCGGAACAGCCTCTGCAGTGCCATCCGTCGAGCAGTCGTCTACCACAATGACCTCGAAGCGCTCTACTCCCTGATGCTCCTGTAGCGATGCCAGGCATGCTTGGGTAAAGCGAAACTGATTGAACATAGGAATGATGATGGAAATCTTGACTTGTTCGTAAACTGGAAACTCAATGGGACGCGTCGGCACAGGAGGTTCAATGGGCGCTGCCCTCTGCGCAGCGGGTGAAGGTGCACCCAAAATTAGGGCTTGGATCTGGTCATCAATTGCAGCGACTTCCGGATGGGTAGTTCGCCACTTTTGATAAGCCGAGACGACCCTTTCCAAATACCCGTAGCCTAACAAGTCCCGCGACTGCTGAGGAGAAAGTTTTGCCTTTAACGCAGAAACTGGATTTGCCATTTGCCACCGCGCCGAGGAGCGAAGCCGGTCTGCCGCATTATCAGCGTCGTCCAAGAGCCCGGAAAGCCTCTTGGTAGCCTGCAACTGCTTTCGCAGACGGCTCCGCAGTTCATCTAGCCGCGCTTCCGTCTCCGCCAGGCTGATGCTTTTGGCCAGAAGAAGTTCCCGTTCTTTTTCGTGGTGGGCGCTAAGTTGGCGAAGCTCGCGTTCGAGAAGCTCGGCGCGTTCTTTTTCGTGCTGGAGGCTAAATTGCAGGAGCTCGCGTTCGAGATGCTGAACGCGAGCGATCCTTTCAGGAACAGAGGCATTCAACCGGCTTACGGGTCCGGGGAGCGGATCGGCTTGTGTCGATCGCGTAGTTTGCGAAGCTTTCGCTATCTGCTCTTCACTCTTCTTACCCGCCGTTGCGCTGGCGCCTCGATCGACCTCGGCAATTAAAGCGCGATACAATTCGATTGTTTCCGCGGAGACACGAGCATCGATCAGATTGTCAATGGTGAAGTGCGTGTGGCGCTTTCGCCTTGTTACGAGTTTTGCGGCGCTGCGTACTTTTGCATCGGGCAGCCCGATGAAACGGGCAATGCGTTGCAATTCGGTTTCCGCGTCTTCAAAAAAGAGATCGTAATGAGTAACAAGTCGCTCTTGCTCGCTTGCGGTCTCGATCACACGTCGGTTGTAGATTTCCCAAAGCCGCAACCCAAACGAATAAGAAGTTCCATTTCGCTCCCGCATTGAGTACGCGACTTCCAGCGGATTGCGCACGATGATGAGCGTTTTCAGTCCGGGCAAGAGATCCTGCCAAAACGACAGCGTTAAGCTGTTGCGCGGGTCCTTCCAGCCCCAGATACTTGTCGAATCAAAGCCCTCGATCAGCAGCCGCGCCTTCATACGCAAAGGGTCAAGCCGTGGCTGCGTGAAGGTCTCCTCAGCCTTTGGCGGCAGGTCCCAGGCTCCGCCGAGCTCGTTCAAAAGTTCGTCGTTCAGCGCCACGAACCCCAGATGTTCCCAGAAACCATCGGGGTTATCGGCCTGGGCGGGCATCAATTCGCTTTGTTGGCCGAGGTAGAGTCCGCAAGAATGCAGCAGCTTCGTAAGCATCGATGTTCCTGAGCGATGTGCGCCGGCGATGCAAATGGCAGTGTTAGCGGTCGATGAGTCCTTCAAGTGTTTTTCGCTTTACGAAACGGGCAAATACTTGGTCTGGAGTGCGGC
>JBKOXU010000172.1:0-6024 GCA_046725095.1 Verrucomicrobiota bacterium
GGCGCAGATGGATGGCGCCATTCTGGTTGTCTCCGCCGCCGATGGGCCGATGCCGCAAACCCGCGAGCACATTCTGCTCGCGCGGCAGGTCGGTGTGCCTTCGATTGTCGTGTTCCTGAACAAAGTCGACATGGTCGATGATCCCGAGCTTCTCGACCTTGTCGAGATGGAAGTGCGCGATCTCCTGACGCAGTATGAATTTCCGGGAGACAAAATTCCGATTGTCAAAGGCAGTGCCCTCAAGGCACTCAATGGCGATGCCGACGCGGAAAAGCAGGTGCTTGCCCTCGTGGAGGCAATTGACGATTACATCCCGGTGCCCGAGCGACCGGTCGATCAGCCTTTCCTGATGCCGATCGAAGACGTGTTTAACATTGAAGGGCGCGGTACCGTGGCGACCGGTCGTGTCGAGCGCGGCATTCTCAAGAAAATGGAGGAAGTGGAGCTGGTTGGAATTCGGGCTACCGCCAAGACCGTCGCGACTGATATCGAAATGTTCCGCAAGCTTCTCGATGAAGCGCGCGCGGGCGACAACGTCGGCGTTTTGCTACGCGGCTTGAAGAAAGAAGACGTCGAGCGCGGCCAGGTCATCGCCAAGCCGGGTTCGATTACGCCGCACAAAAAGTTTAAGGCGGAAGTCTACGTGTTGAGCAAAGAGGAAGGCGGACGGCACACGCCGTTTTTCTCGAATTATCGGCCGCAATTTTATTTCCGGACAACAGACGTTACTGGCACGGTTAAACTGCCTGAAGGCGTCGAAATGGTCATGCCCGGCGACAACATCTCGATTGAAGTCGAGCTGATCACGCCGATTGCAATGGAGAAGACCATCCGCTTTGCTATCCGCGAAGGCGGAAAAACCGTTGGCGCGGGTCGCGTCGGTGAAATTCTGGATTAAACTAGGACGCATCGCATTACGCCAGTAGCTCAATTGGTAGAGTAGCGGTCTCCAAAACCGTCGGTTGGGGGTTCGAGTCCCTCCTGGCGTGTTGATCGCTGACGCGAGTTAAAAGAGTTACAAAGTTACATAGTTAAAAAAGGACAATAACAACTTTCCCTTTGTAACGATTTAACGATTCAACGAATCACATAGCGAAGCAATGATTACCAGGGTCAAAAATTTCTTCGGCGAAGTGAAGGTCGAGCTGCAGAAAGCTTCCTGGCCTTGGGACCCGAAAGAGAAGGGCTTTCGCCGTTACAAGGAACTCACAGACTCAACGCTCGTCGTCATCATTGCGATGTTATTGCTCGGTGGCTATGTGGCGCTTTTCGATTTCGTTCTGGTGAACTTTGTGCACTTTTTCACGCGGCTGCATTGATTTATGGCACAAACGCTCGCAGGCAAAATGGTAGGGATCCCGCAGTCGCGGGAGGCTGTCCGCTTCCCCGGCGCGCTCAGCGATCGCGCCCTACCAATCTGATTTATGGCACAAACGCTCGCAGGCAAAGATCAATGGTACGTAGTGCACGTGCTTTCCGGACAGGAAAACAAGGTGCGCGACAATATCCTCAAGCGCGTCAAGACTGAGGAGATGGGCGACCTGGTCTATGAAGTGCTCGTCCCAACCGAACGCGTCTCGGAAATCAAAAAAGGCAAAAAGAGCGAGACGACGCGCAAATTTTTCCCTGGCTATCTGATCGTGAACATGCATTTGCTCGACGAAAACAATCAGCTTGTCGGGCGCACCTGGTATTTCATTCGGGATACACCCGGCGTAATCGGTTTTGCTGGGACCAAGGACAAACCGATCCCGATGCGCCAATCGGAAGTGGACAGCATGCTCGCGCAGATGAAAGAGCGCGAAGAAAAGGTGAAACCAAAAGTCAGCTTTGAGGTGGGTGAATCGGTGAAAGTCGCCGACGGCCCGTTCCAAAACCAAACTGGGATCGTCGAAGAAATCGATCCCGAGCGCGGCAAACTGCGCGTCTCCGTCACCATTTTCGGCCGCGCCACACCGGTCGAACTCGAATACTGGCAAGTCGAACGCGGCTAAGTTTTCGATTCAACGCTTTAAAGAACCACAATGGCCAAAGAAGTCGTAGCTCAAATCAAACTCCAAATTCCCGCGGGCCAGGCGAACCCTGCTCCTCCGGTGGGAACTGCATTGGGTCCGCGCGGCGTCAATATCATGGCGTTCTGCAAAGAATTTAACGCCGCGACGCAGAAACAAGCTGGCGACATTCTCCCGGTCGTAATCACCGTCTTCAAAGACAAGTCGTTTACCTTCATCACGAAAAGCCCGCCTGCTGCCGTCCTCTTGAAAAAAGCGGCCAACATCGCCGCCGGTTCCAAAGAACCAAACAAGACCAAGGTCGGCAAAGTCACGCGCAAACAAGTCATGGACATCGTGAACACCAAGCGCAAAGACCTCAACGCGCGCAACGACGAAGCCGCCTTCCGCATCATCGCCGGCACTGCCCGCCAAATGGGCCTCGAAATCGTCGATTAATTCAACCAGAATGCTTCGCCAGATTAAACGGATTGTTCCGCTATCCGCGGCGAAGATGGCTGCAGCAATTTATGGAGCGATGGGAGTTATTCTGGGATTTCCGCTTGCCTTGGCAACAGTGTTGCCAACGATCATTCACGCGCGCCAAACCGAAACTGGTCTTTCTGCTCCTGTGATTTAACTGATTGTCTTGGCCCTTGTCATTATCATCCCAATATTTTACGCGTTGATTGGCTTCATTATCGGCGTCGTCGGCGCAGCGATCTACAATTTGGTTGCTCGATGGCTAGGTGGATTGCAAATCGAAGCTGAATAGTCGCTCTGGTTTGCGCGCTACTGCTGCAATCTGTCTGTTGCTCTTAAATATTCCCAGCGCTGCAAGTCGATCGGCACGTTGCCATTTTTCCAGATGAAATCGTGGAAGGCGCGGAGGTTGAATTTTTCGCCTTGTTGCATTCGCGCGTCGGCGAGAAATTTGAGGATTTGAAGCTTGCCGACCTGATAGGTTAGAGCTTGCCCGGGGCCGGTGGAGAAGGCGACTGCTTCCTGACGCGCGGTGTCTGCGTCCATCGGCACTTTTTCCTGTAGATATTTCGCGGCTTGCTCGAGGGTGAACTCGCCGAGCGCGAGTTTTACGTCGACTTCTACACGGAGTGCGCGCAGCCGCATGAAATTGTAAATGATCTCGCGTGTATGCGGGCTGTCGTCGAACAATCCGGCCTGCAACATCATTTCTTCGGCGTAAAAGCCGATTCCTTCGTTCGCGCCCGAGTCATAATAATGACGGCGGATCGGGTTCTCGTGTTTCCACGAAAGACACAGTTGAAACCAGTGGCCGGGAATTCCTTCGTGAACGGTTAACGGTCGCGGATCCTGGGCGGTCGCACGCAGAAAATAGCCGGCGCTTGGAGAAGGTTCGGTTACATAACGGCAACCGTTGTCTTGCAGACGCGACGGCGATGTGAAATCAACCATCGAGGCGAAGTCCTGGACCGGACGAAGATATTCGGGCATCGGACGTAGGATGAAGTGCTGGACCCAATCGGGAACGGCGAGAATGCCGCGTTCGATGAGAAATTTGCGGATCGACAATTCTTTTGCGGCCGCGTCTTTGATCCAATTGTCGATGCTATCGGCGAATTTGAGTGGCGGAACATCTTTGTTCCTATTCTTCTCATACGCTTCGAACGCCACGGCGCGGTTCCATTCCTGACGTCCCATGGCGAGGAGTTCCTCCGGCGAGTAGGGATAGAGCGCGACGTTCTTGAGGAAGAAAAGATAAGCGTCGCGACCGAGCGCGGTCTCTTTGGGTAACGACGGCAATCTCTTCTGAAGCTCTTGGCGAAACTTTTCGAGTGCGTCTGCGGCGCGATCGGTCGCGCTGTTCAGTTCCTGTTCCTTGAGCGTTGTCGATCTCGCCCCGGCGAGTCCGTCCTTTGGCGGACCTGCCAATGCGCTCGCCATTTTGGGCAGACGTTCGCGCATGCCGTCGAGCGCCTGGATCGCGACCGTCGCAAATGGCGCCGGCGGTTTGTCTAGATTTGCCGCGCCCTGTTGCAGGATCGACGGGATGTTTTCGATGCGCGTCAAGATTTCGCGACTTAGTGCTTCGTTGTATGGTCCGGGAACAAGGAGCGCTTCAGCGATCGGGGTGACCGTTTGTTCGATGTAAAAATTCGGGTCGCGTTTCCAACGTGGATTGATATCGAGTTCCCAGCGCACGCGCGACAGCGCCGAGCCGATGAGCCGGTAATCGACCTGCCTTGGGATCGGCCAATGTGTTGCGTCGATCTTCTTCCAGCGCGCTTCAAACACAGCTAAATTTTTGCGCCGCGCGTCAATGCTGGCCTGCGACCAGTCGCGCATGCTGCCGGGTCGCTCCATCCGGTTCACGTCATCGCCCGTGAACGGCGCGTATTTCACCCGCCACTTCCAAAAATCGTCCGCTAACTTATCCAATGAATCCGCCGGTGTTTGACTGCCTACGGGCAGGGCAAACAAACTCAGCAAAAGCACAACACAGAGATTCTTCATGGTAGATTCAATTCGAGCTTCGGCGCAGCGTGATCGTTGATGGCGTCAGATCGGGCCGATACATCGATGCGCCGTAGCAGAGCGCGGCACTTTTCTCGCGCGCGTAACGGATCTTGTTCAGCTTTTCGTCCCAGCGTTCCATGTAAGAGCAATTCGCGGTTTTCTTGCTGCCGGGGATAGACACATAATGATTCTCTGTAAACGTCAGAAACGCAGCTTCACCGGGAAGCGGAATCGGCGTGGCCCAGTTCGGCGACAGCCTGACAAGGCGTGGGCCAGTGAGATCGAGCGCGAAAACCGTGTCACCGTCCGTGCTGTTCAAATGGAGATCCACGAACGTAACCCGTAGCGGACCTTCGAACAGGAAAAGCCGATCTTTGTTCTGGTTTTCGTGTAGCAGTCCAATCGCACCGAGGAAGCCGGGTATTCTACCGAACTCCGTTTCAATTCCTGTTTTCAAATTACGCAGTAAGTAATGCTTGCCATGGCCCGGTAAGTACTGCTGATCGGCTTCGTCTGCTGAATCCTCACGCAGAACTATCTCAACCAAATCGTCCGGCGCTTTGAAGCTCGGGATTGGTGTCGGGCTGGCCGGCGGTGATTTTTCAGAAGGAACTTTATACGCGAAGTATGCGCCGACATTGGTGAAATAGGGCGAGCTCTTAGCTTACATGTACCAATCCGGCGCCGCGTCGAGCTTCTTCAGGTTCGTGCCGCGCGGCTCGATGCTCCAGAATTCGCGGACATCATTGGGCTTTTCGCGCGTGAAGACAATTATGCTTCCGTCTTCCGCGAAAATTGGGCCCGAGTCCTGTCCCGCGTTGTCCTTTGTTAATTGCCGCAGCAGTTTCCCATCCTCGCGATAGAGATAGAGATGTGAGTGGCTGGTCCCTTCTGCCTGCAAGTATCGGATCGATCACGATCTCTGCATCCGCCCATGCTTGCGTAGTTAGAATCGCGAGCGCGCCTATGATTATCAACGCTCTTAAGATCAGTCGCATCAGCACCAATTTTCCGAAGATCATGCGCGATCAGTTTTCAATCGTTTCTCGCGCTCAAACCGTTCGATTGCCAGTTCTATCAATTTGTCGATTAACTCGCTGTAAGAGACACCGGTCGCTTCCCAGAGCTTCGGGTACATGCTTATTCTGGTGAATCCGGGAATGGTGTTGATCTCGTTAACGATAATGTCGCTATCGTTTCTCAAGAAGAAATCGACCCGCGCCATTCCCTCACAGCAGAGCACGGAAAACGTTTTGACAGCCAGCTGGCGGATACGGTCCGAAATCTCCGACGGCAGCTTCGCCGGTATTTCCAACAGAGCGCCGTTCTCATCAAGATATTTCGCTTCGTATGAGTAAAATTCGTGGCGAGGCAAAATCTCGCCTGGGACTGATACGATAGGGCGATCGTTGCCGAGGACCGAACATTCCAGTTCGCGACCGTCGATGCATTCCTCAATTAATATCTTGTTATCATAATTGAACGCATCACGAAGCGCGCCTTCGAATCCTTGCCGATCTTTAACTTTATGAATGCC
>JBKOXU010000167.1:0-11832 GCA_046725095.1 Verrucomicrobiota bacterium
TGAAAACCGTGACCCATGCTGGTGGGGGTCCGATCGACTGTGAACCATTCCTTGTCGCCGCTGTGCGCCCCTCCGTTCGGTGAGCGGAGCGCCCACGTTTGTCCGCCGTTTGTGGAGCGCCAAATGTCGCCACAAAATGTAGTTACTAACAGGCTGAGATAGAAAAAGTTTCCTGTCTCATCGGAGTTCGTTACCGGGTCGCTCCGGAACACGCCGTTTTGCAGAACGCCAGGAAACGTCCACGTCGCACCGCCATCGGTGGTGTAGCCATAGCCGGCTTCCCGAAAGTTCGACGTCCAGCTGTCAAACTGCCGCCAGCCGATTGTCATCTTATTACCATCTGTCGGATCGACTGAGATCGAGGGCTCGTTCGCAGCGTCACCGACGATGTTGTTCCCGTTCGCATCCACGTTCACCTGGAAACTCGTGAACGAACCGAACTGCGAGATCATTCGCGGCGAACTCTCCAGCCGGTAAATGTACGCCGGCGGCATCTCGTATCTTTCGAGCGGTTCCGCGAAGCGCCCCTCAGGCGGCCGCGTTTGCCCCGAGGCGGTGGCAAGCGAGTTTAGTGAAATCAGACAAATCAACAGGCTGATGGTTGATATAGAAGATCTCATAATTGGGTTACCTTATTGCATCGTTTAAGCGTTGCCGCGTTTGCCAGGGCTACGGCGGGCCAAGGAAGCGTTCGCGATTCGCGATCTGCAATTTCGAATCGCCTCGCTGGCGCGCTTCCCTTAGTGCGGAACAGCAACCTTGTCGACAAATATCTGCGCTTATTTGGTAACAAAATTGAAAAGGTGGTATTTCGGCAGCGAGGCCGATGGCGGATTGTGCTGTAGCCGCCTTCGGCGGTGACCGCGGCTGAGACAGCCGCCGCTACAGCAAATCGAGCTGGGCGCTTTCCGGCATGGTCTCGGCAAAACGAACGCCAACTCCGATCAGGCGCACAGGTTTTCCAGTCCGGGCAAACGCTTCCGCTAATAGTGACCGGAAATCCTCCAACGTAGGCGCGAGGCGGGCGCGCTCTGCGGTTGTGCGCGTGAAATCGTTGAACTTCAGTTTCACAAAAATTTTCGTGATCTCGCGCGTTGATTCTTTTTGTGCCAGATCGGCCATGAGGTCCTGAAAGAGTTCCTCCAGTTTTTCTTCGCATTGCTCGAGCGTGGCCAGATCGACCGCAAAGGTTTCTTCCGTGCTGAGCGATTTGCGCGGACGATCCGGTTCGACGGGGCGGTGATCGATGCCGCGACAGAGATCGTAGAGATCGAGACCGAATTTGCCGAACAGATCTACAAGCTCGGGCCTCGAGAATCGCTGGAGTTCGCCGCAGGTTTTGACGCTGAGTTCTTCCAGTTTTCGCTCGGACTTCTCGCCGATTCCCCAGATTTTGCGGACGGGCAATTTCTCCATGAATTCTGGCACCTGTTCCGGCGTGACCTCGAATTGACCGTTCGGCTTGTTTATTTCGCTTGCGATTTTTGCGATCAGTTTGTTCGGACCGATTCCCGCCGATGAGGTGAGCTTCGTTTTGCGAAAAATCGTTCCGCGTATCACTTGTGCCAATGGCCCTGGTGCGCCGGGATGCTCAGTGACATCGAGATACGCTTCGTCGAGCGAGAGCGGTTCGATCAACGACGTGAACCGATGGAGTATCCCGCGGATGACCGCCGCTTCGCGCCGATAAACATCGAAGCGGGTCGGCAACACGATCAGGTCCGGGCAGCGCTGCAGCGCCATGAAAGTTGGCATGGCCGAACGCACACCAAATTTGCGCGCTTCGTAATTACACGTTGTCAAAACGCCGCGCCGATCGCGAGCGCCGCCCACGCCGACCGGTTTGCCGCGCAATGAAGGACGGTCGCGCACTTCGATCGCCGCATAAAAGCAGTCCATGTCCAGATGGATGATGGCGCGCAGCTTTGCATCTTTTTCCACCGGCCAAATGTAGCATCAACCCCGAACGTTTTCGGGGTCATGTTTGATCAACGAAGAGGGATTGCGCTTTGGTAGAATTTACGCCATCACGAAGGTGATCGTATGGCATCACCAGCTACGCGTGTTTTCATGGTGCGACATGGCGCTACTGTCGTAAGCGCAGAAGATCGATTTGCCGGCGCAAGCGATGTGGCACTTTCCGATGAAGGACGCGAGCAAATACGCCAGTTGGCGGCGCGATTGAGCAACGAGAAGATTGCCGCAGTTTATGCATCGCCGCTCGGGCGAACAGTCGAGACCGCTCAAATTCTTGCGGCGCCGCACAAACTAGAGGTGCAGACGCGCGATGGTCTGCGTGAGATTTCGCACGGCCGCTGGGAACAGATGACGCGACGCGAAGTGGAAGAAAAATATCCGAACGAGGCGGCCGAATGGGAAAAGGACCCTTACACGTTTGCGCCCGTGGGCGGCGAAAGCGGTCTGGCCGTGACGGCACGTGCCCTGCCGGTGCTCGTCGAGCTGGTGCGCAGGCATCCGGGCGAAAACATCCTCGTCGTTTCGCACAAGGCGACGATCCGACTTTTGCTTAGCTCACTATTGGGGTTTGATCCGCGGCGGTACCGGGATAATCTCGATCAAAAGCCGGCCGCGCTGAACATTGTCGATTTTAAGGACGCGACACGCGCGCGGCTTACGCTTTTCAACGATACGTCACATTGCGCCGCAGCCGGGGAAGCAGTCCCGCCGATTCCGGAGCGGCGATTGTCGAGCTGGTGGAACGAGCGCACGACGCGGCCGAATCAGAAGTGAACCGAGAAAAAGACATTAGGCCGTAATTCGCGCTCGCCATCGCAAGCTCGCCGTGCTGAAATAGACCTATGGAAAACGAGATTATTTATCGCAGGGCGGCTCTCCGGGCGGCGATGCAACGCGCGTTTTACCGTCACGTGATGATTTACATAGTCGTCAACGCGCTGCTTGTTACGTTTAATCTTTTGAAAGATCCGAACCATCTCTGGTTTCAATGGGGGATGCTCGGGTGGGGAATCGGACTGCTGGTGCATGGACTGAACGTTTATTCCTATCGCTGGTTCGGGTCGCACCGGGAGCAGATGATCCAGCACGAACTGGAGCGGCAGAAGCACCAGATGAAGTAGCAGACTGACGAAGCAATGTGAGTCGCCGTTTTCGGCGTCGGCGTATTTTTTGCGCTTTGCAAATCGAGCTTCTCTCTAGATATTGAAACGATAATTTTCTTCTGAAATGGACCCTTCCACTTCTCTTCCCGCAACCGCGGAACATCACGGCTCACATGCGCACGACGCCGGCCACGAGCATCACGAGCTTGGGTGGTGGCGAAAATACATCTTCTCCACCGACCATAAGGTAATCGGCATTCAGTATGGGCTCTGCGGCCTGGTCTTTTTGTTTTTTGGCTTTTGCCTGATGATGTTGATGCGCTGGCAACTTGCCTATCCCGGTCAGGCATTGCCAGTGATTGGGAGGCTGCTCCCGTACATTTTCGGCGCCGGCTCGATGCCGGACGGGAAAATGACGCCCGACTTTTACAACTCGCTCGGCGCAATGCACGGGACGATCATGATTTTTGCCGGGGTCGTGCCGTTGGCGTTTGCAGCTTTTGGAAATTTTGTTGTGCCACTGCAAATCGGTGCGCCGGACATGACGTTCCCGAAAGTTAACGCCGCGAGTTTTTGGGCGTTTGCAGTTGGCGGGCTCATCATGCTGATCAGTTTCTTCGTGCCCGGCGGTGCGGCCAAGAGCGGCTGGACTTCCTACACGCCGCTGGCTGCATTTTCGGACAGGGGGTTTAATCCGCTTTTCAACGGTCAGACCCTTTGGCTGCTCGGGTTCATTTTCTTGATCACTTCGTCGTTGCTCGGCGCGGTCAATTTCATCACCACGATCATTCAATTGCGCGCCAAAGGGCTGACCTGGATGCGGCTGCCGTTTTTTGTGTGGGCGCAATTTGTCACCGCGTTTCTGTTGCTGCTGGCGTTCCCGCCGCTGGAAGCTGCGATTATCATGCAGTTAATGGATCGAGTTGCGGACACGAGCTTCTTCCTGCCCAGTGGTCTGGTGGTAAATGGCGCGCAGGTGCACATCAGCGGCGGCGGCAGTCCCCTGTTGTGGCAACACTTGTTCTGGTTCCTTGGGCATCCGGAGGTTTACGTTTTGATTTTGCCGGCGTTCGGGATCGTCGGCGAGATACTTGCCAACAATTCGCGCAAGCCGCTTTGGGGTTACAAGTCAATTGTCTTCTCCGTGCTCGTGATCGGCTTTTTGTCCTTCATTGTCTGGGCGCATCACATGTGGCTTACCGGCATGGGCACGGCGGTGAGCGCGTTTTTTCAGACGACTACGCTGCTGATCTCCATTCCCTCGGTCATCATCTTAAGCGCGTTCTTTATTTCCCTTTGGGGCGGCTCGATCCGGTTCAATGTGCCGATGCTTTTCGTCGTCGCATTCCTGCCGATGTTTGGAATTGGCGGCCTTACCGGCATTCCGCTCGCCTTTAACAGCGCCGATCTCTATCTGCACGACACCTACTACGTCATCGCGCATTTCCATTACATCGTGGCGCCGGGGACGATCTTCGGGCTCTTCGCCGGCGTCTATTACTGGTTCCCGAAAGCGACCGGTCGAAAGATGAGCGAGTTCTGGGGCAAAGTGCATTTCTGGCCGACGCTTATCTGTATGAACGTCATCTTTCTGCCTATGTTTTTGCAGGGGATGGCCGGAATGCATCGGCGCTGGTACGACGGTGGCCAGGGATGGGGCGTTGGGACCGAGCACACGATTTGGGGATTGACCGGCTTTCAATGGAACACGCCCATCTCATGGGCAGCCTGGATCATGGGGCTGGCCCAAATCCCGTTCATTATTAATTTCTTCTGGAGCATCAGACATGGTGAAAAGGTGAATGACAATCCGTGGGAAGCCACGACATTGGAATGGACGGCGCCTTCGCCCCCGCCGCACGGAAATTTCATCCATACACCCGTCGCCTATCGGGGACCATATGAGTATAGTCTTCCTGGGCGCGAGGGTGATTTCACGATGCAGAATGAGCCGGTGGAACCGGCCGAGCGGACTCGCCGCAAGCCTCCGGTCGAGCCAGCCCTCGTCTGAGCCAACGCGATGGAGATTCCGTACACCGTTTCGACCCGACCCGACACGGGCCTATGGAACGCCAAGATCGGCATCTGGCTTTTTCTGGCCTCGGAAGTGATGCTCTTCGGCGGACTTTTCTCCGCCTACATTTTTTTGCGCATCGATTCCCCGCCGGGCATGTGGCCGCACGGGTTGCTCAACGTTCCTGTTGGCACAATGAACACTGCCATTCTCATCCTGTCGTCGGTCACGGTGGTGCTGGCGTGGGCGGCGCTGAAGATGAGAAGGTACCGGGCCTATTGGTGGTACATGCTGGCCACCATTTTGTGCGGCGTGATTTTCTTGACTGTCAAACTCGTTTACGAATGGCCGCAAAAGTTTGACCACTTCGGCGCTTATATTAAGCCGGAAGCGCTTGGGAAGTACGAACAATATCTCGGCAATGAGCATGCTGCCGCGAAAGGTTTGCCGCCGCGCCTCGAGATCAGCGGCCATTTACATAATCGCGCCGCTCTAAACGATCCCAAGATTAAGGAATACGAAGTCGCGCTTGATCCGCTCAACGCCGATCCGACCAACCCGGCGATGGATCGACCGCACTTTTTCTATCTGCCGCCCACTCACAAGATGGCCACGATCGAAAAGGAGGACGCGCAATACGCGACGATGTTCGTGCCCAAACACAGCGCGTATTTTGCCAGTTATTTCACGATAACTGGTTTGCATGGACTGCACGTGCTCGGCGGCGTGCTCGTCTTCATTTACATGTGGCTGCCGGTCAGCAAAAAGCTTTACCAGCGCAATCCGGAACATCTGGCCAATCGCGTCGAAGTCTCCGGTCTGTTCTGGCACTTTGTCGATCTGATCTGGATTTTTGTGTTTCCACTTTTTTATCTGCTCTAGCCATGAACAACCCGCCTGACGTTTCACCCGACCCAAGCGAGCACGAGGAGTACGCGCATAATGTCCAAAAACACGTCCGAGGCTATTTGATGGTCGGCGCGACCTTGCTGGTGTTCACCGCCGTTACCGTCGCGCTTTCTTATGTCGATTTTGGCGCGCGCAAAGCGAACATCGCCGTGGCAATGCTGGTGGCCACGTTTAAAGCCGGGTTAGTGGCAGCAATTTTCATGCATCTTGCCGCAGAAAAGCGGCTCATTTATCGCATCCTGCTTTTCACCGGTTTTTTTGTGCTCGGACTTTTTTGGCTTATATTTTTGGCGTGGTACGACTACCCCGTGGTTCGTTAGATGTCGCTTAAAGGCTTCCATATTGTTTTCATTATTCTCTCGACGCTACTTGCGTTGGCGATCGGAACATGGTGCATCTGGGTCAATCTTGTCGAAGGCGAGCCAGTTTATCTCGCCGGAGCGATCTTCTCGTTTGTGGCCGCAGTTGCGCTGATAGCTTACGGCGTTTGGTTCTATCGGAAAATGAAACGGCTTCGCATCATCACATGAAAGCGAAAATCCTGTCGATTTTACTTTTGTCGATGTTCTCGCCAGTTGGTCAGGCGCTGGCTTGCCCGTTTTGCTACGGTGCAAAAGATGGAAAAACGACCGAGCACATGGCAGTGGCGATCTGGTTTCTATTTGGCGCTGTCATGTCTGTGTTGGGTGGAATCGGCGCATTCAGCTTTCACCTCTGGCGGCAGGGACGCATGCCGGCCGAGCCTTATCAGGAGATCGTGGAGGAAGATCTGAGCAAATATGAATAGCCTCGCGCTGATCAATGAATTTCTGGGAATGCCGCCGAACGCCTCCTCCCACGGATATCAAATCGATCACATCATTGAGTTCTGCCACTGGTTCATGGGCGCGCTCTTCCTTGGCTGGTCGGCGTTTTTTATTTTCGTTTTGATTCGCTTCCGGAAGCGGCGGCATCCGGTTGCTGATCATCACGGTGTGCGCAGCCCTATTTCGACACATTTGGAATTCTCGGTCGTCTTGATTGAAGCCGTGCTCCTGCTCGGCTTTGCAATCCCGCTTTGGGCAAAGCGCGTGAATGAATTTCCACCCACCAAGGACGCAATTCTCGTGAACGTCGTCGCGCAACAGTTCAGCTTTAATTATCACCTGCCTGGGCCCGACGGACAATTTGGCCACCGTGATGTCAGCTTTGAAAGCAACTCAAATCCCATCGGCCTGGATCCGAACGATCCGGCCGGCAAAGATGATATCGCGACGCTGGGGGAACTTCATGTGCCCGTGAATCGCCCCGTTATCATCGAGCTTTCATCGAAAGATGTAATCCACGATTTCTTCCTGCCGGCCATGCGCATTGGGGCCGACGCAATTCCTGGTTCGCGCATCCCGCTGTGGTTCACTCCAGTCAAGACCGGGACTTATGAAGTCATTTGCGCCCAGCTATGCGGTCTGGGCCACTATTCAATGAAAGGGAGCCTGGTGGTCGATACACCAGAAGAGTATCAGACTTGGCTCAAAGAACGGGCCGAGTTGGCTGGCGGCGCGCAAAGCGCACCTCCTGCTGGTGGGCCGAAGACGGAGACCAAACCACCTGCGCAACCGGAAAATAAGCCTGGCGCACACCCGCCTTCTCCAAGCCCCAGCGGTTAAGTTTCTTTCTGTAGCGGCGAGTCTATGACCGTCGCATTTGTTTCCGTCCCGGTTATTTTCCAACCGTGGACAAGTTGATCTCGAATAGTGCCGACCCCGAAAGCTATCGGGGCAGCTACAATAAATGGCTGAACCGTTTCGCGTGGTTCACGTGCGTCGCGACGTTGTTGCTAATTTGCAGCGGCGGGATGGTCACGAGCAAAGGCGTCGGTCTCGCGGTGCCCGATTGGCCGACCACGTTTGGTTACAACATGTTTTTATTTCCCGTCTCTAAATGGATTGGCGGCATTCTCTTTGAGCACACCCATCGCTTAATCGCCTCGGCAGTTGGATTCCTGACGATCATTCTCGCGATTTGGCTTTGGCGCAGTGACGATAGACGCTGGGTGCGCAATCTTGGCGTGATCGCCCTTGCCGGCGTTATCCTGCAGGGAATTCTCGGCGGTCTCCGCGTCACCATGCTCAAAGACGAGATCGGAATCTTTCATGCCTGCCTCGCGCAAGCGTTCCTGGGGTTGCTCGTCGTGATCACACTGGTAACGACATCTTTTTGGCGATCGCTCGCTTTTGGAGTGCGCGGACATGTCCGCGCTTTGCAAAGCGGCGACACGTCGCCGCACTCCAAAAATGCTGGTGTCAATTCGAAAAAACTCGCGGCGATCAAAACGTTCGCTATTGCAATTACTCTCGCAATCTATGTGCAGCTTGCGCTAGGCGCGACGATGCGTCATCAGCATCGCGACCTCGCTATTCTCGATTTTCCCACGGCAAACGGCGCCTGGATTCCGGACACGAGTGGGACTGCGATTGCAAAGATCAACGGCTGGCGCGATGCGCGAGGCTTATCAGACGTGGACGCGTTCCAAATCTGGCTGCAAATGGCGCACCGCCTTCTCGCGCTGCTGATTGCAATCGCGATTATTGCATTTTGTTTGCGTGTTTCGAGAGATGCGCGCCGTATCCCGGCTCTGTCGGGCTTGTCAATCTTTTGGGTCGCGCTGGTCGTTTGCCAGATTGCGCTGGGGGCCTGGACGATTTGGAGCAACAAGGCCGCTGATGTCGCAACGGCGCATGTCGCGGTCGGCGCGGTCATGCTATCTTTTGGGGTGAGCATCTCTGCGAGTTGCTGGCGAATTTTGACGGTTTCCCGGCGTGGCGCGCCCGACAGTCCCGCTCTGCCAATCTCTCGACCTGCATGAAAACCGCGGCACTCGAAGCGCAAAATACGAATCTCGCATCCACGCGAGGGCGGATTGCTTCGGATTTCGCCGAATTGGTCAAGGCCCGGCTCACTCTGCTTGTGCTGCTCACGACCGCTGTCGGTTTTTATCTCGCGGCAGAACCGCCCATCGATTACATCGCGCTTTTTCATGTTGTCTTCGGAACTGCGGCGGCCGCGGCGGGTGCAGCAGCGCTTAACCAATGGTGGGAACGCAGGCTCGATGCGTTGATGCATCGAACAAGGACACGACCGATTCCGGCCGGTCGAATGCATCCCTTGGAAGCGTTCATCCTCGGAACGGTTCTCTCGATCTTCGGAATCGGCTATCTGGCGATTGCCTGCAACATGCTGAGCGCGGTCCTCGCGGCGATAACGATCGCGATTTACATTTTCGCTTACACGCCGCTGAAACGTACCAGCACGGCAAACACCGCCGTGGGCGCAATCCCGGGCGCGATCCCGCCAATGGTCGGTTGGGCTGCAGCTCGTGGGACCCTCGATGCCGGTGCATGGAGCCTTTTCGCCATTCTCTTTTTGTGGCAACTGCCCCATTTCTTCGCCATCGCCTGGATGTATCGCGATGATTATTCGCGCGCTGGCTTCAGAATGATTTCGAGCGATGATCGCAGTGGCGAACGGAGTGCCAGTCAAAGTGTGTTCTTCTGCATCTTGTTGCTCATCGTCGCCGGGCTACCGGCTTCTCTCGGAGTCGTGACGATGTTTTATGTTCCGGTTGAGCTTGCGCTTGGCGGGTTGTTTATCGCTGTTGCGATGCGTTTTTTGCGACTGCGCACCCGCGCATCGGCACGCCTGTTGTTTATCGGCTCGATCGTTTATCTCCCGCTGCTTTTAGGCGCGCTCGTGCTGACCAAATCATGAATGCGACTTCTGTAACGTCCTCCGCGCCATCGCGCAGCGCGACCGCGTGGAAGGTGACCTTGATCCTCATTCCGTTTGTCACCCTCGGGCTGTTGCTCTGGCTGCGTCACGTTGAAGTAAGCGCGCTCCGGCAGCGCGCCGTTCCTTCATACGGCATGGTGCCGCCCTTTCAGCTCGTCAACCAGAACAGACAGCCGGTTGGTTCGGCGCAATTAAACGGAAAAATTTGGATCGCTGATTTCATTTTTACAAGTTGTCGCGGACCGTGCCCACTGATCAGCACCCGGATGAGTGAATTGCAGAAGCCGTTGGAAAAGACCGATGTGCATCTGGTCTCCTTTACCGTCGATCCGGATACCGACACCCCTGAAGTTCTGCGCGGGTACGCGGAGAAATTGCATGCCGAACCGAAGCGCTGGGATTTTCTCACCGGATCAAAATCTGCGATTTACAAACTTTCCCACGACGGCTTCAAGCTTGCGATATCCGATGGCAGCGATTCCGAAGGAACGCCGGTGCATAGCACACGGATGGTGCTGGTGGATCGGCATGGTCAAATTCGCGGTTATTACGAAGGGATAGAAGCCGACGCGATGACCAAACTGCTTGCCGACACGAATCATCTGCTGCGCGAACAGCCGAAGTGAATCTGTAGCGGCAGGCGTGTCGCCTGCAGAGCGTTAACCGTTGCAGCCGACACGGCTGCCTCTACGGAAGACGGCGTGATTACCCCACCGGCTCCGGCGCGGCGGTTGGCCCTTCGTCGCAGACCATTTGCAGATAGTCCCGATACTCGCCTTTCGGCAAGCGGTCGATAATCGTCGACAATTGTGACTGGTTGATGAAACCTCCGCGCAGGGCGACTTCCTCGAGACAGGCGATTTTCAATCCCTGGCGATGTTCGATTGTCGCAATGTAATTACCCGCTTCGAGCAAGCTAGCCTGCGTGCCGGTGTCCAGCCACGCCATGCCGCGGCTGAGTAACTTCACGTGTAGCTGCTTCTCCTTGAGATAGAGCAAATTCAGATCCGTGATCTCGAGTTCGCCGCGCGCCGATGGACGCAGGGATCGGCAAAGATCGACAACGCGCTCATCGTAAACATAAAGTCCCGGCACCGCGTAATGACTCTTCGGTTGCTTCGGTTTTTCCTCCAGACTAATTGCCTTGCCCTCGGCGTCGAACTCCACCACGCCGTAGCGCTGCGGATCGCGGACTTGATATCCAAAAATGCAGGCGCCGCGCTCGATGGCCAAAGCGTCCCGGTAAAAATCGAGTTTCCCGTAGAAAATGTTGTCGCCCAAAATGAGCGATGCGCCGGAGGCGCCGAGGAATTTTGCGCCGATCAGGAAAGCCTGGGCGATTCCTTCCGGCTTCGGCTGCTCGGCGTATTCGATGCGAATGCCAAGTTGCGTGCCGTTACCGAGATAATCGCGCAGCATAGGTAAGTCCTTCGGTGTGGTAATGATCAACACGTCCCGTAGACCGCCGAGCATAAGCGTGGCTAGAGGGTAACAAACCATTGGCTTGTCGTAGATCGGAAGGAGCTGTTTGCAGACGATCTTGGTGAGCGGGAAAAGGCGCGTCCCAGCTCCTCCGGCGAGTAGAATGGCTTTCTTCATTTTCGGTTTTCGATCCATTCGACTCGCCTTGTTCGCTCCGGACAAGCTTTCGATTTTCGATCGTTGCAGCTCCAGCGCAAAAGCAATTCGGCCCATTGCTGCCAGAAGTTTGTGCGTCCGGTCAAATGGAACCCGCCGGTTTTATCCAGTACAAATGAGCCATTTTGTGCTTCGAGCAGCTTGCGATCGTGAACACGGCCTCCAATACATCGCGGCAAGGCCGCTTTGATCCAGTCTCGTGGAAGTTCCGGCCGTGGCTCAATCGTGGCGCTCACTGTGACATCAATGAGTTTCTGCAGGATCAGCGCGCAGACCAACATGCGCGAGCTCGTCGCGTGAACATGGGAAACTTTCTTCTCGCGGAGCAGCCTGCGCAATACGAGGGCGAAACGCGCTTGGCGCAGGAAAATCGCGCTCGGCGATCGACTCTCCTGCTGTGCTCGCTCCTCTTCCAATTTTTGG
>JBKOXU010000116.1:0-8215 GCA_046725095.1 Verrucomicrobiota bacterium
GCTTTCGCTCGGCCCTCTCGTCTTTCCATGATGAATTTATCGAGTGCGGGATCGACGGGCAGGGGATAATCGCCGGTAAAACAGGCGAGACAGAAAGTGTTCAACGGCCTCCCGGTCGCCTTCACCATGCCTTCAACATCGAGATAGCCGAGGCTGTCCACGCCGAGATACTTACAGATATCTTCCATCGACATCTGATTAGCGATCAATTTTTCCGGATCGGGAAAATCGATGCCGTAGTGGCAGGCGAATCGGTGCGGCGGACAGCTTACCCGCATATGCACTTCCTTCGCCCCGGCCTCGCGCAAGTTCACCACGCGCGCACGCGCAGTCGTGCCGCGGACGATTGAATCGTCAATAACCACGACGCGTTTCCCTGCGACCATCTCCTTAATCAAATTCAATTTCACCCGGACATCGAAATCGCGGATGAGCTGGCTCGGCTGCAAGAATGTGCGGCCAATGTAGTGATTGCGGACAAACGCGTGCGCGTATGGGATATCGAGTTCCTGAGCAAAACCGAGAGCAGCGTAGTTTCCAGAGTCGGGCACCGGCACGACAATGTCTGCTTTGACGGGAAATCTGCGCGCGAGTTCGCGCCCCATTTCCATTCGTACCTTTCCCACGTTTACGCCGCCGAGCATGCTATCTGGGCGAGAGAAGTAGACATATTCAAACATGCAAAACGCAGGCTGTTGGTCCGGAAATGGTCGTTCGGAACGCAATCCGTTTTCGTCGATGATCAGCACCTCGCCCGGTTCAATTTCGCGGATGAACTCCGCGTGAATGAGATCAAGAGCGCAGGTTTCGGAAGCGACAATATACGCGCCGTCGAGTTTACCGAGCGCGAGCGGCCGCCAACCGAAAGGATCGCGCACCGCGATGAGTTCACGCTCGCTCATGATCAGGAGCGAAAATGCGCCTTCGATTCTGCGCAATGCCGCGAGCACGCTCGCGCCGTTATCAGCCGGCCGCGCTAGTAAATGCAAAATGATCTCGCTATCGGCGGTCGTTTGGAAAATCGATCCTTTATGTTCCAGCTCGTCTCGCAAAAGATCGGCATTAATCAAATTGCCATTGTGCGCGATTGCCATCTGGCCGCGCACGCAGTCAACGACAAAGGGTTGCGCGTTCTTGATCGTGCTGGTGCCGGTCGTCGAGTAGCGGGTATGCCCGATCGCGCGTGTCCCCTTGAGCCTGGCCAGCTCTTCCTGGCCAAACACCTGCGAGACAAGGCCCATGTCTTTATGGGTTAGAAAGTTTGCGCCCGGGCCGTTGCTCGTGACTATCCCCGCGCTCTCCTGTCCGCGATGCTGCAGCGCAAACAAACCGTAGTAAGTCAACACCGCCGCGTTCGGGTGACCGAACACGCCGAAAAGTCCGCACTCGTGCTGCGGGTAGGCCGCCGCTTCGCTTGGCTCAACGGCCTGGAGGTTGTCTGGAGAGATCACGCTAAACAATCCACCAAATTAATCAGCATTCAATGTCGCAATATCTGTCTATTGGAGTGCGGGCTAATGTCCAGCGACATATCGCGCACTTCGAAAATACGACGATTCCCTCGAGTGTCCTCATCCCCAATGTCTCCTTCACAAGCTTGGAATTCTTTCCGCCTCATCTTCCACCGCACGGCGGATGGCGATGAACCAGTCGTCGTGCAGATCAGTAACCGGCCAGCGAACCGTTTCGTCGTTCACACGGATGCACAGGTCGTCACCGCCGACTTTCCCGAGCTGCTGAAAGGGAAGGCCGTAATCACGCAATGTCGAGACCGTCCGCTCTGCGTCCTTCGAAGCGACGGAAATGATGACGCGAGACTGCGATTCATTAAAAAGCACTGTAGCGGCGGGCGTGTTGTCCGCTTTCAGACCGATCTCTGCCCCGAAAAGTTGTTCCGGATTGAAGCAGCATTCAGCTAGAGCAACCCCGAGCCCGCCCTCGGCGCAATCGTGTGCGCTTTTTACAAGACCTGCGCGAATCAGATCGCGAACAGCATTTTGCACCTTGATTTCAAGGTCAAGATCGACGTGCGGCGGCGGGCCGATTTTCAAGCCGTGGCAAATTTTTAGATACCGGGACCCACCAAGGTTGTAGCCGGGGACATTGACCTCGGCCCGACTGGCGCGATCGGGTTTGTCGCTGCCGGGGTCAGCGCCCCCGGCTACAGCGCCCACCAGGACGATGACGTCGCCTTCATTTTTGAACCATTGGGTGGTGATGTGCTTTTCATCATCGATCAATCCGACCATTGCGATTGTCGGCGTGGGATCGACGACTCCGGCCGGGCTTTCATTGTACAAAGAGACATTTCCGCCTGTAACCGGCGTGCTAAACGCGCGGCAGGCCTCGGCGATTCCTTCCACTGCTGCGCGCAATTGCCAAAAGTTTTCCTGCTTATAAGGATTGCCGAAATTCAGGCAATCGGTCACGGCCAGTGGCCTTGCGCCGGAACAGGTAAGATTGCGCGCGGCTTCGGCGACCGCGATTTTGCCGCCCTCGCGCGGATCAAGCGCGCAATAGAATGGATTGCAATCGGTAGTAGCGGCCAGAATTTTGTTCGCGTAACGAACGAAAAATACGGCCGCGTCCGACCCCGGTTTTACGATAGTGCCCGTGCGCACGGTGTGATCATATTGGCGATAGACCCAGTTTTTGGACGCGATGGTCGGATCGCGCAGCAATTGGCGGAACGCTTCGTGATTGTCTATCTTCGGGAGATCATGGATTCGGCGGTCATAGACCGCCGCTACAGAATTGGGCGCCTTAGCTTCGCGCGAATAAAGCGGCGCTTCGTCAGCCAGTGCTCTGGCCGGAATCTCGGCGGCAATCGAGCCGTTGTTGCACACACGCATCAGTCCGTCGTCAGTAACGCGGCCAATCTCTGCGCAGGGCACGTCCCATTTTTCAAAGATTTCGCGAACAACATTTTCTTTTCCGTGCTTGGCGATGATCAGCATTCGCTCCTGCGATTCGCTCAGCAGAATCTCGTACGGCGACATGCCAGATTCGCGCTTCGGCACTTTGGCCAGATCGATCTCAATACCGCTTCCGCCGCGGCTTGCCGTTTCGCAGGTCGAACAGGTTAGACCGGCCGCACCCATATCTTGAATGCCAGTAACCGCATCGCGCTCGAGAAGTTCCAGACACGCCTCGAGCAATAACTTTTCCTTGAATGGATCGCCCACTTGCACGGCCGGGCGATCCTCGCGCGATTGTTCGGTCAATTCACGCGATGCGAACGCCGCGCCAGCAAGACCGTCACGTCCTGTCTCGGCGCCGACATAAAACACCGGATTGCCTGCGCCTTTGGCCGTGCCGCGGGCAAGCTGCTCGTGACGCAAAACACCGAGACAAAAAACGTTCACCAGGGGATTGCCCTCAAAGCTTTCATCGAAATAAATCTCGCCGCCGATGGTCGGGATGCCGACACAGTTGCCGTAATGCGCGATGCCGGAGACGACGCCCGTGAAGAGCCGTCTGTTAGCGGCGATGTTTGGTGTGTGCTGTTTGCTGTTGGATTGCTCCGTAATTGGCCCGAACCGGAGCGAGTTGAGGCAGAATTCCGGACGCGCGCCCATCGTGAAGATATCGCGAATAATTCCTCCAACGCCAGTGGCCGCGCCCTGGAACGGCTCGATGGCGCTCGGGTGGTTGTGGCTCTCGATCTTGAACGCAATCGCCCAGCCATCGCCGATATCAACCACGCCGGCGTTCTCCTCGCCGGCTTTCACGAGAATGTTTGGCCCCGTGGTGGGCAATTTCTTCAGTTCCTTCTTTGAATTCTTATATGAGCAGTGCTCGCTCCACATCACTGAGAAGATGCCCAGCTCAGTGAAGTTCGGCTCACGTCCGAGGATTTTTTTGATGCGCTCGAATTCTTCCGGACTGAGACCGTGCTGCTTGACGAGTTCTGGGGTAACGACCGGATCGGTAGTCGGCTTCTGGCTGGTCATCGACGCGACCACACTAACCGATGTGCCGCGTGTCTCAACGGCTCAATTTTGCGAGAAAAAGTGAATATAGACGCGGTGCGCCATGTCCAAGGCAAGAGAAAGCATCAACAGAAGGAAACTAATTATGAAGAAGACAATCCTTGGGTTGGCTTGTGCGCTAATCGCCCCATTGGCCTTTGCGCAGACAAGCACGACAACGACTGAGCAGACAACCACGACCGAGCCCGAGACGACCACGACTACAACGACGACGTATTCAGCCGGTACCGTAACCACTTACGAGCCGGGGAAAACGATCGTGGTCAGAAGTCACGAAGGCCCGGTCAGCTTCGCGCTCGGCACAGCTGCGCGAATCGTTGACACTGCGGGCAAAGTAGTGACAGCCCCGCTGCGAGCTGGTCAAAAGGTACGTGTTTACTACACGGGCCCAACTGAGAAGCGCGTGGTGGAGCGGGTAGTTGTCGAAGATTAAGCGGAAAATAATTCGCAACTCAGAGCCGCAGAGTTCCTTTGGAATCCTGCGGCTTTTTTTTACTCGTAGCGAATTTCGACTTCGCTCCGCGCGCGGAGGTTCTGATAAGCTAGACGCGTGGACCTTTCGACGTTGGCAAATGTAGCCACGGCATTAACTGTTTTGGCTGCGGTCGCATTCGGTTTGCTGGAAATGCGTCGCGCGCGCCACGAGCGCGCGGAACGCGCGGCGTTTGCTGCCGTTCAAGCGATTCTCACTCCCGAATGGATGAAGTCGATGATCGTCGTGCACGGTATCCCGGATGGATCGACAGCGTCGGCGATTGAGGCGGACGCTCGTTTGCTTGCTGCGGTGCAGGCGATTGGCGTAATTCTCGAAGGGCTCGGCTATTCTGTTTATGCGCGGATCGTTCCTTTGGAGGTGGTCGCGGACTTGATGGGTGGCACCGTTCGTCTCGCCTGGCGTAAAGTGCGGCCCTATGTCGAAGAAGAGCGCCGTCGCAGCGGTTCACAGAAAACTTTTGAATGGTTCCAATGGCTCTCTACGCAGTTGGAACGATATTCACCAGGAAAGACCAACCTTGGGATGGGCGCCCATCAAGCTTATCAGGATTGGAAACCGTAAGCCGAGTCTCGCGTTCGGGTTTCGGACGCCGCCTTCAAAACTCCAAGATGGATCGAGCAGTGCCCTTGTCCGCCCAATCGGACGGACTCGCATCGCGGCGAGCTCGACGATAGATTAGGCGGCGAAGCCGCATTTGGACGATCCACCAATTTGCCTTTCAGGTGCAAATCGCGGAACATTGCGCCGTGGCTTTTGACCTTAAGGAAATCGTCGCGGCACGGCTGGGCGAAAATTATCAGCTGCACGAGCGCCATGTAAACCGCACGCTGGTGGCGGCGCAGCGCGTGATCGGTTTCGACAAAGTCTATGCGCGGGCAGAGGGCGCTTATCTCTATGACATGGATAATGCCGCCTATCTCGATTTCTTGAGCGGCTACAGCGTTTTCAACATGGGACGGAACCATTCCGTCGTAAAACAGGCGATTCGTGACGTGCTGGATCTCGACTTGCCGAACATGGTCCAGATGGATTGCTCGCTTTTGAGCGGACTGCTGGCCGAGGCGCTCACCAAAAGAACCCCGCCCCATCTGGATGCAGTTTTCTTTTGCAACTCCGGCACGGAGGCGATGGAAGGCGCGTTGAAATTTGCGCGCGCGGCAACGGGTCGCAAACGAGCGATCTCGCTGGGAAGCGCATTTCATGGCCTCAGCCTCGGCGCGCTTTCATTGATGGGCTGCGAAAGTTTTACCGAAGGATTCGGACCACTGATGGAAGGGTTCGATGCGCGCGTGCCACTCGACGATGTCGAGGCGTTAGATCGACAATTACGTTCTCGCGATGTCGCCGCGTTTGTGATTGAGACCGTTCAGGGGAAGGGCTGCAAATCGCCCACGACCGATTTCTTTGTTCGCGCGCAGGAACTTTGCCGTAGATACGGAACGCTCCTGATTTCCGATGAAGTGCAGACCGGCCTGGGCCGAACCGGAAAAATGTTTGGCTTTCAGCATTGGAATCTCGAGCCAGACATCATCACGCTGGCGAAATCCCTAAGCGGTGGCTATGTGCCGTGCGGTGCGATCATCGCCCGGCGCGATATTTATCAGAAGACTTTTAGCCGAATGGATCGTTGCGTCGTGCATTCGACCACGTTCGGACGCAATAATCTGGCGATGGCCTGTGGCCTGGCCGCGCTAGAAATCATCGACCAAGAGAATCTAATCGAGAACGCGGCCAAGATGGGCGCATTGCTCGTGGAAAAGATCGATGCATTGCGCACGAAACATTCTTTCATCAAGGAAGTGCGCGGCAAAGGACTCATGATCGGGATCGAATTTCATGAGCCACAGGAATTTAAGCTTAAGATGGCCTGGAAGTTATTGCATAAGATCGACAAGGTCCTCTTCGCCCAAATGATTGTGACGCAAATGTTGAGCAAGCACCGTATCCTGACTCAAGTGGCCGGGCATGCCATGGACGTAATGAAAATCCTGCCGCCGTTAATCATTGGCGAGCGCGAAATTGATATGTTCGTGACCGCATTGGACGAGGTCTTGACGGAATGCCGCAAATTTCCGGGACCAATGTGGGAGCTCGGAAATAATTTCGTCAAAGCTGCCCTCGGTTCGCGGCGCTCAACTGAAGTGCGACCAGCAGTTTCCGCTTGAAAGGATTGTGTGACGGCAAGATCGAGGGTCTTTCCCTTTTCCTGATACACAATCGAGCCCGGTCGCGTTTCTTTCCCAAGTGCTGAGTAGCGATACCGAAGTGATGGGCGAGCGACAACAACAACTATGAAGAAAGCGACAACAACCATGAAGAAGAGGAACCCTGAAAGCCTTCGGGGGAAGAGAGGAACAGGAGGAGACCCTCGGTCGATCGATGCGAGAATCAAGGAGCTGAGTGATTGGCGGGGCGAGATGCTGGCTCGGATCCGAATGCTCATCATACAGACCGACCCCGAAGTGGTCGAGGAGGTGAAATGGAGAAAGCCGTCGAGCCCAGGAGGCGTCCCGGTGTGGTCGCACGCCGGAATGATCTGCACGGGTGAGACGTACAAGAATGTCGTGAAGATGACCTTCGCCAAGGGCGCCTCGCTAGAGGACCCTTCACGCCTCTTCAACTCCAGCCTCGAAGGCAACACCAGGCGTGCCATCGATTTCCATGAGGGCGACAAGATTGATGAAAAGGCGTTGAAGGCGCTCATTCGCGCGGCCGTGGCACTGAACACGTCCTCAGCAAGTGACAAGTGACAACTGGCGAATTCCTAGGCTCCTGGCTTCCAGATTCGACCCCATCCTGGTGTCCTTCGTGGACTTCGTGGTGAGAAGAAATTCCGGCATCAGGGGCGTCGCTTTCCGGCCGCAAGCATCACGCAGGCTTTCGCGATCCGGCGTCTATGTGCCTCCGGTTGTTTGGCTGAGTCCATCCAACTAATAAGGTCCCTGCGCTCGACCGGCGTGAGATCGCTCCACTGAGCCTTTGCCGTCGGGGTAGCCGCGAGGGCTGTGTAAAGATTGAATGACACTATTGAATAACAGCAGGGACGTCGTTTTCCGGCCGCAAGCATCGAGCAGGCTTTCTCGATTCGGCGTCTACGGGTCTCCAGTTGTTTGGCTGAGTCTATCCAACTAATAAAATCCCTGCGCGCGATCGGCGTGAGATCGCTCCACTGAGCCTTCGCCCTCGGGGTAGCCGCGAGGGCTTTGCGAAGATCCGTTGGCAGTCTGGTTTCTGATTGTTCTCCAGCGGGCTTAGGATTCGTTTTGTTCATTTATATTCTTGAAATAACCTGCGGCGGCGTGTCTTGTCCAGTGACATGGCGCCTAACGAACAGCGCCTTAGCCGCGAGGGCGCGGACGTTTCTCCCGTGGCTTTCTGATCCGGCCGCGCGCCTTCGTCGGCTGCACGCGCGTCGTAGGCCGCCGCCTCGCGGGCCCCTTTCGCTGGGGCGCAGGCAGCGCACTAATCGCGACATAGTATCCGTCGGGATCCCGGAGTGAGAACTCCCGTGTTTGAGTGTTCGGGTTCACGTGAGGCTCCTCTTCGAACCGGGCGACGAGAGCGCGGGCTCTCTTCAGTGCCATATCGAAATCGTCGACGCGGAAGAACAAGAGGAGGCCGTTGCCAGGCGACGCCTCGTCCGGGCTCATCAAGGAGGGATGCTGGTGCACGCCCCACTGGTGGAGGCAGAGCAAGACGGTTCCATCCGTATCCAGGATCTGACCAA
>JBKOXU010000181.1:0-7851 GCA_046725095.1 Verrucomicrobiota bacterium
CGCGAATCAATCCAATGCCTGACTGGGAGGCGCCGAACAGCACCGTCATCGCGCACACGCCAGGCAAGAGAAAATCCAGGTAGCGGACCCCGCGCAAACCCAGGCCGATATCGAAGCGATGAAAGAGAAAGCCGAAGAACAGAAGCCACATGATGGGCTGCACGAACGAGAAGGCGAGCACCACGGGCCGCCGCGCCGTCTTGAGCCAAGTGCGCCAGCACACCGCACCAAGGATTGTTATCGTGTTCGCCATTACACCATCGACTCCTGCCCTTGCCGGTGTCGTCCGCGAGCGCCCTTGCCTGATTCAACGCGGCCGCTTTGCGCTGCCTCCTCAATTGCCGCGCCTGTCAGATTGAAGTAGGCACTCGCCAAATCGGGCGGATGCAGCCGATAGCCCAGCACAGATGCATTGAGGCGCAACAGCTGTTGCAGGATGGCCTCCGTCACGCGCTGCACGACGCGCGCGTCGCGTTCAGCGAAATCCGCCACCAGTTGCCGCTCGCGAGCAGATACGCTCTTCACGCCAGGCAGTGAAACGAGCGGCTGAAACCAGGTCGTGTCTGGCTCGATGCGCCCGGCCAACTCGACTTCCAATCTCCAGTTCGCATGCGCGGCGATCACATCGGCGGGAGACCCGCTTGCCAACAGCCGGCCTTTGTGCAACAGCGCAATTGCCTGGCAATGTTGGGCTACTTCCGCCAAATCATGCGAGACCACTACGATCGCGCGGCCTTCGCTGCGGAGTCCTTGTAGGAAGTGCCACACAAAAGAGCGGCCAGCCGGGTCGAGGGCCGAGGTCGGTTCGTCAAGCAGCAGCAGTTCCGGCTCGTTCAGTACACCAACGGCGAGGTGAAGTCGTTGGCGCAGCCCGCTGGAGAACGTCGAGACCAAGCGCGGCAGATGCTCCGCGAGGCCGAAGGATTCGGCCAGTGCCCCAACCAGTGCGTGACACGTCGCGCGAGGCAGGCCGTAGAGGTTGGCGAAGAGGCTGAGCGTTTCCCAAGCGGTCATCTCCGGGTCCAACTCGACGGCCTGAGAGACGTAACCGAGCCGCGCGCGTAGCCAGGTGGCTCGCGTGGCGGGGTTGCAGCCGAGCGCCCGCACTGATCCGGAGTTTGGAGTGAGCAGACCGGCGAGAATTTTCAAGAACGTGGTTTTGCCGGAGCCGTTGTTGCCGATCAGCGCCATGATGCTAGCGCGTCCAATGTCGAGGTCGAGTTGGTCGAGGGCGAGGACGCCGTTCGCATAGCGCTTGGTCAAAGCGCGCGCCACAGCGGCCGTCTCTGCCTGGCTCGCCATACCTCGCTAGCCGGCAAACACGATGGTGCCGACGTGTTCCCCATTGACAGCCGCCTCAATCAGTTCGGGCTTGTGACCATTGACGACCTGGAACTGCTTCAACAATCGCGCCGTCTCCAGCAGCCGTAGCAAGACGCGGTCGAACGGCAGCGAGGGCACAGCCCGGCGTTCCAGTTCAGTTGCGCCGATTGCGCGGATGAGACTCGCTTCGGGATGACCTTTGGGGTCCTTGTCATAAACGCCCTCTACGTCCTTTACCAGCACGAGGGATTTGCACCCGAAGCACTCGGCGAGCAGGAAACAACCCGCATCCGTGCGATGCGGCGGAATACGGCCCACGCCCGGCGGATGCTCCCAGAGGGAATACGGCGGCACTCCGTTGAAGATGACGCCGGGTGCCGCATGGATGAACAATGGCAGCAGATGTCCGAACAGCTCCGGTGGAATTGCCACTACCCCGTGCGGCGCGAGCAGCGTGCCAAGAATATGGGCATTGCCGTTGGCATCTGCCGCGGACAATTGCGCGAGCACGCCGGTCGGCAGACCGAGGTCGAGGGCAATGGAAAAGACGTGCCGTGTGCGCACACCGCCGCCCACACCGAGAATAAGCTTCTTGGTCGCGAGCATTCTGGCCAACGTCTCGACCACCGGATAAACCACGCTGCGGCCCGCATCCAGAATCGAGCGCCCACCGATTTTCACGACGTGCGCCTCCGGCAACATCCGCACCACGGGAGTTTCGGTGGACGTCATGACTGCCTTGTCAACGAGGCTCTCGCGCATGAGGAAGGATTGCACGTGGTGGCGTCGGTCAGTGTGGGCACTCATAGCTTCGGGCGGGTCGGGTTTAGTCTTTCGGTCAATCTGCAGAGATGATGGTGCCAACGTGTTCGCCGTTGAGGGCGCGGGTGAGGTTGCCTGGTTCGAGGCCATTGATCACGTAAATCGACCGGCGATGCTCAGCGGCCTTCATCAGTTCAAGCACGGCGCGCTCCACCACCATGTCCTGCAAGTCCATCACTTCCAACTCCGCCACCGTGATTTTGGGAATGAACCTCGCGCGACGGTCTTTCTTGGGGTCGGCGGTGAAGAGGCCCCTTTCGTCCTTCACAAAAATCATCGAGCGCGTGCCAAAGACTTCGCTTACGAGATAAGCGCCTGTATCGGTGCGATGCGGCGGTATACGGCCCACGGCCGGGTTCTGTTGCCAAAAGGTGTAAGGTGGCATTCCGAAGAACACGGCGGCCCGGCGCTCCTCCAAATAGAGCGGCAACTGCGCGAATTGCGCCGGCTCGATGAACGGCACTCCGTGTTTGGCGAGCAGGTAATGGATCATGCGCGCGTTCTGCATGCTCACGAACGTGCCGAGCACGCTCAAGACGCCGGTCGGCATTCCCAAGTCCAAGCCCACGCTGTAGGCGTGGCGCGCGCGGGTGCCGGCTCCGGTGCCGATAATCATCTTATGTCGCGACAGGTTGGCGACGATTTCATCAATTAGCGGGAAGACCGCCGAGCGCCCCCGATCGATGAGGCTCTGCCCCCCAACCTTCACCACGTTCGCGTCGGGAATGATTTTGGCCAGTGCTGGCCGCCCGGTTTGCGCGATGAGTTGATCATCCGTCAGTGAGCCGGCCATCAACGCTTCATCGAAATGAGTCAACAGTTCACTGTTCATAGAGATTTGCGACAATCACGACTTTGAAGATAGCCGCACGCCTTCCAGCACATACTTCTCTTCAGCCGATTGAACTGCTTCCAGAGAGCCGAAGGCATCCTTCGCCCAAACAGCGAGCTGCGACAAAACTGTCTGTTTCACCTCCGCCGCCAGCTCGAGGCCAGCCAAACCATGTTTCTCTCGCCACCAAGCTAGTATCTGAGCGGCGCTGTGCTGCACCGGCCACGTTGCCACGACCCTCCGTTCGAGCGGAGTAGCGCCGCGGCGAACACAGGCGTCCAGAATCTCCCGCTCCTTCTGTTGGCCTTCGTGGCATGCGTACCCGAGTTGCCGCAAGCGCTCGCGCATCTCCTGCCGGAGGCGGGCGCGCAAGCTCTCCTTCCCGCGCTGCAGGCGACCCAAGACCAACGTCGCTCCGATCGGCGAAGCCACTCGAAAGACTTCCTCCACGACATGCTCAACGCGCAACAGGTGAACCGCGCGCGAACTAAACACCACCTTCACGCTTCCATCTTCAGCCGGCCAGCGGTTATTACCATCACTGACGATGAGCGAAACCGGTCGCCCGCTCTCGCGGCGCCGACACTTGAAAACATCGAGCATCGCGGCTGAAGCATCAAATCCTACGTAGCACAGCGGAAGCTGGCAAAGCGCAAGGCCGATTTGCCCGGTTCCGACTCCGACCTCCAGTACGACATCGCCGGGAGCAAGCTCGGCGAACTGCACCAACTCCTTGGCAATCGAGTCACAGACGCTCGCGGGCAGTCCGGCGCGCTGCTCAAAAGACCCGGCTTGTTCATCAAAGCTTCGTGTCACGCTTGCCACAAAAACGCGCGGCTCGTTCATTAGGTCAAGGTATCTGTCCGCGCTCTGATTGCCCGAACCGCGGACTGAGTGTGGCGGAGAAACGGCTAGGAAACAAGCCGCGATTCTTTTCTGCCGCAGGGTCGCCTTTGTTGGCAGTCCGACGCCTGGCGATGGAACCTTCACGCAGAACCTATTCATAACGTCGATGCCGGGATTGGTGGAGGGTTCTCACGCTCCATTGTATTCGCCGGTTCCAACCTATGCACCAAAAGCTATTCCTGGTTCGACAATATGGCAGGAAATCTCGGTGGGTAGGTACCCCGTCTGGGGTAAACGAGATTTATCTCAGGGGCAATCAGTAATTGTAGCGAGGGATTCCACGCGCGCGCGCGAAAAAGAAAATTTCAATCGTTGCGCAACTATTCATGAAACGAACCCCAGCAATGGCGACCCTAACGGGATTCGAACCCGTGTTACCGCCGTGAAAGGGCGGTGTCCTGGGCCTCTAGACGATAGGGTCGTAAAAGCGCGGGCAATATCGAATTGCTGTTCTTGGACGCAAGGCAAATTGCCGGTCGCGTTTGGAATGCGCGGACATGTCCGCGCTTTTAAAGCGGCGACATGTCGCCGCACTCCAAAGCCCGGATGCCCTCACTGCTTCGGTTTAAGATCGACAATCGACTGTGCGGCACGATCGGTTGCACCGCGGTGCTGATCTAACACTTCGCGCGCATTTTGGACCAGCAGGTGGCGAGCTTCGCTATCGCGCAGGAGTGCCTCAATTGCCTCTTCAAGTGACTCCGCGTCACGAACCTGGATGGCGCCGTTCTTCAACACGAGCGCTCCCGCCAACGTGACGAAATTCTCCATGTGTGGACCAAACACGACCGGTTTGCGCGCCATAATCGGTTCGACTGGATTTTGTCCACCTTGGGCGGTGAGGCTTTTCCCGATAAACACGACTGTCGCAATACTGTACCAGCGTCGAAGGTCACCAGTTGCATCGAGAAGCACACAATCAACTTCGGCTTCGCTGTGATTCGTCGCTTCGCTCGTCAGTCGGACCTGCAGCGATAAAGCCTCGAGTTGTGCTCGGATTTCCCGTACCCGTTCCACATGGCGCGGCGCAATGAACAAACAGAGCGACGGAAATTTCCGACGCAATCGGGCAAAAATTTTGGCTAGAATTTCCTCTTCACCGCGATGAGTGCTGCCACCGAAGAGCACAGGGCGCTCCGGATTTAGACCTGGCAAGACATTTTGCAGGGAGGTGGCTCCAAAGTCGCTGCTTCCTTGATCAGAATTGGTAGGATCGTATTTAATGCTACCGGTGTATTTAATCCGGCTGCGCTTTGCGCCGAGCGCTGCCCAGCGGTCGACATCATCCCGTTCCTGCACGCAGATCAGATCCAGAAGGCGAAACGTCGGCGCGACAAAAAATCGAAACCGTCGAAATCGTCTCTCGGACCGTGGCGATAACCGCGCATTGACCAGCACGAGTGGAATGCGCTGCGCATGCGCTTTGGCAGCCAGATTCGGCCAAATCTCAGCTTCAACGAGGACAATCTTCGCCGGACGAATGGTCGAAAATGCGCGGCGCATGACTGGCCAAAAATCTAGCGGCGTATACATGACTTCGATCCATGGCGGAGCGTTCTTGTTCGCCAAAGCAAATCCGGTTGTGGTCGTTGTGGTCAACACACAGGGCACATCAGGTTCAAGCGTTCGCAGCTGCTGGGCCAGCTTGAGCGCGATCATTACCTCGCCCACGCTGACCGCGTGCAGCCATGTTGGCCTTTTCCCGCCACTCGGGGACAGCCGCGCACGCAGCTCGCGGTCGTAAATCCCCAGGCGTTGCCCGAATTTTTCGCGGTAACCGCCGCGACGGACCATTTTCATCAAATAGCCCGGCAAGAAGAACAGAAGCCCGATGGGCCAAAGCAAATTGTAGATAAAACGAATCACTCGATTGCCCGTCGCGGCGGGTGAACTCCTTGCTGATTAGTCCGAGCCGGACTGGCGGTGGCTGCAGATAGAAATAGGACTTCGGTGGCGCCGTATTTTTTCTGGCGAGCGACATGCCATAGTTTGGTCTCAGGAAGAGCTTCGCCCGGGTGTTTTTCCAACACGAAGACGCCTCCGGGAGCGAGCAACTCGCTCAATTTTTTATTGGTCAGGAGCTTTTCCGTGAAGCGCTCGCCCGATTTTGTTTTTTCGTAAGGTGGATCGGCAAAGATGATTTGGAATTTTTCAGTTCCAGAAGCGGACCGGAGGAAATCGGAAACGCTCTGTTGTCGAACGCGCGCCTCGAATTTTGTTTTGGCTAGGTTTTTCTCGATGACATTGGTTGATTGTCGATCTTCTTCTACAAAGAGAACAGAAGACGCGGCACGGCTGAGCGCTTCAATTCCGAGTGCGCCGCTTCCGGCGAAAAGATCGAGAACTCGCGCGCCGATAATCGCATCACCCAGACTGGAAAAGATCGCGGCTTTAACGCGATCCATTGTTGGCCGGACACCGCGCTTCGGAACCGACAGGCGGATGCCGCCGGCGCTGCCGGCGATCACTCTCATGGCGACGGGGATGGCGTTGTGGCGAGATCCAACGGCATCTCCTCTGGGGCAGCAAACTGCGAAGGCGTAGCGGTGGATGTTACTGCTTCGGCTCGCTTCTTTTTTTTCTTCGGTCGCTCTGTTTTTCCAACGCCGAATAGGCGATTGATCACATTGCCAAGATCGCGCCCAACCAGCCTGTCCATCAGATTTGTGCTCGGTCTATCAACGCTGCCGCCGACCTGGAAATCGAGGGCAAAATAACCGGGTTCGCTCGTTGGCTGAAAATTCTGGCGAATCGCTTTGAAGAGCTGACTGCGAATTTTTTCGTTGATCGCCAGCTGAGAGTCGAGCTTCAGCTTTCCCTCAAACGTCACCGTTCCGGACGCGGAGAGGCGAATGTTTGCTGAGTGCAAGAGCAACTCGTCGATCATGATCAAGCCTGGCTTGACGTGGTATTTTACGTGGGCCTGTTCGAGATGAAGCTCTTTCAACTCTTCGATCTGAAGAATCTGCCCAAGCAGCACCAGCAAGCTATATTGCTGCACCCGCCCGTCACGCAGGAAGACCTCGCCCTTCCCAATTAGCCCCTCCGGATCAGCAGTTTTTCCTGACGCCTGGAAACTCCCCTCTAGTTTGCCTTGGACCATTCCTTTCGAACCGCCGGCGTCCGCGATAATCTGATCGGCCAGCACATTGCTAAATGTCACTCTCGTAGTGAAGGGAGAATCCTCCGCTTCCGGTTGCATGGCGAAATAGCCGTTGACTTCGCCGCTTCCCGCGTGGGCAGATATTTTCGAAAGCTCCAGTACATCAGGTTCATAGCGAAGCGGGGATTGTAGTTGCTCGAGAAAAAAGCGGTCCCGCAACGAAATTTTCGCGACTGTCGCTTTCCCACGAATGGCGAGTGCGCTGCGCAGGCTGGAGCGAAAATCTACGCCCGTAAAACTCGCGAGCATTTTACCGGCGTCGTCGAGAAAGGTAAAATTTCCGTTCTTGATGTTAAGCCGCTGAACTTCCGGAGGCATCGTCACCGAAGGCTTTCGGGATCGCTTCGCGAATCTATCTGCGGTTACTTCGGGTGGGGATGGAGGCCGAGCTGGTGTGGCCGCGGCGGCGGGAGGCGCCGGTTCGACCGGTTTCCCTGGTGCTCGCGGCGCGAGGATATTTGGAGGCGGATTTGCCGAAACCGCCGGCGCTTCTTTTTTCCGCGCACTAGGTAATCTCCATTTTCCCTCGGCGTTTTGTGCCCAGACTATGTTTGGATTGACGAGCGAGACCTCCTTGATCACCAGTCGCCGAGAAAAGAGCGAAAGGAAGCGAACACGCAGCCGAAATGTTCTTGCCTCCAGGAAATGACTCGTGCCCACCGGTGAGGTTTGCGGAATAGTAATGCCGCTCAGTTCGAGTCCGCCCCACGGCGTCACGCTCATGCTGCGGATCTCCAACGTTGTCCCCAGTTGGCGACTTAATTCCTGCTGAATCTTCGCTTGTGTCCCTTGCGATTGCACATAC
>JBKOXU010000119.1:0-12327 GCA_046725095.1 Verrucomicrobiota bacterium
ACCGACATATAGATCGCCATCACAACATCTCAGCACGTAGGTGTAAAACATTGGCTAATCAAACAGGCATGCGCGATGCAGGGTTCGAACCTGCGACTTCTTGCGTGTGAAGCAAGCGCTCTACCACTGAGCTAATCGCGCAATTTTCAAGAGCCGACAAAATAGAGCGCGAGAGAAGCAGCGCAACCATGGCCGTGGAATTGTAGGCAGCCCCGAAAGCCTTCGGGGTTGCCCCGCAACGCATCGCATTTTATACAGAAGGCATGTCCGAACACAAAATCACTCTCACCTGGCAACGCGGCGACAAGCCGTTCGAGTATCAGAAATATTCACGCGATCACACCTGGAAATTTGATGGCGGACATGAGATGCAGGCATCGGCTGCTCCTGCCTATCTGGGCAATCCGAAACTTGTTGATCCAGAGGAGGCGTTCGTCGCATCGCTCTCGAGCTGCCAGATGCTCACCTTCCTTGCCGTGGCCGCCAAAAAGAAGTTTGTGCTCGACGAGTACGTCGATGAAGCCGTCGGCCACATGGAAAAAAATGCCGACGGTAAATTGGCGATTACGCGCGTGACTTTGAAACCGCGGCTCAAATTCTCAGGCGATAAGCAACCGACCTCGCAAGAGATTGAAGAGATGAATCACATGGCGCACGACCAATGCTTCATCGCTAACTCGGTCAAGACTGAGATCACAGTCGAAACCCAGAGTTAGCCACGGATTTACACAGATCAACACGGATCGGAGGAACGATCCCTCTGTCGTCCCATTATTAAGCATGTGCACGGACGCGAAAGGCTGAGTCCCTCCAATTCTCCAGATTGAATCTGTGTCAATCTGTGTTCATCTGTGGCGAAAATTATGGGTACGTCGGCTGATACTCAGCGCATGGAAAAGATCGTCAGCTTGTGCAAGCGGCGCGGATTCATTTTCCAATCGAGCGAAATCTACGGCGGCTTGAACGGAGCGTGGGATTACGGGCCGCTCGGAGTCGAATTAAAACGCAACCTGAAGAATTACTGGTGGCGCGTGATGGTGCACGAGCGTGACGACGTCGTGGGCATGGACGGGTCAATCTTGATGAACCGCGCCGTTTGGAAGGCGAGCGGCCACGAAGACACGTTCAGCGATCCAATGGTTGACTCTCTTCTCACTGGCAAGCGATTTCGCGCCGATCAAATCGAGCCTCAGAAAGGAACGGTCTATTACTACTCCGGCGCGTTTAGTGTAATGGAGGACTATTGGCCGGCTCTTCAGCAGATGAGCTCTGCTTCTCCACTTTTTAAGCTTGTTACAAAGGACTTGCCCATTCCTTCCACCTCGGAAGAACCAATACGATTCAAGCATGAGGAGCCTCTCGATCTTCTGGCCCATGAAATTGTAAAGTCATTCGATCTTCCTGCTTATGAACTCTTAAAGGACAAAATCTATCCCGTCGTTTTCCTTGTGCTGGTTCCGGCAGGCAAACCACCAGAAAGTGCTCGAAAAATTGCACGCGAGTTCTATCAAAAAAGGGGACTCACTCGTCCAGTGCTGATCGGTGAAAGAAAGCAACCTATTGATACAGACAGTCCACTGTCGAGGTTGTTTGATCCAGAAAGCGGTGCGCTGGTATCTAAGCCGCAGTCCTTTAATCTGATGTTCAAGACCTATGTCGGCGCGACGGAAGATGAATCATCGCTGACTTATCTGCGTCCCGAAACCGCGCAGTCAATTTTCGTCCAGTTCAAAAACATTCTTGAGGTCTCGCGAAAGAAATTGCCATTTGGCATCGCGCAGATTGGCAAAGCATTTCGCAACGAAATCAATCCGCGCAATTTCACGTTTCGCTCCCGGGAATTCGAGCAGATGGAGCTCGAATATTTTTGCCGGGCAGAGGAGGGGATGAAGCTCCTCGATTACTGGCTGGAAGAGCGGCTCAAGTTCTATGAGAACATCGGCATCGCGCGCGAAAAGTTGCACGCGCGAGATGTTCCTGATGAAGAACGGGCTTTCTATTCGAAGGGAACCTACGACATCGAATACGATTTTCCCTTCGGCCGGCAGGAGCTGGAAGGCGTCGCTTATCGAACTGACTACGATTTGGCGCGGCACCAGAACACGAGCGGCAAGTCACTGGAATATTTCGATGAGGAAACGAAACAGCGCTTTGTTCCTCACGTTGTCGAACCGAGCGCGGGCGTCGACCGCGCTGTCCTGGCACTGATCTGCGAAGCCTATTCGGAAGACGAAGCGCCGGACGAAAAAGGGAAAATGGAAACGCGGCTTGTCTTGCGTTTCCATCCGCGCATGGCGCCGATTAAGTGCGCGATTTTCCCGTTACTAAGAAACAAGGAGGAGCTGGTCGCAAAAGCGAAAGAGATTGTCGAGCTTCTCCGACCGCACATGAACGTCTTTTATGACGAGAGCGGCGCGATTGGGCGTCGCTACCGGCGCCAGGATGAGATTGGCACTCCTTTTGGTGTGACCGTCGATTTTGAAACGCTGGGAGAAAAAGATGCGGCGCTGCGCGATACGGTCACGGTGCGTGAGCGCGATTCCATGAAACAGGAACGCGTTGCCATCAACGATCTGGCGGGGTTGCTTAGGTCGCGGATTTCTTGATGGATCTCGAAACCTTTCGCCAGTATTGCCTTGGCAAACTGGCTGTAACCGAAAGCACGCCGTTCGGCGAAGACGTTCTCGTTTTTAAGGTGGCCGGTAAAATATTCGCTCTCGCGCCACTCGATGAAGTTCCAACGACGGCGAATTTGAAGTGTGATCCGGACTTGGCTCTCGAATTACGCGATCGATACGAGCAGGTTCGTCCCGGCTATCACATGAAGAAAAAACATTGGAACACAGTCGAACTCGACAGTGGAATTCCGGACACGGAGTTGCACAAAATGATTGATCACTCGTACGAGCTTGTGGTCAAAAGTTTGCCGAAGGCGGCACGAGCGAAATTGCTGTAGATACGGCTGTGTTAGCCGCCGGACCGGCACTTGGCTACGACCTCACCGCGCTCTGCAAAACATCGCGTAATTGGACTTCGCCGATCTCCAATTCCAACGCCTCGCGAGCCACCCGCAGGAAATTGTCCGGGGCATCGGTTAACACAACCTCCAAGCCAGCGGAATTTCGTGACGGCGCGTGCAGTCCTTGTTGATCCAAAAGTTCCTGCACCGCGGCCGCACAATTATGAGCCGAATCCACCAGCTTCACAGCGTCGCCGGCCGCGCGGGAAATGGCCTTGGTCAGCAATGGATAGTGCGTACAGCCGAGGACCAGAGTATCGATCCCTTCATCCACAAGCGGTTCGAGGTAGCGCGCGATGACGCGATCGGTCAGTTTGTCTTCCAGCCAGCCTTCCTCAATCAGAGGGACAAGCAACGGGCAGGCGCGCGATGAGATATGAACGTCCGGCTTCAGCGAGCGCAATTCCCGTTCGTACGCGCCGCTTTTAATCGTTGCTCTCGTGCCAATCACTCCAATGCGGTGATTTTGCGTGGCTGCAATGGCCGCTCGTGCGCCGGGCCGAATAACGCCGGTAACCGGCACCGGGAGATGCTCTTCCAATTTTCGTAAAGCAACAGACGAAGCGGTGTTGCACGCTACCACGACGATTTTTGCATTTTCTTCGATGAGTATGTCGGCAACCTCGAGGCTGTAACGCTCGACCGTGCCGGCGCTTTTTCCGCCGTATGGAACGCGGGCCGTGTCGCCGAGGTAAAAAATCTTTTCGTTAGGCAGGATGTCGCGGAGCGCCTTGACAACGGTAAGTCCGCCAATGCCGGAATCAAAAACGCCAATCGGACGCGAATCACTCATGCAGCCGGGAACGTGGCGGCGTAGCAGCCGGCCCGCAACCCGATTATGCGGCCGATGGAGGTGTGACATCGTCTCCGTCGTTCTTGCATTCGCTGCTCCCTCTTCGATGATTGCGCATGGCAGAAATTTCCAAGGCTTACGACCCGCAAGCCGCTGAAGAAAAATGGTATGCGCACTGGCTAGCGGAGGGCTATTTCACGGCCGATCCCACTTCCTCGAAGCCGCCATTCTCGATCGTAATGCCGCCGCCGAACATCACTGGTGTGCTGACACTCGGCCACGTTCTCAACAACACAATCCAGGATATTCTTGCACGCCGGGCGCGGATGCAAGGTCGCGAAGTCTTGTGGCTACCGGGTATGGACCACGCCGGGATTGGTACGCAGACCGCTGTCGAAAGATATCTCCTGCGAACGGAAAAAAAAACGCGCCACGATCTCGGCCGGGAAGAATTTCTCCGGCGTGTACTGGAGTGGCAGGATAAACATGGCGGAATCATCATCGAGCAACTCAAGCGCTTGGGCTGTTCGTGCGACTGGTCGCGGCAGCGTTATACGTTCGACGATGCTTACGTCCGGGCTGTCCAAAACGTTTTTGTCGATCTTTATCGCAAAGATCTGATTTATCGAGGCCGCCGCATGATCAATTGGGATCCGGCTGCGCAAACGGCGCTTTCGGATGAGGAAGTCGTCAACAAGCCACAGAAAGGAAATCTTTACTTCGTTCGCTACGAGATTGTGGAAGAGCCGGGGCGTTTTCTCGAAGTCGCAACCACGCGGCCGGAAACGATCATGGCTGACACGGCGATGGCTTTCCACCCAAACGACAAAAGATATGTCGACCTTCTCGGCAAGCACGCATGGCGGCCGCTGGCGCGTGAGAAAATTCCCATCACCGCCGATGAAGCGATTGATCCGGAGTTCGGGACAGGAGTTCTGAAAGTTACGCCTGCGCACGACACGCTCGATTTCGAGATTGGTCAGCGTCATCAGTTGCCCATTGTCGACGTCTTGCACCCTGATGGGAAAATCAATTGTCCGGCGGTTGCGGAGTTGAACGGTCTCGATCGATTCGAAGCGCGCAAGAGAGCGGCCGAGCTATTAAAGGAAAAGGGATTACTTTCAAAAACGGAGCCGTACGAGAACAACATCGGCTTCAGTCAGCGGAGCGATGTTCCAATAGAACCGCGCATCAGCGAACAATGGTTTCTGCGTTACCCGAAAACGAAAGAAGCGCTTGCCGTAGTGCGGGATCATTTCATTCGCTTCTTTCCTGCGCATTGGGAAAAAGTTTATGCTCAATGGCTGGAAAACATTCGCGATTGGTGCGTTAGCCGACAGGTTTGGTGGGGGCACCGGATACCGGCTTGGTACCGGAGATCCCAAGCTCCAACTTCCGACTCCCAAATTTACGTCGGAGTTGAGCCTCCAAGCGATCCAGAAAATTGGACGCAAGATCCCGACACACTCGATACATGGTTTTCATCGTGGCTTTGGGCTTATGAGACGATGGATGAAAAGACGCGGAAGAAATTCTATCCAACGAGTGTTCTCGTGACTGCGCCGGACATCATTTTCTTCTGGGTGGCGCGAATGATTATCGCAGGTCTCGAGTTCAAGCCGGGCAAATCGGAGCGCGATGAAGACAACATTCCATTTCACGATGTTTTTTTCACAGGCCTGATTCGTGACAAGGAAGGTCGGAAGATGTCGAAGTCGCTCGGCAACTCGCCCGACCCGCTCGAGTTGATCGAGAAGTACGGCGCAGACGGGCTGCGCTTTGGTCTCATGCGCATTGCGCCTAGCGGTCAGGACATCCGCTTCGACGAAAAGCAAATCGAAGAAGGCCGAAACTTTGCGACAAAACTTTGGAATGCTGCGCGCTTTCGGCAAATGCACGGACCGAGTGATGCCGCGCCGAGGATCGACAACACGTCGCTACCGATCTACGCCGTCGAAGTCCTCGCGCGATTGAACGAGACCATCGACGCAGTCGAAGCAGCTTACGATCAATATCAATTCAATGCGGTGGCGCAGCGGCTTTACGATTTCTTTTGGAGCGATTATTGCGACTGGTTCGTCGAGGCAGCGAAAACCGAAATATTCAGCCAAGACGAAGCCAAAAAGAAATCCGCGCTGGCGGTAATGGATTTTGTGCTCTCAGCAGTCTTGCGATTGCTTCATCCTATCATGCCGCACATCACAGAGGAACTCCGGTCGCTGCTCGGTTTTGGAAAAGGCTCAATTCAGTTCGCGCCGCTGCCGGAGCGAATGCCTTTAGGCAACATTGATGTTACGCGCGAGCGTCAGTTTGTTTCGGACATTTATGCAACCGTTCAGGCGGGCCGCAACTTGCGTGCGGAAGCCAAGCTCCCATCCAACAGGAAATTACGATTCATTTTACGCACACATGAGAAAGCAATTTCAGGCGAAATTCCCACCATCTCTCGGTTGTTAAATGCCGAAGAACTAAGACTGGATCACCAATATCAAGTGCAGCCCGGCAGTCCGGTCGCGATCACGCCGCTAGGCGAAATTCTCTTAGCAACTGGGGCAGCCGACAAGACAGCAGAAGGCGAGCGGTTAGATAAAGAAATTGCAAGAATCGAAAAGGAATTGCGAACAGTCGAGGGCAAGTTGAGAGACAAATCCTTTGTCGAGCGCGCGCCGGCCACGGTTGTAGAGGAACACCGCCAGCGTCAAAAGACTTTCACCGAACAGCTGACGAAGTTGAAGCAGGCGCGCGCAACCCTGAATTAAACATTATTTTGTGCTCGTCGATCCTGGCCCCACGTTTCTGGAAGAACTCCCTTAGTTCTGGCGTGTAAAAGGTCCCATCACTCTCCCGGTTCAACTCGAGCCAGACGCGCCCGCGTGGAGCTAGGTGTTTGGCGATGTCATCGAGGAAAAAATTCCACTCGGCCACCCCCCAAAGATTGCGTTGCCTGTGGCTGTTGAAGCAAATCATGAAGGCGGTAATGAGATCGAATTTTCCTCCGAGATCGGGGAGGGGATGAAAGGCGCGGATTCGCTGGACCACCCGACGGACGCCGAGGAGACGGGTGATTTCTGCGAACATGGGCACGCGATCCAAGTCCAGACCAAGTCCGGTATGCCCGAGTGATTGGGCGATGTAGAGGAAGTATCCTGCGCCGCAGCCAAGATCGAGAATGCGTTTTCTGCGCGCCAAATCGAGCTCGATGTCACGAATGCGACGAATGTTGATGGCGATCCAGCGGTCGAGATCGAGATATTTCCGCCAATCCTCGGTGGGATTGTTGACCGCGTACCGCTGGCGAATCTGCTCGAAAGCGACAGGGTCAATTGTTTCAATGACGCGCTTTTTTTCGAGCCGAAAGCGGTTCCCTCGGAGAGATCTAAGCGTGTGCTTTCTTGCGCTGGCTAACCCCTGACCGCTTAAAAGTTTTTTTATTTTGTGGTCGAGTCGCACACCACACCTTGTAGCACAACGCTACAATTTCAATTAAACTGCGGGTGAGATGAGTCTCTGGAAAAAGCTGCTCTGGCTTGTCGTCTCGGCTTTGGGGATGGTGGCTATTGGCATTTTGGCGCTCTCGCGCGGCGAACAAATCAGTGCGCTCTGGATCATTGTGGCGGGCCTTTGCACGCTCTCCATCAGCTACCGCTTTTACAGCAAATGGCTGGCGGCAAAGGTGCTGATGCTTAATGACGGCCGAACCACGCCGGCCGTGCTGCAGAACGACGGCAAGGATTTTGTGCCGACGAATCGCTGGATGGTTTTCGGGCATCATTTTGCAGCAATCGCCGGTCCGGGGCCGCTCGTGGGACCGGTGCTCGCAGCGCAGTTTGGTTTCCTGCCGGGCACGCTCTGGATTTTAATCGGCGCGACACTCGGCGGCGCAGTGCACGACATGATCATGCTTTTTGCGTCGATCCGGCGTGGCGGTAAGACGCTCGGTCAGATGGTGAAAGAAGAGATCGGGCGCGGGGTCGGTGCGCTTGCCCTGATCAGTGTGCTGGCGATCATGATTATTTTGCTGGCCGTGCTCGCGCTCGTCGTGGTGCAAGCCCTGGCGGAAAGTCCGTGGGGCGTTTTTACCATCGCCATGACCATACCAGTGGCGTTGATAATGGGAATCGGTTTGCGCACGGGGAGAGTGAATGTACTGGCGGTGACAATTTTCGGTCTGCTCGGGCTGGCGTTTGGAGTCTGGGGTGGACAATTTCTGGCGGACTTTCCTGCGATTGAAGCATGGTTTCGATACGACCAGAAATGGCTGGCATGGGCGATCATGATCTATGGACTGGCCGCGTCGATTCTGCCGGTGTGGATGCTGCTCACACCGCGCGATTACCTGAGCACCTTTTTGAAACTCGGCACAGTTATCATGCTCGCGGCGGCCGTCCTTCTGATTAACCCGACGTTGCAAATGCCGGCGATCACAAAATTCATCGACGGCAGTGGCCTCGTCTTTGCCGGTCCGGTCTTCCCCTTTGTCTGTATCACGATCGCTTGCGGCGCGGTCTCAGGTTTTCATTCTCTCATTGCCTCGGGCACAACGCCGAAAATGGTGAGGCGCGAATCGCGGATACGCACGATCGGCTATGGCGCAATGGTGACCGAAATGATGGTTGCTTTGACGGCGATGATCGCGGCGTGCGTGCTGCAACCGGGGGAATACTTTGCGATCAATACAAAAGGCGCGCCTGCGGAAGTGGTCGCAAAAGTTTCTGCCGCCGGGTTCCCGGTCACTGAAACGGAAATGCACAAACTCGCCACCAATCTCGGTGAGTCCACCATGTTCAATCGCGCCGGGGGCGCGCCGACTTTTGCCGTCGGTATGGCGCACATGTTCGCACGCGTTTCAGCCAGCCCGACCGCGCTCGGGTTGTGGTACCACTTTGCAATTATGTTTGAGGCGCTGTTCATCCTCACGACGATCGATGCTGGGACACGCGTGGGGCGGTTCCTGCTTCAGGATTTCCTGGGTAATCTCTGGCGTCCACTCGGCAACACGCGCTCGTGGACCGCGAATGTTTTCGCGAGCGTTTCGCTGGTCGCAGCCTGGGGCTGGTTTTTATATGAGGGGGTCATCGATCCTCTCGGTGGCATCAACTCACTCTGGCCGCTTTTTGGACTGGCCAACCAATTGCTCTCGGTAGTCGCGCTCTGCCTCGCCACGACGATTCTGATCAAAATGCATAAGGCGAAATATCTTTTCGTCACCGTTTTGCCGCTGGCGTTCATGTGTGTCGTCACGTTTTCGGCTGGTTATCTGAAGGTTTTTTCGCCTGATCCGAGACTTGGTTTCTTGAGCGGCGCTCGCTCGCTTTTGAACGAAGCAGCCGGAATTGCTGACCCAGCCAAGGCAGCTAACCTCGTGCGGCAGGCGGGCGTCTGGCGGTTCGACGCGTTCGTTGCAATGTTCTTTCTCGCACTCGTGCTCTTGATCGTAATCGGCTCGGCAAAACAGTGGTGGCAGCTTCTCCGCGGCACGAAGCGAGTGGTTCTGCACGAAAGCGAATTCGTGCCGATCACGGCTGCGCAACTCGCAGAATTTTAGTGGCAACGCTCCCGGCGCAGGTTGCGGTCACAGGAAAGTGATCGCGGAAAGCCAGCCGCTCTACAATTGTACTTGCTCCGCGCTTTTTGCCGGAATCCAGCCACGCAAATTATTCGGCAGGGCCGCGTAGACCCAGTCGCCGCGAGTGCTCAGGATTTTGACTTCGCTTCCCGGAGGCAACGCCAGCACGCTGTTTGCAGTGTCCGCTGTCGCAAGTCGCGCCTGCACGTCTTTGCCTGTCACGATCGCCAGAGAGCGACCTTTGCTGCCATGGTCGAGTTGATAAATCGCTAAGATCGCGATGACAAAAACCAAGAATGAAAAGGTCAACAAAGCGATTATGGCGGCTGATCGGCGGCGCGCAAAAATCAACCCGACCACACAAAAAAGTCCCATCCAAAAGGCAACTGCCGCCGTGATAACGTACTGATTGATGCTCGCAATTTGCAGATAACGTTCCGGCCAGCTCTGTTGTATCTCCAGCGCACGCGCCTCGTCACGTGCGATCTGCAAATTGGCCGTAGCTTCGGGATGATGTCGTTCCAGCGCGAGCGCCCGCTCGTAATTCAGGATCGCTCGCCCAAAATGGCCTGCGCGAAAATAAGCATTGCCGAGATTGTAGAAAATGTTTGCACTCCATTGTCCGGAGCGGACAAGAGTTTCATAGCCGGAGATTGCTTCCTTGAAATTGTTCTGCGCGTAGTCCTGGTTCGCCTTTGCAAATTCCGCGTCCGGTTCCGCGAATACGGGTGATACCGCCGCGGATACTGCGAATGTCGCGCAACAGAGAGCGAGAATGTAGGGCAAGCGTCTGCGCTTGCATGGCTGGGAGATTTCGCAAAAGGGAACCGTTGCGAAACTATTTTCTTGCTTGCTCATGCCTGTAAAGTCTCAATGAACTCCAGCACGTCTCGGCGAATCTCGGGAGAGATTTTTTCCGATCCATTGTGAGCTCCGCTGTATTGCAATTCGTCAGATTGCTCAAACAAACGACGCAACCGCTCCCGCGAATCACCGTTGAGTCGGAACGTCTCCGCCGCGGTGTCGACGTCCACCGCATTTGGATCGATCTGGCGGCTGCCGGACGCCAGCGCCGCTTTTACGCGAACAACTCGCGAAGCCTCAGCATAATATTCGCGTGGCGATGCATCGCCGCGGTGTAATTTGCGCATCAGTTCGGCAGCTTCATGTTGAAGCGAAGCGATTCGCTGTGCTTCGCGATTATCGATTCTGGCTTGCCGAATTTTCCACCCGATCAACCCAAGCAACGCCAATAGCGGAATCAACTGCGACGACCAGAAAGTCGGCCGCACGTAAAGCGGCGTGAAAGACTGCGCCACTTTTGGCCGCTCCGTCAATTGATACAAAATATCGTGCTGCTTTGCCGCTGTATCCGGCTTTGTTGCTGTAACCGGAGGGGTTGACCCCGGCGCCACCGCGACAGGACTTGCTGCCGCCACCGCACCACCCTCGACATTAATCGCGATCGGGTCGCTGCGCAGCGTCGCATATTGCTCCTTCACGGGGTCAAAGTAGGCAAACTCCATGACCGGCAGGCTTTGTTTTTTCTCGTTCGGCGAAAGCACGGTCTCAAACGTCTTTGTGCCGCTTATTCCAACCTCGTCATCCTTCGCAAACTTGGAAGATGGCGGATATTTGTGCCAGCCACGCTCATCCTCAATGACGGGCGCACCGACCCGATCGAAATTGCCGCGTCCCGAAATAGTGGACGTGACAGTGATTGGATCGCCTATCTGCACGCTCTTGGGCTTCGCATCCATTGTCATCGTAAAATTCCCAATCGCGCCCGAGAAGCCTGGCGGCGCGCTCGGCGGCAACGGTTTTACCTCGAGTGCCACAGGATCGCTTTTGATTTCCACCTCACGCCGCTCACCAAATTGGCTAAATGGATTGGCAAAGAATGGATCGGAGAACGGATCGTCCGTATTGAACAAGTCGAATGGGGAACGCGCGCGAGGCGAACGCCGGCTTCGCGCGACCATTACTTGCGCCTTTGCTTTAACCGGGCCGATCTCAAATTTTCCCGCGCGCGCCGCAGCGATTGCGGTCTTAAATGTGACGACATGGTAAACTCTGCCGTCCACCGTCTCCTCGTTCTCTCCGGATTGCTGTAACTTTTGCGCCGTAAATCCCTGTCCCGTAATTTCGGGACCGTCGGTCAGCTTTGGATAAGCACGCGGGTCGAATCCGAGCCGAATCTGAACAGGCACTATCTCGCCGACAAAGGCAGTCTTCTTGGGCACAATCAGCTCGGCAAAAACGAGCTTGCCGGCGCTGCCCGGCTGCGCGCCTTGACTTGGGCGAGAAGCAGAGGAACGGCCAGGCGAATCGGAGACGTTGAGCGTCAATTTCGGTGTGCTCAGTGCATTGCCCCCGACGCGAATTCTTTGAGGTGGGATGGTAAACGTCCCGGCCTTGAGCGGCATAACCGTGTAGTCGTAAACCACGCTGGAGGTCACGTTAAAATTGTTCATCTCGAAATGCTGCGATGTTCCAGTTCGATGAATCTCGAGACCCTCCGCCACAATCTCATCTGGCGCGTCGGCACTACGCGCTCCGGTGACTCGAATTTGCAACTGCACTGGTTCACCCAGGACGGTTTCGGAACTGGTCAAGACCGCTGTCACGTTCAGCGAATCGGCAAATGCAACAGTGTCTCCCGCCACTGCGACTAACGCGCCGAGCAAAACTGCAATGGGAATCCGTAATCGGTACATCGAAGTTCAATCAAACGTCAACCCTCAAACATCAAACTTGGCGTCACCAGTCGTTATAGACACGACGCGCTACCTTGCGTTCATTAAGCTGAACCCGAGCCTCCTCATCTTTCATCGATTCAAGAAGCGCCTCGGCCTGACGTTCGCTCATCTGACCTTCTTTTTCCACTTCGGCCTCGGCCAGTTGGGCGTCTTTGTCCGGGGGTTTTTGTGATTTGTCCTCGCCAGCGCC
>JBKOXU010000013.1:0-14785 GCA_046725095.1 Verrucomicrobiota bacterium
GGCAGTGACCGGTTGGCCTCGGTCGGCCCTAAGCTGTTGCAGGTCCGGTCTGTCCACGATGCGATTGGCGTTCACATCGGCCGTTAGGAAACCAAATGGAACGTCGCCATGTGGCTGGCCGTCGCCGTTGATGTTTTGCACACGCAGCGTGACCACTTCGGCACTGGTCACGCCAGTCAGTTGCGCGGTCATGGTGTTACCACTGAATAAGATCGTGCCAACGGTGGCGGTACCGCTGAGAACCAGAATCTGGCCAGAGCTAACCGGCCCATCGAACGCGAAGACAGCGTTGTAAGTGCTTGAGCTGCGGTCTTCCACACCTGATACACCGCTCAGCGGCATCGAGATGTCGAATGTACCAGCCCCGGCATGAGTCAGGCGCGACGCCGCGCTAAGCAGGGTGCGCACAGAGCTAGCAGGAGCGACCCGGACATAATAAACGTCTTCTTCGTGCTGCCCCCGGCTTGGGTTGAAGTTGAACGTAGCCGAATATGCCACATTGCCTCCGGTATTGTCTGAAACGATGGTGATATAATCGCCTATCTTGGTTTGGACCGGATAACCTTCGAATGGATTAAACGAGTTGCTCGCCGCGACGTTCGGCGACCAGGTAACGCCGCCGTCGGTGCTGAAAGAATAGAATAGTTGCGAATCGGTGTTATTCGCGGCGTTTCGTGTATCCAACCAGACAGAGTCGATTCGTCCATTAGGCGCTACTGAAAGTGTGCCGAACCAATGCCACTTGTTGTGGTTGATGGGATCGTCATTGATTCGCCGCGGCGCGCTGAAGCTTACTCCGCCGTTGGTGCTGCGCGAGAACATCACGTCTGTCCCGTTGCTGGCGCCGTTCGGTAGCACACTGGCAAGCATGTAAATATTGTTGTTAGTAGCCGTGCCGGAACGGTCCACCGCGAGGAAGATTTGTCCTGCCAGTCCGCCCGGATTGATCGGGGCGCCAAACCACGTGCTGCCACCGAGATTGACTGTGGCGATTTGGTCAAACGTTGGCGTGACTCCGCCGTTCTGCGCGTTGCTTGATCGAACGCACCAAAACTGGCTGCCTGTGTTACCGCCGCCAATAAAAAGATTACCGTTAGTATCCACGTCAAGCGTTCCCCATTGGGGAGAGTTGGGAATATTGATCGGATTCATCCAGGTGACCCCGCCATCGGTAGACCGGCTGAATTCGCCGCCCTCGCAACTGAAGATGCCAGTCCAAAACTGGTATTGGAAGCCGTGGCCGATTCCGTTGGTTTTATCTATGGTGAACCACTCCTTGTCGCCTCCCCCTGCCTGTCCATCGGCTTGCAGACGCGTCCAGGATTGGCCGCCGTTTAGCGACCGCCAGATGTTGTCACAAAACGTCTGTAGAAGGCTGAGATAGAAGAAATTCCCCGTTTCATCAGAGTTCAACACCGGGTCGCTACGGAAGACGTTGTTTTCCAGAACACCGGGAAATGTCCAGGTCGTGCCGCCGTCGCTTGTATATCCATAGCCGCCCTGCCGGAAGTCGGAGGTGACGCTGTTAAACTGCCTCCAACCGATTGCCATGCTGCTGAGGTCTGTTGGATCAACCGTGATGGACGGTTCATTCGCTGCGTCGCCCAGGATGTTGTTGCCACTTACATCGACGTTTACCTGGAAACTAGTGAACGAACCGAATTGCGAGATCATTCGCGGCGAAGTCTCGATTCGAAAAATATACGCAGGCGGCATGTTGTATTTTTCGAGTGGCTCCATGTGGCGCGGCTCACGTTCGGGCGCCTGCCCTGAAGCGATGGAAACTAACAATAGCGAGAGCAGGAAATTGAAAATGCTCGCGTTTAACATTCTAGAACGGATCATCATAAGAAACTCCATGTGTGAACCGTCCCGGGTTACAGGAGCGGACGACGGCCGTCAAGCCAAAAAAGGACGCAGCCCACGAGAGTAAGCGCGCTGTGGAGCTGCTTTCCGTCAGCAAAGATGCAATGAACGGTTCAAAATTGATCGAATATCCTCATTATCTATGATCTATGCCTGTGCTCATGCGTCTCGATCACGTTGCCGCTTCATCAATAGGCAAATCACAGCGTCGTGTGCGCAGTTGAAAGCCTTGCGTAGCCGATTGCATTCCCGGGCGAAGGCGTTGAATCATGAGGAGCGACGGCGCATTTCGTTAGGGGAGCGGCCCTGCTTGCAGATTCCTCATTGAGAACCGACAGCGGGACTCAGGAGCAATTTATCTGATTTGCTGCAACGAATTTTTGTCATACACTATTCCATGAATACGCCCTGCCATCATAACATCAGATCCATATTTTACGGCCTGCGCAGGTGGCGATTTTACCACGCTGTAACGGTCGTTTCTCTTTTCACAGCGGTGCTGCTGCTTGGGATTAGCGCGGCTAAGGCCAGCACGACTGAAGTAATCTACAGCTTCGCCGGGGATGAGGATGGCGAATACGCCGATACGGATGTGGCGATCGACAGTGCTGGTAACCTTTACGGCTCAACCGTGCTGGGCGGGGACTTCGGAAGTGGCACCGTATGGCAGTTGGCGCCTTCAGGAAACTCCTGGACGCATACCGTGCTCTATAGCTTTACGAGTGGCGCCGATGGTGCCGAGCCCTACAAAGGTGTGACAGTCGATGCGCAAGGCAATCTCTATGGCACGGCGGTTGCCGGCGGCTCGGGCAGTTGCGAGGGTGGGTGCGGAGTAGTTTATAAGTTGACTAACTCCGGAGGAACCTGGACCCAGACGGTGCTTCACGCTTTCACTGGAGGCGATGATGGCTCTGGTCCCGGTGCAAGGGTGACTGTGGACGCTCAGGGCAATGTCTATGGAATGACTCCGACCGGCGGGACTTTTGGGCTCGGCACCATTTACCAGCTTCACCCGGGTGCAAATGGCAATTACACCTTCAAAGTGATTCACAGCTTCACGGGTGGGGCAGATGGGTCGAGTGGGTCGGCGGGAAAAATGATTTTGCGCCCGGATGGCAATCTCTACGGAGCGGCGACGACAGGCGGCGCATTCGGAAGCGGAGTTGTTTTTGAGCTCACGCCTACCCAGGCTGGCGAATGGGATTTCAAGACTCTCTATTCGTTTCGAGGTCAACCGGATGGTGTATTTCCCTACGGTGCTTTATTGTTCGATCGATCGGGCAATATCTACGGCACGACTTACTACGGCGGCGTCAATGGGGTCGGCGCGGTTTACCAGTTGGCACCCAGGCCAACAGGCGAATGGAGGGAAAGAGTGCTCTACAGCTTCGCAAGCGTGGGAGATGGTAACAGCCCCATCAGTCACCTGACCTTTGACTCGGTTGGTGACCTCTATGGGACGACGAGTGAAGGTGGCTTGGGCAGCGGGACTATCTTTAAGCTAACTCGAGAGCCCGATGGGAACTGGGTTGAGAGCTTGCCTCATCTTTTCCAAGGTCCTCCGGACGCGGCGTTCCCCTACAGCGGCATGACCAATAGAGCCGGTAGTTTCTACGGGGCGACCACCCATGGGGGCGCGGACGACGAAGGCGCGATCTACAAGTTCACGCCGTAAAGTCACTTCTGGCGGAAGAAGCTGCATCGTTGTCCTCACTGTTGTCAGAAAAGTCGTCTTCGACACCGATCATGAACGGCGATTCTATGGGTAAGATAAGAAAGCGTGGCCGGCCACGAATACGCACGGCCGAATACTGGCGTGAGTATTATACCCGAAAGCAGCGGGAATGGCGCGCTGCCCACCCACCAATCAGAAAAGGGAGAAAACAAAGACAACGAGGCAAATAATCGATTGCGAACGTTGCAGCTGTGGTTGGCTTATTGGATGAAGCGGGTAATGTGCTCGAGGCGCCAGCAGCCGCGCGAGTTCAAAGAGCCCGGAAATGCCGAATTGCAATCTCGACAAACCGGTAGCAATTTGGCAAAGGAAGTTGGCAAAATCTCTATCACAAGCAATTCATCCCATGAACAAAAAAGATCAAACCATCAACTCGATACTCGCATTTTTAACGTTTGCCTGCCTAACGAGTTACGCAACGGCTGACGAATCGATCACCCAAGAAAAGATAAACCAAATCAGACCGGGCCAGACGACCGAAGAGGATCTTGTTCGGACTTTCGGCTCGCCCGCAACAGAAACGCTCTGTCCGGTAGGAGAGAGGTCGCTTGACTGGTTTTACGCGACCCCAATCAGCGCTCAAAACTACATTCCAATCATCGGCCCGGCTTTGGGTGGTACGCAGGTTAAAGCGTGGGAACTCTGGGTGGTGGTGGGCACGAGGGGGCAAGTCAAGCGCTACATCGCATATCAACATTATGCGAATGGGGAAGTCAAACGCTCCATCGAATATGGTCATTATCCCCACTGAAACCGGCAAGAATATTCAGCTCGGCTACATGCAGATTTAGATTTATTCCGGAGCGATGATTATCGCCCGTGGTAAGCGAATGCTGTGCTGTTGTTGCCGGTTGTGCTCCTTGTGCGAGAGCACGCCCCGGCGACAAGAAAAGTAAAAGGTCAACGGGCGGGGATGATTTTGTAGATGTTTCCGTTGGTGATATCGCAGATGTAGAGTTCGCCCCTGGCGTCTTCGCCTAACGAGGATGGATTATTCAACGGGAAATTACCAACGCGCGTCGGAAACAACTGCGAGGTGATATCCCGGAATCCGGACACGTTTCGGCCGTCATAGCGGAAGATCCAAATTCTTCCGAGAGTTCCCGGTCCGAGGTAATCGGCGAACACGTAGATCCCGACTAACGACGGGATCCGACTCCCGCGATAGATATAACCACCGATTATCGTCTTGCCGGTGCTGTGCGGATAATCGAAAATTGGATCGAGTGCATCGGGCGGCGGCGGATCGTCAGGGTAAGCAGGATTCTGGATAAAGCCTTCCCGCACGCGCCAGCCATAGTTTTCGCCGCCGCCGGGGTTAGAAGCTTTTTGTACATCGATTTCTTCCCGCGAAGACTGCCCGACATCGCCAATAAACATCGTGCCGGTCGCGCGATCGAAGCTATCGCGGAAAGGGTTGCGCAGGCCGAAGCAGAAAATCTCCTGTTTGTCGGTGTCCGATCGGTAGAAGGGATTATCGGGCGGGATCGAATAGGTGCCGTAGGCGTTTTCGATGTGGATACGCAACATCTTGCCAAGCAGCGTTGTGGTGTTTTGCGCATTACCGCCCGGCTCGATGTGACCCGGGCCCGCGTCATCGGCCGCGCCGCCGTCGCCAGCGGCGATGTAAAGATTGCCCGCATCCCTCGGTCTCGGACTGAAGCCGATCCAGCCGCCGTTGTGATTGGTTTGCGGCTGATCGAACGTCAGCAACGTCGCTTCGCTGCCCGGGTCCGCCACATCCGGATCGGGGGAGACGGTAAATTGAGCAATGTGAGTAACACCCGCGCCGAATGATCCACCGGGCGCTGTGTAGTTGAGATAAAAGCGGCCATTGCTCGCGTAGTTCGGATCGAACGCCATGCCAAGCAAGCCCTGTTCACCGCCAGCAACAATCTCGCCGGAGATGTCGAGATACGGGATCCCGTTTACGGTTCGCGACGGAAGATTGATAATCAGGATCTGTCCTGTCTGTTGCACAACGAAGAGCCGGCTCGTATCACCGGGAGGCGCAGTCACGTAGAGCGGTGCGGTAAAGCCGCCGGCGACCCGCGTCGCGTCGAGACGCGGGGTTTGCGCGTGCGCCGGTGAGAGGAGAACCATCGCGAGGAGCGCGGCGAGAACCCTGACGCAAAAGCTCCACGGAAACACCTTCGAGAAAACCTTGTCCATCTTGCTCCGTTGCCCCACAAACAAAACGCACGCCGCACCAGTAACGGACGTGTGGAATCGTTATCCCCGAACAACATATTTCCCTCGGCCCATGTCGCTGGCATTCGTCGCTTCCGCCGTTTCGCCGGGCAAGCCAAAAAACTTCTCGAGCAGTTGCGCGATGTTTGCGGCTGAAACGTTGCGTCTTCAGCGAGCAAAGTTAATAGAATTGTCCCGAAAAGAATTTCGCTTCGCCGAGCGAAGCGGTTCCGTAGCTGGCGTTCATCACGCTAGTTCATGCGCAATCTGGCAAAGCGAACAGGAAACGATTCTTTTTGCCCCACACGACATCGAAGAAGCAATCCAACTCGCCGATCTGGTGCTGGTCACGAGTCCGCGTCTAGCGACGATTCCAGGAAGTGGTGGATGTCGATCTTCCGCTCCCGCGACCCAGAGTCGCACGGTTACCTGGAAAACGTGACCGCATCTTCCGCACCATGGGCATTAGCCTGCGCGCTGGCGAAACCGCGGCGGCCTGATAAAATCCGCAACTCGCGACGGCAGTCGCAAGCACGCGAAGGCTTTCGGTGTCGAAAATCTAAAACAAAGCGAGCCGGCAGTCGGATTCGAACCGACGACCTGCTGATTACAAATCAGCTGCTCTACCAGCTGAGCTATGCCGGCGTTTTACCTCGGTAAACCACCTCGTGGGCGATCCCGAAGATTGAGCAAGTGTATACCACGATTTCCGCCGTCCTGCTGAAGCAAATTTCCCCGGCAAACACAAAACACCGAGCTGCGGGTCGAGTGGATTCAGGGTCGCTGTGGCGGTCCTATCAATCGCGTCTCAATGGACGCCGATCGCAGCGACGTAAACGTCGGATCTCAGCATTCCTCCTCGCGATAGACTCCCCGCGGCTCGGACAAATCCGTGTCCATCCAAATACGGGATCGGATCGACAAGTTCCTTCGCTGCAATTCCCGCAGTCGCTCGAAAGAAGGTATACATCATTCGCAGCCACAATCTGGCGCTCGCTCGCGCAAATCTCTTCCGTGGGATCGTGAAATCGGCGATCAACCAAACAGCGCCGGGCTCGGCCGCCCTCGCCAGTTTGGCGATGATCGCTTGCATTTCTCTGTCGGGAAAACAATCGAGAAAGAAGTGTGTGACCAAAAGGTCGTATGATTCTCGCGGCGACCATTTCAGAATGTCCTCACGAATAAAATGGACGCGTGAAAACGATTCCGGACGCATCCGGCGGAGGCGCGCACGAGCGAGCTGGAGCATGGCTTCGCTCGCATCGACGCAGTCGACATCGATCTTCGGATAGGCGTGCACGAGCTCGCAAAGGAAACGGCCGTCGCCCTCACCCACGATCAGGGTGCGTCTAGGGCGCGTGATCGCATCGATCCAGCAAGTCCGGGCTCGTTGCAATGCGCTGCCGAAGGCGATTGCTTCGAGCCAGTGATAATGCGGTGCAACCAGATCGAAGCTCACAACATTCTCTCGGCAACGAACAAGGCCAGTGGCGTGAAAAGAACGACATCGGCAAGAGCAGTGCGTTCATCTCGTGATACTGGGACAAAACGCAGCGCGCCCAACAAAAGGCCGCTTGCTCCGAGACACAGCGCGACTGGCCAGGCGTCAGGATCGAACAGGGCAAGCACGACAGAACCTGCCAGCAAGACGAGCAAGAGCATTGACGGCAGGGAATTCGTACGCGTCCAACGCGTCGCGATTGAATGCTTGCCCTGAATCCGATCGAGATCCCGTTCCAAGATCGCAATGCTGACACAGTTCAGCGAGCAAAGTGCGGCGAAGAGAATCGCCGCGAAAATCATTGTCGATCTTTCCGCAAAAAGATGAGGTGTTACGCCGAGCAAAGTGCCGGCGGCAAACAATGAGCCGATGGTGAATTCCTTCAGCGGAATCGTCTCCCAAATTTTGCTCTGCGCCTGATTGATCGCTAAATAGGCGATTGTGAATGCACCCAGCACTGCGCCGGGGGCGACCGTGTCGTGGTTCACCGTTCGCAAGACAACGATAACGTCGACGACGGCGACGCAGATGATGAAGACGAGCCAAATGCTTTTGTGTTGCAAACAGAACTGTTGTCGCGCCGATTTCGGCTGACCTGCGACGAGCGAAACTGAATCGCCAAAACGGTCCGCCAGATAGATGATCCATGCCGTAAGAAACAACGCGGCTCTGTGTCCAATGGGCACGGACAAATGAAAGCTGTGCGCGAAAATCCACTGCCAGCAGATCGCAACCAATGGCGCATCGAGGCAGACAAGATTCAACCAAAGCAATGGACTGCGCGAGACCGCGCGATCATTCAAGCCGGGCATCACCACTGCCGCGCGTGGATGGATCTGGCGAGTAAAATGCGAGCTGTTGAGGTTTATCGTTCACAATTCCACGAATGAACGAATTGTTTCCAATTTTTTGTTCCGGAGCTGAGCGGTGATTTAGCGATCGCGCGTCGTTATGGCAACATCCCCGCATCGGAGCAGGCACGATAAGCAGTTGAAATATCAGACACCAGAAGGGTGTGGAGCGAATCGCGATGGTCGGTGAGAAAGAATGGCAGCAGTGGATGACGAAGATCGCCTCCTGGTTTGTGGAGGCCGATGTGCGTTATTTCGACGCATCGCAGGAAGGTCAAGCCGAGCATTGGGTCCGCGAAAAGTGACCGATCTGCGTGGTCGATTGAACTTCAGCCCGGCCGCGGGCGACCTGAGTTACAATGAGCGTCATAGGTTTTTGCGCCAGTCCCACAACTAAACATAAACGTCGATCACTTGCGTTAGGCATTTGCCTAGTAATCCTGGCTGCATTCGCTGTGCAAGGATGCAACAGGTTTCGTGAAGAAGCGCAGGCGCGGCGAATGGCCGCAAGCGTAAAGACAGAATTCCTGCACGCGTGGCGCAATTACGAGCGCTACGCCTGGGGACATGACGCGTTACGGCCCCTGAGCAAAACTCCGCACGACTGGTACGGGCAATCGCTCTTGATGACCCCGGTCGATGCGCTCGACACACTCGTTCTGATGAATCTGGATGCCGACGTGGCGAAGACGAAGGAGCTCATCGCGCGCGATCTCTCGTTCGATCGCGACATTTACGTCAAAAACTTTGAGATCACGATTCGGCTCCTCGGCGGCCTGCTCTCCAGCTATCAATTAACCAACGACCAACGTCTTTTGCAGTTGGCCGAAGATTTGGGCAACCGGCTGCTCCCCGCGTTCAATTCTCCAACCGGACTGCCTTATGTCTATGTCAACCTGCGCACGGGTCAGGTGCGCGATCCGGTAACGAACCCGGCGGAAACGGGCACACTACTGCTGGAGTTCGGCACGCTGAGCAAACTCACCGGAAGACCGGAGTTCTACGACAAAGCAAAACGTGCGCTCGTCGAAACTTACCAGCGCCGGTCGCCACTCGGGCTGGTCGGACAGAGTATTAATGTCGAGACCGGCGCGTGGACGGATGCCGACAGTCATATTAGCGGCGGCATCGATTCGTATTACGAGTACCTTTGGAAATGCTGGATTTTGTTCGGCGATCAAGAGTGTCGCGACATGTGGAACGCGAGCATCCCGGCTGTTAACAAATATCTCGCCGACGACAGCGGAGAGGAATTGTGGTACGGACACGCCAACATGCAAACAGGCATGCGCACCGAAACCACTTACGGCGCCCTCGATGCATTTTTTCCTGCGCTACTCGCCCTCTCAGGTGATCTCGGACGTGCGCGCCGGCTGCAAGCGTCCTCGTTCAAGATGTGGAACTTGAATGGGATTGAACCTGAGATCCTCGATTATAAAACGATGCGCGTGATTTCCGGCGCCTACCATCTGCGCCCGGAGATTGTCGAATCGACGTATTACCTGTATCACTTCACTGGAGAGCCGCAGTATCGACGGATGGGCGAGAAACTCTTCAATGATTTCGTGAAATATTGCCGCGCTGATGCCGGCTATGCCGCGCTTCCCGACGTCGTCACCAAACAAAAGCGCGATGAAATGGAGAGCTTCGCTTTGGCCGAGACATTCAAATATTTCTATCTGCTCTTCGCGCCACCGAAGACATTGGATTTCGACAAAATCGTCTTCAATACCGAAGCGCATCCGTTACGACGAACTTGGTAAATATCAATCGGTTGAAACGTACAAACTCGGTTTCTGTATGACTAGCATCAGATTCATCATACTTTTCGCCTTGCTTTGTTGCTCTTCACTCATTGCGCAGGAAGCCAGCCGTCCCCGCGCGCGCGCGGCGGGAGTGGTTGTGGGAATTGTTCCTGTGGGGCCGCAGAACGCGATCACCGATGTAGCGGGAGTGGCGGTCGGGCACAAGACGATCATTCAGGGAGAGAACATCCGGACCGGAATCACCGCGATTCTCCCGCACAAAGGCAATCTCTTTCGGGAGAAGGTTCCGGGCGCAGTTTTTGTGGGCAACGCGTTCGGCAAATTATTCGGCTCGACGCAAGTGAATGAGCTTGGCGAGATCGAAACTCCAATTCTCCTCACTTCGACTCTCGCCGTTCCCAGAGTCGCCGACGGCGTTATCGACTACGTGCTCGCAATGCCGGGCAACGAGGACGTGCAGTCGATCAATCCATTGGTGGGCGAAACAAACGATGGATGGCTAAACGACATTCGTGCACGTCGCATTACCTCAACCGATGTGGCCGAAGCGATCCGTGGCGCGAAAGTCGGCATGGTCGATGAAGGCGCCGTCGGTGCTGGTACCGGCACCGTGACCTTCGGATTCAAAGGCGGCATTGGAACGTCTTCGCGAAAACTTCCCGCCAATCTTGGCGGATACACTGTCGGCGTCCTGGTGCAAACGAACTTCGGCGGTGTGCTGACGATTAATGGCGCGCCAGTCGGACGGGAATTGGAAAGATACTATCTGAAGGGACAATTTGACCAAACAGGCGTCGGCGGCGGCAATCGTGCGGATGGATCCTGCATGATTGTGGTTGCAACCGATGCACCTGTGGACAGCCGAAATCTCAGTCGCCTGGCCGCACGAACGATGATGGGTTTGGCAAGAACTGGATCCGCAGCATCCAATGGAAGCGGAGACTACGCGATCGCGTTTTCCACAAACCGACAATCCACCACGCTCCTTTCGAATGACGACATGTCTCCATTGTTCCTGGCGGCGATCGAGGCAACCGAAGAGGCTGTCTACAATTCTTTGTTCAAAGCGAAAACGACGACAGGACGCGGCCACACGATAGATGAACTCCCGATCGACAAGACCATCAAGATCCTCAAGAAATACAACGCCGTTAAATGAGAATCTCGTGATTGTGTCGATGACCCGGTTCTTCCAGCTGCTTGTTATATTGGCATTGCAGATAAGCGGTTCCGTTGAATCAGCACCGCCAAAAGAGCCGGACCGCTTGGTCGATTACGTCCGGCCCTTCGTTGGTACGCAGGGAGAAGGGAACACGTATCCGGGTCCGTCGGCGCCGTTTGGCATGATTCAACTCAGTCCAGACACGGATGACGAACCTTGGGAGACGGCTTCAGGTTACGATTACTCCGACTCCTCGATCATGGGCTTCAGTCTGACGCATCTTTCCGGCACCGGTATTCCAGATCTCGGCGATTTCCTTTTCATGCCTCAGATTGGGAATCCGAAGCTTGTCGCCGGGACCAAAGCGGATCCTGACTCCGGTTATCGCTCGCCCTACTCACACGATGAAGAGGAATCCTCCGCCGGTTATTACAAAGTGAAGCTGCAAAAGTCCGGTGTCACCGTTGAACTGACGGCTGGCGAGCGGGCTGGCATGATCCGGATGACATTCCCGGCGAACGCTGAAGCGTCCATTCTCACTGATCTGCATCATCACCTGACCGGAAAAAAATGGAAAGTGATCTGGTCGCACATGCGCGTAGAGGACAATTCCACGGTGACCGGCTTTCATTTGGTGAACGGCTGGGCCAAGGAGCGCTCCCTCTATTTTGCGGCGCGCTACTCACGGCCTTTCGATAAAGCGGAAATCATCAGCGATGGCCAGCCGGTCATTTACAACACCTATCGGTTTCGCAGCGACAAGGAAGCGAGCGGAGCGAACCTGCAGTTCCTCGCCAAATACAAAACGCGAGAGAACGAAGCCATCACCGTAAAGGTAGCGGTTTCTGCGGTCAGCGCGGCGAATGCATTGAAGAATCTGGATGCGGAGATTCCCGGCTGGAATTTCGAAGAGCTTCGGGACAAGACCCGAACGAAATGGGAGCGCGAATTAAGCCGAATCGAGATTGAAGGGTCGCAAGAGGAAAAAGAGACCTTCTACACGTCGCTTTACCACGCATTCCTCGCCCCAAATCTCTATCAGGACATCACCGGCGAATATCGCGGCCTCGACCAGAACATTCATCGAGCGCAGGGCTTTACGAATTACACCGTGTTTTCACTCTGGGACACTTACCGGGCGACGCATCCGCTCTTCGCCTTGATTCAAGCGCAACGGGACGCCGACATGATCAATTCGATGCTGGCTCACTACGACCAAAGCGTGGAGCGCATGCTTCCGATCTGGTCCCTTCAAGGAAATGAAACGTGGTGCATGATTGGATATCACGCGGTGCCGGTCATTGTGGACGCTTACTTGAAAGGAGTGAAGGGGTTCGATCCCGCCAGAGCTTACGAAGCGATTAAGACCACGGCAATGAATCCAAATTATGACAACGTGGCGACCTACGCGAAATTGGGGTGGGTTCCCTTCGAAAAAGAGAACGAATCGGTCTCCAAGACGCTCGAGTACGCCTATGACGACTTCTGCGTCGGGCAAATGGCGAAAGCGCTTGGCAATAAAGATGATGCAAACTATTTCGCGAAACGCGCCGCCAATTACAAAAATATCTTCGATCCCTCAGTGGGTCTGATGCGGGGGAAGGACTCCCACGGTAAATGGCACACTCCGTTTAACCCGCATTTTTACGACGAGAGCACGGGCGTGAACGATTTCACCGAAGGCACCAGCTGGCAATACTCGTGGTACGTCCCGCACGATGTGCCTGGACTGATTGCTTTGATGAAAGGCAAAGAGCAATTCACACAGAAATTGGACGCGCTTTTTACCTTTCGCGAAGCCGATCAGAGCAAAGGCGTTTCCGATATCCAAGGCAGGATCGGCGAATACTGGCATGGCAACGAACCGAGTCATCACGTGATCTACCTCTATTCATACGCCGGCCAACCGTGGAAAGCAGCCGAGCGGCTACATGAAGTGGTGAAAACCCAATACGGCAGCAAACCCAATTCATTGAGCGGCAATGATGACTGCGGCCAGATGTCTGCCTGGTATTTGTTCACCTGTCTCGGATTCTATCCGGTCTGTCCCGGCAGCGATTATTACGTGATCGGAGCGCCGCAAATCAGGAAAGCGACAATGCATCTTTCGAATGGAAAAACCTTCGAGATGAACGCGAACAATCTTTCCGACAAAAACATTTACGTGCAGTCGGTTACGCTGAACGGCAAGAAGATCGACAATCCGTTTCTTCCCTACAGCGCGGTCAGCGCCGGAGGAATTCTGACTTTCGAAATGGGACCGGAGCCAAGTAAGTGGGGAACGAACCCGCAAATCCCGAAATAGCTCTAGCCGGCCCGTTACCGCTCGAAAAATCAACAAATAGAACGCGGCCCAATATGCGTTCCGGATCACGTACGCAAGCTCACAGGCTGGGAAGACGTTGCAGGGGCTGCACTCGCAGCACGAAGCGCGGGAAAAAATCTTTGCCCTCAATCTTTACCTGCGCAAAAAGGCGAAAAAGCCCAGTTTTGTTCGAGCGAAAGTAGAAGGGGAGTTCAGGGCGGCTCTGCGCTTCCGGGTCGGTGATGACAGGCCCGACTGGATGCAGATGCAGGACGGTGGCGAAATCATCGCCAAAACCGACAACGTGCCCGAAGGCGCCCATGACTACTCCGAGTTTGTTACACGGCTGACCGTCGGGCTGGGTGACGCGCAGCTTGCCGGCGACGGTCTCTCGTTCGTGGATGAGCTCCTTCTCGAATGAAAGATCGAACTTGTAGCCGCCGATTTCTGCGTGCTGGTTTTCCGGCTCGTTCTCGGCCAGCGCTGGAGTAAATTGGTTGTTGGCCAATGGTTCCAACGACCGCATCTGGCGAATGATCTGGCAGCTTCGCGAAGGTCATTCCGGATAAAGCAGCCCAATTTTTATCTGGCCATTCCGCAAAGACATTGAGCTTTCTCGTTCCGGATTGCGCGTGCGGAGCTACTTCTCCGAAAGCCCCAGCAACACAATGGCAGTCGTCAGCGTCCTAGCCGAACGTCCATCCAAACGGCCAGCGATAAAACTGCGACGCGCGCGATGGAACTGGCATCCGAGAAAATGAACCGAGACCGTTGAGTCAATCCGTTCAGACCAAGAACTCGCGTGAAAACGTCGATTCCACTAGATTCAACAACATGCCGAAATCGATCAAGCCGATAACACGACGCAAAACTGTGGCATCTGGAACACTCGCGCCGATCGCGCCTGCCCCGGTTGCTCAACGATTTGCGGGAACTGATCAATGATTCTCGCCAGCGCGTCGCACAGGCGCTAAATGCCGCGCTGGTCCTGCTGTATTGGCAGGTTGGGCAACGAATTCGGACGGATATCCTCAAGGAAAAGCGCGCCGATTACGGCAAAGAAATAGTCCACGCACTGAGTGGACAATTGGCAATTGAGTTCGGAAGCGGATTTGGCAGGACGAACCTCTTCCACATGGTGCGTTTCGCCGAGGTTTTTCCAGACAAGCAAATAGTGCACGCACTGAGTGGACAATTGAGTTGGACTCATCTCCGCCAGATCATCTACCTGAAAGAGCCACTCCAACGTGAATTTTACGCCGAAATGTGCTTGCAAAGCAGGAATTGAAACAACTGCGGGAGGAGGATCGCATCACTCCCGACTTGATCTTTCGCGATCCATACCTCCTCGACTTTCTGGGGTTGAAGGACACGTACAGCGAGAAAGACATTGAGACTGCAATCTTGCG
>JBKOXU010000209.1:0-4623 GCA_046725095.1 Verrucomicrobiota bacterium
GAATGTGACTTCAGACGGGCGATGTCGACTCTTTTTAGAAGGACCAAAACACTGATATCACTCAGCGACGAGGATCTTCTCGAGCGCGGCATTTCCACGCCAAGCACCAAAAGCTACAGACGTTTTAGCAGTCTGCGAATGGCGTCATGCCTGATGCGCCGAGGATGGCGACAACTCGACAATCGATTTCAGATGCGAGCGTGCCGCAGGATTAGAGCCACTCCTTTACTTTTGGCCAGAGATCGCTCACTGCACCTTTCAGACGGCGGCAGAGGTAAATGTGATTCCGTTGCTCCCATGGCATTGCCCAGGGGCTGCTCTCGATTTGGCCCAGGTCTTCGACTGATTCGAATTGCTCCCGTTCGTCGTCTGCGCTGTCATCGAGCACCAGAAGAACTTCGCCCGTGTAACCGCGCGGGCCCCATAGAAAATAATTTTGATGGCCCGAGATCGCCGGCGGCAATCCAACCTTGGGTCCGAAAAAGTCGATCGCACCGGCTTCGCCGTAATTCTGGCAGAAAATCGCGACCTGCTTCTGGTCGTCCGGCGAGAGAGTCGCATAGGCGTTCGCGACTGCGCGCACCATCTCTTCCCAGCCGAATTGATCGGCGAAAAGCTGAGGCAACGCAGCAGTGTGCGAAGTTTCGGTGCGCGGCGGTTCGAAATGGATCGATTTCATGTAGGCGACCAATTTTTCCGGCGAAAGAATAGGCACCACGGTTGGCGCGAATAGCGCGGCCAGTGCGATCATCGCGGCAAGCAATGCCGGCTTGAGCCATTGCAATCGAACGCTGAAGAGGCGCTCGACGCCAACGCCGCCCGCGGCGAAGAGCATCGGGTACGCGGGCGCTAAATAGTAATGTTTTCCGTGCATGATAATGAACTCGGCAAGGGTGATCAGATAAGCGATGGCGATAACGCGATAACGGCGGCCCTCGCGCGAGACGAGTAGCCAGATGAGCCCGCCGAGCCACAACGGGAGCGTGGCCGGGTTCATGATGAGGACTTGTTGCGCCATGAATTGCGCAGGCGTGAGCACGACGTTTTTGTTGCTTTCCGCAATGTTGCGCAAAAGCTCCCAGGTGGGCCAATGATGCCGAATCTGCCAAACGATGTTTGGCAGCGCCAAGGCAAGCGCGATCAGGCCGCTGAGCCAGATCCATTTCTGAGCGAAATGACGACGCTCGGGCGTAAACAATAAGGCAATGCAGACGCCGGCGGCAAAGAAAGCCATGGAATGTTTGTTTTCCAGCCCGAGACCAACGACCGCGCCGAACCATAACCAAAGTTGTGGCGAGCCGCCATTGATGATCCGAACGAGCAGATAAATGGCGCCCATCCAAAACAGCGGCTCAAACGCGTTCATGGAAAAGAAATTTCCCACCGCGAGAAAAACGAGCGCGCAAAGCGAAGCGGTGCAGCTCAGCGCGACTGCCCAGCTTCGTCCGCCGAGTTCGCGCGCGATCAGTCCAGTCAGGGCAACGTTGAGTGCGCTCGCAACCGCTGGAAGGAAACGAATTGCGAAAAGTGAATCGCCGAACAGAAGACGGCTCAGCCGAATAAGCAACGCGGAAAGCGGCGGTAGATCGACATAACCGAAGGCGAGGTGTTGACCGCAGGCGATATAATAGAGCTCGTCGCGAAAATAGCCGTAACGACTGTTCGTAAAGAAATGGATGAGCACAGTAACTACGCCAAAGAAGACGATCAATTTTTGTTCGGTTGTGAACCGGCTTGGTATTGGCGTTCCTCGCGCTCCCATTTCGGATGAGTTCATCGGAGGCGATTACGCGCAAATCGCCGCTGCAATTCAAGCCCCTTCGTGCGAACGCGTGACAGCGCTCCGCGGAGCCTGATATTGTGCGCAAAATGGAAGCTGCCGATTGGACGTCACTAAGCGACCAGGAACTTCTCGAGCGCCGCATCTCCACGCTCGGTTTGCGGCTCGAGGGCACGACACTGGAACCGCTGATCCGGCAGCTTTACGACGAGCTGTCGGCCAAGGGACTCACGTTTCACCCGCCCTGTCACATCGGCGATGAATGGTTCGTGCCGATCGGTATCCCGGCCATTTTCATTCCGTTTTTTCTCGTGCACGATCGGCTCCGGGCGCTGGAACGCACAATGATGCTCGAAGTCGAGGGCGAAACGCCGGAGTGGTTCATGAAATTGATGCGGCACGAGGCGGCGCACGCTTACAGCTACGGCTTTCAGCTTCAGCGAAAGAAAAAATGGCAGCAGACTTTTGGACAAACGTCAGACGAGGAGACGCCGAGCCTTTACCGGCCGCGCCCATTCAGCCGCAGCTACGTCGTGCATCTGGATGATTGGTACGCGCAGGCGCATCCGGACGAAGATTTTGCGGAGACTTTCGCGATCTGGCTCACGCCCGGGCTCGACTGGCGCGAGCGTTACGCCGGCTGGAAGGCGTTGCACAAACTCGAATACGTCGATGAATTGATGCGGTCGCTGGCGGGGCAGCCGCAGGTGCACGCGCCAAAATATCGCGCAACTGATTACAACTGCCTGAACGTCAAGCTCAAGACCTATTACGCGCGGAAACGGAAGTTCTATGAAGACTTGTATCCAGACTTCTACGATGTCGATCTGAAGCAGCTTTTCGCTGCGCCGGCCGGGCCGGGGCGAATCAAAGCGAGCTCTTATCTGCGCCAACGGCGTCGGCGGCTGATGAACTCGGTGTGTCAGTGGACGAACGAAAGAAAATATCGCGTCAACAAATTGCTGACACGATTGATCGAGCGCTGCGACCAGCTTGGATTGCACGTGCATAACGACGACCCGCAAATAAATTTTCGCGTCTCGGCTTTTATCACGACGCTAGTCATGAATTATCTGTTCACCGGCAAGTTTAAGCGAACCAAATAGCGTGAAAAAGAAGCTCAAAGTTCTCGTGCTTTTCGACGGCACAAGTCCCACCACCGTCGATCAGGACTTCAGCAAGGAGTTGAAAACAAAGGATTGGAAAACCGAGGCGGACGTCATGGCCGCGCTCGGCGCGCTCGGTTACTCGGCGGAACACCTCGCCATCTTCGACGATGTAGATCTTCTCCGGCAAAAACTGGAGACTTTCGCGCCCGATGTTCTTTTCAACCTTGTCGAACAGTTCCGGAACAATCCTGGATTCGACCAGAACATCGTTTCGTTTTTCGAAATGCAAGGCCTGCCCTTTACCGGTTGCGGCTCGACCGGCCTTACTCTTTGCAAGCACAAGGGCATTTCGAAAAAGGTTCTGCATTATCACGGTATTCATGTGCCAAACTTCGTTGTCGTCCCGCGCGGCCAGCGCATCGGACGACCCAGGCAGCTCAAGTTTCCGATCCTGGTAAAGCCGGTGAAAGAAGAAGCCTCCTACGGAATTTCGCGGGCGTCGTTCGTCGAAACCGACGACCAGTTCCGGGAGCGGGTTGCTTTTATTCACGAGAAATACAACAGCGACGCGATCGCGGAGGAATACATCGAAGGCCGCGAACTTTACGTGAGCATGATGGGCAACGTGCGGCTCACCGTCTTCCCGATCCGTGAGCTGGTCTTCCGCGAAGTGCCGCCGGACGAACCGAAGATTGCGACCTATAGCGCAAAGTGGGATGAGGAATACCGCAAACGCTGGGGTTTGGAGAATCAGTTCCCCGAGGGGCTCGATCCGGTGCTCGTCACGCACATCGAACAGACGTGCAAACGCATCTACCGTCTCCTAACCATCGACGGCTACGCGCGCATCGACCTGCGGCTGACAACAGTCAACGAACTTTATTTCATCGAGGCGAACCCAAATCCGATTCTCGCAAACGACGAGGACTTCGCGCTTTCAGCGGATAAGGCGGGCCTGCCTTATCCGCAGTTGATCGACCGGATCACCCGGCAGGGGATGAGGACGGTTCGAGCTTGAGAAAGGGGGAACCCCTCCAAGTTCAACGTTCAATGGTTAAGTCTGACCACGGACGCCTGCCGGCTTATTCGGTCCGCAACGCTTGTAGCGGCTCAACGTGCGTGGCGCGGCGCGCCGGGAAAAAACAAGCAAGCAAAGCAGCGACGCCGAGAAGGACACCGGATGTGACCAGCGCGAATGGATCGTTCGGACTGACCTCATAAAGAATCTGGGAGAGAACGCGGCCCGCGGCCAGGCAGAGGAGAAGGCCGATAGCCACGGCCAGTGCGGTTTGCATTGCGCCCTGGCGCATGATCAACGCGAAAATGTCGCGGCGATGCGCGCCGAGCGCCATCCGAATGCCGATCTCGCGTGTGCGACATGCGACAGCGTATGCTTTTACGCCATACACACCAATGACGGCGAGGATTAACGCGATTCCGCCAAAGGCTCCGAAGAGCAGCGCGCCAAGACGCACGATCCAGAGACCAACGCTTTTTTCAGTAAGATCGACGAACGGCGCAATGCTCAGGAGGGGCAGGTCGGGATCGACGCTGCGCAATGATTGACGCATGGTGGGAATGAACGCGGCGACAACAGCCCGATCTTTGGTGGCAAGACGCACATGCAGGTAAACGTTGCCGTTGTAACCTTGCGCGAGCGGCACAAACAATCGCCGATTAAGCGTGTCGTTTTGCACATCGTGGCGATGGCTGCTGACGACACCCACCACGAGC
>JBKOXU010000056.1:0-8604 GCA_046725095.1 Verrucomicrobiota bacterium
TGAGTGGGTGGATGCAGCACCAGCCATCGAGGAAAAAGCGGCAGAAGAAAAGAAGGCGAAACGAAAAGCGGCTAAGGCAAGCGCAAAACAAAAAGAACCCGCGCTGGAACCAGAAGAGCCCGCTTCCGAAGAAAAGGAACCGACACCAGCACCGGCAGAAGAGCCGAAGCCACAAAAGCGGAAATGGTTCGGCCGAAAATCGGCGGAACCGGAAAAGTAATTTCGGTGGCGTCCGGAATTGCCCGGAACGCTTTGTAGTTCAGCGAGGGCACCCATCACCTCCTTAAGCGGACCTTTTGTCGCTTTTTCGACTCCGCCGATGTATGATTGGCTCTGCATCTCATGGCGCCCAATCCTTATGTCTTTATCGTCATTTTCGTTGGCGTCGCGTTGATTTTCCCATTGATCCCGCTGGCCCTGGCCTGGCTGTGGCGACGATTATTCCAACCGCCAAAGCCGGGCGCCGAAAAAAACGCCATTTACGAATGCGGCGTCGAGTCGATAGGCGAAGCACAGATCCAGTTTCGGTCGCAGTACTATCTTTATGCCATCATTTTCCTGATCTTCGACGTCGAAGCGATTTTTCTGGTGCCATTTGCCGTGGCCTTCACCGGTTTGCCCGTCGGGGCGTTCATTGCGATATTGGTTTTCCTTTTGCTCCTGATTGAAGGCCTCGCTTGGGCATGGGGAAAGGGCTGCTTAAATTGGGCTCGCTAACGCGGTAGTTAAAAGCGCCAAAAGGGTTACATTGTTGCAACGGAAACGATGAGCGAAATCGACGAGGGGCTTCGCAAGGAGTTGCAACGACAGGGAGTCTGGGTGACTTCGATGCAGGAGCTTTACAACTGGGGACGCAAGAACTCGATTTGGCCCCTGCAATTTGGGCTCGCTTGCTGCGCGATCGAGATGATCGCAACTGCCGCCTCGCGCTACGATATTGCGAGGTTTGGCGGCGAAGTTTTCCGGCCATCGCCGCGTCAGGCGGATCTCATGATTGTTGCTGGAACGGTGACAAAAAAAATGGCGCCGCAAATCGTCCGGCTCTACAACCAGATGCCTGATCCAAAATATGTGATTTCGATGGGGGCGTGCGCCATTTCCGGCGGGCCTTTCAAGCAAGGCTATAACGTGCTAAAAGGTATCGACCGTTACATCCCGGTTGATGTTTATATTCCCGGTTGCCCGCCGCGGCCTGAAGCGTTGCTGCATGCTTTCATGGAGCTGCAGCGCAAAATCGACAGTCAAAAACTGACGGGCGAGAACAGGGCCGAGCATCTCGATCCGGCGGAACCGAGTGAATTCCCGGTGCCATCATTTGGCGAGCACGACTTGGAGCCGCCGGCGAATCGAGATCTCTTTCAACCGCCGAAGATCGAGCGGACATGAACGTAGCACAGACTCCCAGTCTGTGGGGCGCCCGGGCGTCTCGCCTGGTCGGTTTCTTGAGAGCAGGCTGGAAGCCCGCTCGCCCCGCAGGCAAGATGCCTGTGCTACGGAGGAGTTAGCAATGGAATCCCTCGAGCACATCAAAACACGGATTGAAGCGGCCGTGCCGGGCGCTAAGGTCGACATCGTTCCCAATCCGGGTCCCGCGAAGCAATCGTCGCTACTGATCGACAATGAACATGCGCCGGCGGTGGCTCGTTTCTTGCGCGTCGATCCAGCTCTGCGACTCGATTTTTGTTCCAATGTAACCGGCGTCGATTGGCTTGATCGGACGATCAAGAAAACAACGAAAGTGAAGAAGCTCAGCGATGGCGAAGAGAAAGAAATCGATGAGACGAGCGAAGAAAAAACCCTCGGTTATCTCGAAGCGGTTTATCACCTTTACTCGATGACGCATAAACACGGTCCGGTGGTTATTCGAATGCGAACCGCCGATCGCGCAAACGGAGCGCGCTTGCCATCACTGACGTCAATCTGGCGGAGCGCGGAACTTCAGGAGCGCGAGATTTTTGATCTTTATGGCGTGCGCTTCGACGGCCATCCGGATCTGCGGCGCATTTTGATGTGGGATGAATTTGTTGATCATCCGATGCGCAAAGATTATCGCGAGCCCGACGACTACGAATACGAGCCGACACCTCACGACGAGGTGCTTGAGAGAGCAAAACAATACTATGCGCCGCGACCGCAACTGGACGGCGCGGAACAAATTACAGCCACGGATCCACACGGATCAATGGAGCGAATGGCGTGAGCGACATAGAAGGTAAAGCCGCGACAAGTAGCGGCGAGAGAGTCGGGAGCCGAACGAGTTTCAAACACAGATGCGGAAACGATTCAGGCTTCGGAAATGCAAAACCGTGTCAATCCGTGTTCATCCGTGGCCTTTCCGAATTCGTTAAGCGAACATGACCGCAACGATCCAAACCCTGGAACCAATCGAGCGACCGCCGACGACGATGGGCGCGCGACTCGATGGCGAGCTGCTCGAAGTCTCGATGGGGCCGCAGCATCCATCGACGCACGGCGTTTTTCGCATGAACGTCGCTCTCGAGGGCGAAATCGTGCGCAAGCTCAAGCCGGTCTTCGGATATCTGCATCGGAATCACGAAAAGATCGGCGAGAACACCAGCTATCTCGGCTCGATGCCGTACACCGACCGGCTCGATTACTTTTGCTCGATGACCAACAACTGGGCTTACGCGCTCAGCGTCGAGAAGCTTGCCGGGATCGAAGTTCCCGAACGTGCTCAATATCTGCGCGTCATTCTCGCGGAACTGACCCGACTGCAAAATCACGCCTCGCTGCTCGGATTTCTGCTCAACGATATGGGCGCTTGGGGTACGCCGCTCATGTATGCGTTCCGCGAACGCGAGAAGATTCTCGATCTGTTCGAATCGCTCTCCGGCTCGCGCATGATGTGTGATTACATGCGGTTCGGCGGCTGCCGGTGCGACACGCCACCGGGATGGATGGAATACGCCAGGAAGCTTGTCGACGCCTTCCCCAAATTTGTCGACGAGTTGGAAAACTTGGTGGTCGGGAACGAAGTCGTTATCGCGCGCACGCAGAATGTCGGGAAACTTTCAGCCGATCTGGCGATCAATGCAGGCATCACCGGGCCAATGCTGCGTGCATGCGGGGTCAATTACGATCTCCGGAAGGTGGATGGCTACGGATTTTATCCGCGTTTCAAATTCCGCATCCCGCTCGGTGAATATGGCGACACCTACGACCGGTTGATGATGCGCGTGCTCGAAATGAGCGAGAGCGTCGCGATTTTAAAGCAGGCTTTCGAGCAAATTCAGGCTGGGCCAATCGTGAATCCGAAAGTGAAGATCCGTGCCTTTCATCCGCCCGTGGGCGAAGCCTACGGGCGAATCGAAGCGCCCAAAGGCGAACTCGGTTTCTATTTGATCAGCGATGGTGGCACCAACCCGTTTCGTTACCGTGTGCGCCCGCCGAGCTTTATTAACCTGACCGTTCTGGAAGACCTCTGTCTCGGCCACACCGTCGCTGACGTAATGGTAATTCTCGGCAGCGTCGATATAGTGATGGGAGAAGTGGATCGATAAGGCGGAGGTTAAAAGCGTTACAAGAGTTACAATGTTACAACGAAACGGAGATTGGGCGGCGGAGCCTTTTGTAACGGTGTAACCTTTGTAACTCATGTAACCAACAAATGATCGGCGCAGGCATACTCAAAGGTATGGCGGTTACGGCACGGAACTTCGTCGGAAGTTATTTCGAGAAGGACCGCTTGATCACCGTGCAATATCCGGAAGAACGTAGTCCACTGCCGGAGAACTACCGGAATTTCCCGTTTCTGCCTTACGACGGCGACGATGCGGAGGCCGGCTTGCGGTGCGTGGCTTGTAAGATCTGCGAGAAGGAATGCCCGCCGCAATGCATCTACATCGTTAAGAGCGAAGACAAGAAGCCCGATTATATGGGCAAACCGCAGTTTTATCCGAAGGTCTTCGACATCGATATTTCTGTCTGCATGAGCTGCCAGATTTGCGTCGAGGTCTGCCCGTTTGAAGCGATCAAGATGGATAAGGTATTCGAGCTCAGCCGCCGCGAACGCTTCGACGCGTTACTGCTGCGCAAGAGCGATCTGGCGAAATCGAACGAATACTATCACAGCATCTGCCCAACCGACGCCGCTGGGGTCGATGCAAAACTTGCCGAGGCTGCCGCGAAAAAGAAACCGGCGGCGCCGGCGGCACCCGCCAGCGCAGCTCCAGCAAGTGCGGCTTAGCGTCGTGCTCCTTTATTCCGAGCGACCTCAGGATACGAGTGCGGCCGCGAGCAGGTGATCTTCACGCCGACGATCTGGTTCCCAATACAACACGCACGTCGTGAGGCAGTGCGTCGTCACGCAACCTCACGATTTTGTCGGCTGCCGCTACTCCATCCAATTCCACCAGGGTGACACCTCGGGAACAGTGGTCTGGATTCTCGACCGCGATGCGATAACTGGTATTCCCGAAACGATATCGCAGACGGAAGCCAGGCCAATCTTTCGGTATGACCGGATTGAGCCAGAGCGTTTCGCCGCAGCGTTGGAATCCCAGAATTTCTTCGAGCCAGACGCGATAGGTCCAAGCTGCCGCGCCCGTGTACCAAGTCCAGCCGCCGCGCCCGACGTCACCGGCTAAGGCGTAAACGTCCCCCGGCATGACGTACGGCTCGACCTTATAGCGCTCGCAATCCTTCTCGTCCCGGGCGTGTTCGACCGGATTTAACATCCGCAAAAGTCGGACGGCTTTGTCGCCATCGCCCCGGCGGGCAAAAGCCATGGCGACCCAAGTGGCGGCATGCGTGTATTGGCCGCCATTTTCCCGCACGCCTGGCGGGTAAGCCTTGATGTAGCCAACGTCGGCGGCGGTTTTGTCGAAAGGCGGAGTGAAGAGCAAGATCAGATCGTCGGCTTCACGCACGAGGTTTTCCTCGAGCGATCGCAACGCCACCTTGACGCGATCGGAGTTGCCGGCGCCGGAAATCGCAGCCCAGGTTTGCGGAAGCGAATCGATGCGCGCTTCGGCGTTTTCCTTGGATCCAAGAGGGGTGCCATCGTCAAAGTATGCGCGGCGATACCACGCTCCGTCCCAAGCCTGGGCGTCGATCGTCTGTGCCAGCTCGGCGGCGCGCGTGCGGCAGGCTTGCGCCTCCTCGCCCAGCTGCCGCGAGGTGAGCAACTCAGCGAAATCTCCAAGCACACAAATCTCAAACCAAGCGAGCCAGACGCTCTCGCCTTTGCCACCCAGTCCGACGCGATTGAGGCCGTCATTCCAATCGCCTCCTCCGATCAGCGGCAATCCGTGGGGACCAGCGGTGGCGGCACGCGCGAGGGCGCGTTGGCAATGTTCGAGCAGCGAACCCTCCGTGACGGAAGCAACTGGAACGGAGAGGCTCTCGGTCTGTTGGGCCTCGAGTGGTTTGGCTTCGAGGAACGGAATCGTCTGATCGAGGATCGCGGTGTCGCCGGTGGTGCGGACGTAATGCGCAGTGACAAAGGGAAGCCAGAGAAGATCGTCACTGATCCGGGTGCGCACTCCAGCACCTGAATCGGGATGCCACCAATGCTGGACATCGCCTTCGACGAATTGGCGCGCAGCCGCGCGCAGGATGTGGTCACGCGCAATGCCGGGCGCGGCGTGGACGAGGGCCATGACATCCTGCAATTGGTCGCGGAAGCCGTAAGCGCCGCCCGATTGATAAAGGGCCGAGCGGCCCCAAATCCGGCAGCTGAGAGTCTGGTAAAGCAGCCAGCGATTGAGCAAAAAATTTGTCGAAAGCTCCGGCGTTTCCACTTCGATCGTGCCTAGGAGCCGGTCCCACCAGCGGCGAGTTTCCTGAAATGCGGCTTCGACGTTCGCGGGATCGCGGAACTGAGTCACAAGTGCGCGTGCTTGTTCTTCGTCGTCCGCCTGCCCAAGAAGGAAAGTTATCTCAGCTGTGTCTCCCGGTTCAATCTCAACCGCGATCTGCACGGCGGCGCATGGATCGAAGCCGGCGCCCGTATTACCGGTCAATCGTGCGTGCTCCATCGCCGCCGGATCGCGCAACGAGCGGTTGCGTCCGATGAACACGGCACGATCGCCGGTGAACGAAGCAGGCGTTGGAGCGGAAGAGGCAAAAGTGATGCATTCGCAAAATTCCGGATTGTAGAGGTTGCGGGCAAAGAGAGTCTGGCTTTGCAAATCCCATTTCGTGACTACATGCATGCCGGTTTCCTCCGGGTCGGGTCCGAGAACGAGAGTGGCGTAAGAGGTGACGGTCAGCTTCCGTCGGCGCGACGAATTGTTGTGCAAGCGCAGCCGCTGCAGGCGCACCGGCTGGCCGCCGGCGTCATCGACCGGCACAAAAGTCAGCACCCGTTGTTCGATCGCGTGACTGTTGTGTTCGAAAGTTGTGTAACCCTGGCCATGTCGTGCGCGGTAAGCGTCCTTCTCGCGGATCGGTTGCGGCGTTGGCGACCACACGACGCCGATGTCATCGTCACGGATGTAGATCGCGGTCCCGGGCGGATCGGAGATTGGATCGTTAAACCACGGCGTGAGACGGTCGGTCTGGCTATTGCGGCCCCAGACAAATTCGGCGCCCGACTCGGAGACAAACGCGCCGAACTTCCGATTGGCCATGATGTTGATCCAAGGGAGGGGCGTTTGGCTGCCAGGACCGAGATAGATGACGAATTCCTTTCCGTCCTCAGTAAAGCCACCGAGGCCGTTGAAGTATTTCAGCTCCATGAAGGTCAGGGGCGCCGAGGGCTCTTCCTGGAACTGTTTGCCGGGCGCCAGGAGCCTCGGTTTCGTGGCCACGGGCGTGGTCGCGGCAAGTTGTTGGCGGAGCGAACCGCGAGCTGCGACCAAGACCATTCGCGCAGCGGCCTGAAGGGCGATCAGCTCTTCCTTCGAAATTTTCGTGGCCGATCGAAAGTAAACGCCGCCGGGCTGATCTACGCCGGTCAGGTGCGCCTGCGCTTCGGTCAGCTGGCGCAGTTGAGCGCCCAACGGTTCGTCATAACTCGGCGGTTCCTCGCTCACCAGCACGAGATCGACTTTCAAGCCACGCAGATTCCAAAAGGTATGCGCGGTCAAAATTTCGCGCACGACTTCGATGTCGCGGAGATGACCAATCATGACGACGACAATCGGCAGGTCGCCGGAAATGCCTTGCCGCCACAGCGCGCGCTGACCCTCGGCCCGACGCCCGAGACGCGCCGGCGGCGGCCGCAGCTGGGCCTGCGGAAAGATGATGAGAGCCGCCAGTTGTTGAAAGGTTTGCATGTCTCCCGGTCGAATGCGAAGCCGGCGCATCTCCAGTTGGGAATGGGTCCAGGCTGTTTCAAAAGCGCGCGCGCAGGTGTGGAACTCCGAGTAGCGCTCGGCCAGTGCGACAACCGCTTCACGTGACGCTGCCACGATGGTGACAAGCGCAAACTGGAAGCGTTCGTTAGGCAGGATCGTGATCCGCCGGCGCAGGCTGAAAATCGGATCGAGCACGGCCCCGACACTGTTCGTTAGGCTGCGGGTGATCGCTTCGGGATTTGCCGGCGTGCGGCCCCGGCCGAGGAATTGGGCGCGGTCGGTTTCAAACTCGGCCGAGTCGGTAAAAGAGGACTCGGAAACCATGAGGTGCGCGGCCCAAACCGGGCGATCGTCAGGGGCGCGCAGGCGGCGGCACGCGACCAGCGCGTTGCAATCCGGCAGCCATTCGGTTTCGATGAAAAGCTTGTTGAAAGCAGGGTGCGCGCGATCGGTCCGGTGCGGCGCGAGCGCGAGCTCCAGATAACTGGTCAGCTCCAGCCGACACAATTTGCGTGAGGTGTTCACCAAAGTGATGCGTCGGACTTCTGTGTCGTCTTCCGCGGAGACGGCAATCTCCGTGATGGTCTCGCACGGTCCGCTCCTGCGCCGGAACTCCGCTTTGTCCGGCGCGAAACGCCACGTGTAACGACGCTCGGGAGATCTCAGCGGTTGATGAGTATTGCTCCAGGTCGTTCCTCCTTCCAAATCTCGGATATAACAAACCGGACCCGAGACGTCGCAAGTCGTATCGGCGTGCCAGCGGGTCACGTCCAGATCCAGCCAGCGCAGATAGCCGCCGCCGGAGTTCGTTACCGCGACCGAGCAGGTTCCATTGGAGAGGAGATGGATGCGTGGCGCGGAGATGTCCGGCGTTTGCGCCACGAGCCCGGCGCCGACACTCGGAACCTTCCGGAGCAGGGGGCGCTCTTCGTGGACTTCACCGGTGGTCGGCAAAATCTGTTCGGGGATGTGCTCGTGCAGGAGCGGCTCGGTGGCGCGAATGCGGGCATCAGAATGGAAACGCCTCCTCATCGCGTTGTCATTCAGAGCATTGTCGTAGGCGAGCAGCGACATCCCCTGGTGATGCACCATGTAGCAATGGATGACGATCCCGGCCGCGCCCCCGGGTTCAGTGCGTCGGGAATAGTCGATTGCTTCGTGGTAGCCGTAGTCGCCGAGCAATGCAGAGCCGTCCAGGGTGGCGAGGCGCCGCAGATTCTTCATCGCGGCGGCTGGTTCCACGCCGAGAGCGAGCGCGGCCGCATACGGCGCCACTACCAAGTCGTCTTCCTGCCCACGCTTCAACGCCAGCGCCGGCACGCCAAAGGCCCGATATTGATAA
>JBKOXU010000154.1:0-8143 GCA_046725095.1 Verrucomicrobiota bacterium
AAGACGCATCCATGCTGCTGGTATTTGAAAGACTTGGTTTCCTGGAAAGCGCAGAAGTTGACGAACTGTTGTGGAACTGCGATGAGGCGAGTCGCAAAATCACCAACTTCTCTCGCACGTTGTAACTACTTGACTTGTCTGTCGCGCCTCGCCCTCTGCGCTTTGCTCTTGGCGCTTTGCCAGTTTCACCGATTAACCATCTGCATTGCCCAGTCGGGATAACGTTCGCCGGCGACGGCATGCTTCGGCGCGACTTCCTCGATGCGCGCGAGATCGGCGCTGGTAAGATTTACGTCAAGCGCTCCGATGTTTTCCTGCAAATACTTGCGACGCTTTGTGCCGGGAATCGGCACGATGTCGTCGCCCTGTGCCAGCACCCAGGCAAGCGCAAGTTGTGCCGGCGTACATCGCTTCTCGCGGGCAATCTCGCCAACTCGCTCGACCAAGTCGAGATTGTGTTGAAAATTTTCGCCCTGGAAGCGTGGCGTAGTGTGCCGGTAATCGTCTTTCGGCAAATCCTCGGACTTTTTGATTTTGCCGGTCAAAAATCCGCGACCGAGCGGGCTGTACGGCACGAAACCGATTCCCAGCTCGCGGCAGACACCGAGAACATCCGCTTCAGGATCGCGCGTCCAGAGTGAGTATTCCGATTGCAAGGCAGTGATCGGATGAACGGCGTGCGCCCGGCGAATGGTCTCGGCGCCCGCTTCGGATAGACCGAGAAAGCGCACTCTGCCTTGGCGCACCAAGTCTGCCATCGCGCCAACCGTTTCCTCGATCGGCGTGTCTGGATCGACCCGATGCTGATAATAAAGGTCAATTACATCCACACCGAGCCGGCGCAGACTTGCATCGCACGCCTGCCGAACGTAATCAGGTTTGCCGCTGATCCCGCGAAATTGTGGCCTAGCCGGATCACGAACAATCCCGAACTTTGTCGCAATAATGACCTCTTCGCGGTGCCCTCGAAGGGCGCGTCCAACCAATTGCTCATTTGTGTGCGGGCCGTACATATCGGCGGTATCGAAGAATGTGATTCCGAGCTCGAGCGCGCGATCAATGGTAGCCAAAGATTCTTCTTCATCTCGGCCGCCGTAAAAATCCGACATACCCATGCAGCCGAGACCGAGCGCCGAGACGATCGGTCCGCCGCGTCCAAGTTTTCGTTGTTTCATACTTCTTACGATTCGGTTGTCAGTTTTAGCGCGGTCGCGAAATCGTCAGGCAACGGCGCTTCAAAATTTCTCCATTCGCCGCTCCGTGGATGGCGAAATCCAATTTTCCAGGCGTGCAACATTTGTCGTGGGAAATCTTTTGCCAGGCGCGCCGCATAAACTTTATCGCCCAACACCGGGTGACCGATATGATGAAGATGCACCCGGATCTGGTGAGTGCGTCCACTATGCAACCGGCACTCGATCAAGCTCGCCTGATCTCCAGAACGCAGGACGCGATATTCGGTTTTGGCTAAGCGACCGCGTAATGAGGTCACGGTCATTCGTTGTCGATGGACCGGATGCCGGCGGATTTTTTCTTCGATTGTGCCCGTCTGTTTGCGCAATTTCCCCGCGACAAGCGCGAGGTAAATCTTCTCGACTATGCGCTCGGCAAATTGACTCGATAAATCCCGATGGGTCGCATCATTTTTCGCGACGACAAGGCATCCACTTGTTTCTTTGTCGAGGCGATGAACGATGCCGGGCCGTTCTTTTCCGCCGATTCCTGACAGTGTGGTGCAATGGCTGAGCAATGCATTGACCAAGGTGTGTTGCTGATGGCCAGCGCCCGGATGAACGACAAGCCCAGCCGGTTTATTGATAACAATGAGATCATCGTCCTCGAACAAAACCTCGAGCGGAATGGGCTCTGGCTGATTCTCGATCTTTTCGAGTGGTGGCTCGGTTAGCTGGATTTCATCCCCGCTGCGAACGGGTTGGCGTGGCCGCGTAGTTGTGCCGTTGAGCCGAATGAACCCGGCGCGGATCAATTGTTGAACGCGGGAGCGCGAGTATTCCGGAAGGCGCTTTGCCAGAAAACGATCAAGCCGAAGCTTTGCATCCTCTTTTGACACGACAAACTGGCTCTTTGTCGATCCGTCGATTGGAACTCGTTTCATTAAGTCTCTCCTGGCGAGTAATGAGTTGACAATAGCCCAGTCCCGCCGGCGCGTGGATGGGAATTTGAACCCGGGAGCCACCGAATGCTACAATCGGCTTTGATGGCGATTAGAGGAAGTTCACGATGATACAAACATGCCCCGCCTGCGGTGTGGCTGTCGAAACGAGCGATGCGGAGCCGCTGGCGCTAGTCGCCTGTCCGACATGCGGCGAAAAGGTACGGGTGGAGCGGACGTTTGATCATTTCGTTGTGGTTGAAACGCTCGGAGTCGGCGGAATGGGCACGGTTTACAAGGCACGTGATACACTCCTGGATCGTTTTGTGGCACTGAAGCTGTTGCGCAGGGATCTGAGCAGCGAGGTGGACCACACCTCTCAATTGCAACAGGAGGCGCGTATCGCTGCCTCCGTGAGCGACCCCAATGTGATCCAACTCTTCTCTTCTGGAACGGATCACGGAAGATTTTATGTGGTAATGGAACTGGTTGATCATGGAAGCCTCGATGATCTGATCGAGCAGCGAACAAGTCTGCCAGAAAAGCTGGTTCTCGAGACTGGCATGCAGGTCGCGAAAGGACTGCGTGCCGCCTACCGGCAAGGTCTGATTCATCGTGACGTCAAGCCCGCCAACATACTTTTTGTTGATGAACAGACGGCAAAGATAAGTGACTTCGGCCTGGCAGGCGCTGCGGCGCAAGGATCGGAGACAGAAGGCGTGATTTGGGGAACTCCATATTATGTCGCGCCGGAAAGATTAAATAACGACCCGGAAGACTTCCGGAGCGATATTTACGGTCTCGGCGCAACGCTTTTTCACGCCATTGCAGGCAGGCCGCCGATTGAAGGCAATACGACTTCCGCCGCTCTGTTGCTCGAGTTAAAACAACAGCCCCTCGATTTGCGCTCCGTCGCGCCAAAAGTGTCTAAAACCACGGCTGCCGTTTTGCAGCGAATGATAGCACCTAATCCCGCTCAGCGGTTTTCTTCTTACGACGAGCTTATCGCTGAACTTGAGCAGGCCCAGCGCGCGCTGGACAGCGGAGGCGGTGGCAGGGTTGCACACGGGCAAGCGCGATGGTGGTTTTTCATTGCCGGAGCTTTGCTTTTGGCGCTGATGGTAGCAGCAGGAATCTTCTTTCTTGTTCGCAAGCCGGCTGAGAATGCCTCGGCCAGAATCCCGGCAAAGTCATCGGCCCAGCCCGCCAAGACAACGACAAAGGAGCAGACTCAGGCGCGTGGTGTCGTAAATGCAACGGGCGCGGAAGAGGAGAGGAAGAAGACTCGCGATCTTGAGGCCGCTTCGTGGAACGCAGCGCTCTCCAGTTATAAAGAGCGAGTTGCTCTCTATAATTTCGCCGACGCGGTTGAAGCGATTAAGAATACGCGGCTGAGTGACGCGTCGCTGAAGAGCGCAAAAGAAACAGCAGAGAAAAAAGGACAATGGCTGGTCGATTGGAAGAACGACCTAATCAAGGACCTTAACGACACGCATTTCTCTGGCGCACTTGCCGACCGCGGTGGCGAGCTGTACACCGGCATCGCCGGCGCCACCGATAAGGATCTGAGTTTGAAGCTTCGATACGGCATCGCACGAGTTACGTGGGCGGAGCTTTCGCCACAGGCTTTGCTCAATGTTTCTACCTCGTTCATTCAGCCAACTGCACCAGATGCAGCGGATCGACAATGGCGTTGCGCCGTCTTTGCGAGCGAGACCGGACAAGCCGAAGCGGCCCGGCGATTGGCTAATTCCGCTGCAAAAACCAACTCACAATATCGGGACCAGATCTCAGCCTTGCTTGCCACGCCGTAGCGTTGCGAAGGCGGGTGAGACGCGTGATGCTCGATTCCAAAATACCTCAGCATCCGCGTCTTGCAGAATGAAGCGGTTAGGAGTTGCGCCGAATCAAGTGCGGCCTGAAGATGAACGAATTCTCTGCACAACAGTCAGATTCTAGACGAATCGTTGCGATAATTTCATTTTCGCGCGACTTTTTGACCCCGAAACATGGAGCAAAATCCGCCACCCCCATTTCCTTCACCTGAAGAATTGAAGTCCAAGATCACGGAGTTCATGAAACAGAACTTCGGCGATCAGGTCTCGGTGGCGACGTTTGCCGAGCCGGCGCCGGCCGCCGCGGTTGAGGATGAAAAGCCGGAGAAGACCGACCACCCGGAATTTGAATTTAATTTTTTACCCCGCGACATCAAAGCGCATCTCGACCGGTTCGTAATTAAACAGGACGAAGCGAAGAAGGTGCTCGCGATCGCGGTTTGCGATCATTACAATCATGCCAAGTATCTGCGGCGGCTTGAGAAAGAAGACGCCCGGCGCGCCGAGGAGACCGAGTACATCAAGCAAAATGTGATTTTGGTCGGACCGACCGGTGTCGGCAAAACCTATCTCATCAAGCACATCGCCGATCTGATCAAAGTGCCGTTTGTGAAAGCGGACGCGACCAAGTTCAGCGAGACCGGTTACGTCGGCGGCGATGTCGAGGATCTCGTTCGCGAACTCGTCCACAAGGCGGATGGCGACGTCAACCTGGCGCAATTCGGCATCATCTACATCGACGAGATCGACAAGATCGCTTCGGCCGGAAATTTGATCGGTCGCGATGTCAGCGGCCGAGGCGTACAAACGACGCTGCTCAAGCTGATGGAGGAAACGGAAGTCCCGGTGCGAAGCATGAACGATCTCCAGGCGCAGTTGCAGGCCGCATTCGAATTTCAGAAGCGCGGAAAAGCAAGGCGGGACACGATCAATACGCGACATATTCTCTTTGTCGTGAGTGGCGCATTCGGGAAGTTGAAAGAGCAGGTTGCCCGTCGCGTCAGACAAGGTCAGATCGGATTTAGCGCTTCGCCGGTGCAGGTGATGGATAACGAGCTATTTCAGTACGTTACGACGCAGGATTTTATCGAGTACGGATTCGAGCCGGAATTCATCGGGCGTTTGCCCGTGCGCGTGGTCTGCGAGGACCTCGACGCAGATGATCTCTTCAAGATCATGAAATATTCCGAGGGAAGTTTGCTTCGGCAATACGAGCGCGCATTTCGCGCCTATGGCCTCCAGATCAGTTTCGAAGATGAAGCGTTGCGAATGTTGGCCGAAGCCGCCGCCCGGGAAAAAACGGGCGCGCGCGGATTGTTGACTGTATTTGAAAAATTATTCCGCGATTACAAATATTATCTCGCGGGGTCGGGCTTGAGCCAGTTGCGCGTCACAGCCGACCTCGTGCGCGAGCCGAAACGGGTGCTCGATCGGTTGATGGCCGAGGGGCACAAACAGGAGGTGCAAACCCTCGAAGCCGGTGTGCATCAATTCTCCGAGACATTCAAAAACGAGCATGGGCTGGAGATTGTTTTTGATGAGACAGCAGTACGACGTTTGGTTGAGCGTGCCCAAGCCGAGCGAATGACGATGAGCGATCTGTGCGCCCATTTGTTTAGAGATTATCAATTTGGATTGAGCCTGATTAAGAAGAGCACCGGCCGGACCGAGTTTGTCATTGATGCTGGGGCCGTTGATGCTCCGGACAAATTCTTGAGCGAGCTGGTCGTCCACTCTTACTATCCGGCTGCAGTGGCCCAAAAAGCCTGATTGTTCATGAAGCGATCACTGTTCACGACGCTCATAATCGGAGGTGCAATTGCTGCAATCGTCAGCGCCTTGCATGCAACGGGACTGCTTCTCGACCTTGAGACTGCTGTCGGGGGGCTCGTATCTGATTACGCCAGCGCGACGAGAGTCGTCAGTGAGAAATGGCAGTATTTTTTTATTTCGTTGCTGGCTTTCAGCGGCGTTTGGCTCGGTCTCAGCCGTGTGCCACGAGGCGGCGGCCGCTTGCTAATGTTTTTTTTGATGATCGAGTTGCTTGGCCTTTCGTGGGTCTGCTCGCTTTACCGCGTATTTTTCCAGCCGCTGCCCTCCGTTTTTGCTGTCGTGCTTGCATTGATTGCGACGGAGGGTTGGACTGCTTTCTTGCGGCGGGATCGCTCGCATTTAGTGCGGACATTCTTCGCCAACCGGCTGTCGAAGGAGGAGTTCAGCCGAATGAGGGAGGGGACAATTTCGTTCGATGTTCATCCCAAAGCGTACGAAGTGAGCGTGGTGACTTGCGACATTGCCGATGAGTACGGATTTACGCAGGATTCCGGGACTGTCGCTTTCGCCAAGACCATGGAAGAATTTATTCGCGATACGGCCCATCGTCTCCTGGAAGCAGGGGCTTATTTACAAGCCGCGGACGGGGAGGGAGTGGTCGCCATTTTTGGCTTTCCCGGTAGCGAGTCCGGGCACGCCGAGAAAGCTTTGCGCGCGGTCCTCGATGTGATTCGGGATCTTCGCAAGCGGCAGCAAAATAACGGAGAAATTTTTGCAAACTACAACATCCATGCCGGAGTCAGTTCCGGCACCATCATTGCCGCTCCGTTGCAGGATAGTGGAAATCCGGCCCTTTTAATCAGCGGTGAACCGCTCGATCTTGCCCGCAGATTCTGTGCCGCAAATCGTCGCTATGGGTCAAAAATTCTAATGGACACGCCAACCTTTGATCTGGCGAGCAACACAGTCGTCGCTCGGCCGATCGATTTTGTGAACGGGGTCAATTCACAGGATCGGCATGAAATTTACGAACCACTTTGGCTTGCAACCGAGGCCAGGCCGGAGCATATCGCCCGTCGCGATTCTTTCTGGAGTGGAGTCGTTCTGTATCGAGAGAAACGCTGGGCGGAAGCGTATACGGAGTTTCAGAAGGCGCGCGGTCCGGAGGAAGAGGATGATCCTCCTCTGCAATTTTATTTGCGCCGGCTGGAACCGCTTGCTCTGCAGTTAACGGAAACGCCCCCGGCTTAAGACCTGCGCCTGTTTTGAGAAAGACGGAATATCCGGCGGCGATCCGGAATTTGATTGCGCAACTGCGACAAATGCCGGGAGTTGGACCGCGTTCGGCGGAGCGGATTGCGCTCTGGATTGTCCGCGCGCAGAGCGATCAACCGGAGCAGATCTCGCGTGCCATCACTGACACCCGCCAGGCGATTCATCCGTGCGCGCTCTGCGGATTTTTTGCCACTGACGAGATCTGTGACATTTGTGCGGATTCCTCGCGCTCATTGGAACTGCTCTGCGTTGTCGAACAGCCGACAGACATCCTACCTCTGGAGAAAACCAGCGCCTTCCGCGGCCGTTATCATTCTCTCGGAGGGAAAATTTCGCCGCTCGATCATGTTGGCCCCGACGATTTGCGGATCAAGGAATTGCTCGAACGCCTCGAACGCGAAAAGATTTGCGAAATCATTTTCGCGCTTTCCTCCGATGTCGAAGGCGAAGCCACTACAAACTATCTTGTAGATCTTTTGAAAGGCCGGTCGATCACTTTGACGCGGATTGCGCGCGGCCTGCCCGCTGGCGGCGGTTTGGAATCGGCTGACGAATTGACGCTTTACCAAGCGCTTTCGGGCAGAACGAAGCTTTGATCGTTAAAGCGATGAAGCGTTGAAGGGGTAAAGCGGTTTCGCTTCAACGCTTCAACTTTTCAACGCATTAACGTTGCGCTAGCGTTAGCGCAACCATGTCCTGCGCGAAGATTGATCCGGCGCTGCACCAGGCGCAGAAACCGCCCTGGATCAAGGTGCGACTGCCATCGAATCCGGTTTTCTTTTCAACCAAGGCGCTCATTTCTGATTTGCGCTTGCACACGGTCTGCGAAAGCGCGCAATGCCCGAATCGCTGGGAATGCTGGAGTCAGGGTACGGCCACGATGATGATTGCTGGCGATCGTTGCACACGGGCGTGCGGCTTTTGCGCTGTGACAACGGCCAAGCCTTATGCGCTGGAAGAAGACGAGCCGCAACGCGTCGCCGAAGCAGTGCGTCGGATGAAATTGAAACACGTCGTTATCACAGCAGTTGCGCGTGACGATCTAAAGGACGGCGGCGCTAATCATTTCGCCCGCACGATTACCGCAATTCGGGAAATGGATCCCTCGGTGATTGTGGAAGTGCTCGTTCCCGATTTTCATGCGCAG
>JBKOXU010000107.1:0-5714 GCA_046725095.1 Verrucomicrobiota bacterium
GATGCTTGGTTGCGGGTTATCCGGTGATCAAGCGTCCATCGACAACGAAAGGTCGAAAAGGGTCAGAGCTTATGATCCACACAAAGTGATTTTTCTAAACGGGACACTGTCGATAGTAAGTTTTGACCCAGATTTGACCCCCAAATTTCGATTGCTTTTTTTTCCGTAGAGGCTCGAATGTCTCGAGCGGGACTTCTTTCAACTGAAGCGAACTCTCCGCCGGCTGCATACAAAGAACGCTATCGCAGCAATTCGTTATGCTATACGTGGCTCACGTATAGCAACATCCGCCAACAAACTCGTGTGGGTGGGCTAAGCACAAATGGCTTTTTCGATTGCAGTTTTCGCAAGGCCGCGTGGCACAGCTCGATCTTGTTCCCACTCTTGCAGCGTTCGCTTCGAGATCTGTAGTTTCAACGCCGCCTCGCTTTGCGAGAGATTATTCTGCTTACGCCAGGCTCGTAATCTCCGTGGAAACGCCCCGGCTGCGAACCGCTGATGCCGAACATGATCAGGGCGTGTCCCGAAAGCCATCCTTACGTGCTATACGTGAATCACGTATAGTATCAAGTCCGCGGGACAAGATGATTGACTCGACTGCATCCCGCATTCTCGCCCTTCGGGCTGACCGTCCACCTCATCGCGTCCCCCCGCTTTTTTGATTCGTTCGCTCCAGCTCATTCAGGCATTCGGCCCGCCCGCTGCGCTGCCCTGCCCGCCGGTTCGGAACTGGTCGTCTTTGTTTTTGAACAGGATGTTGAACGTGGTGAGCGATCCGTAACAGCGCGTGATGTACTGTTGCAGGTCGAACTTGTCCGCATCGCTCAGTTTGTCGCTCACGTTCACCTTCTGCTCGAGAACTCGCAGATTATTCCGGATCATGACGATTTTGTGGAAGAATGTCTCGAGCGGGACTTCTTTCGGCTGAAGCGAACTGTCGGCCGGCTGCATGACCAGCGTCCCGCGCTGCCATCGAGTCGCCAAACCTTCCACGAGCACATCCTTTTGTTCCAGCCCGAGCGCTTCGACGACAGCGTGAGCAGTATCGCGGATCAGATTCGCAAGCGGCATCTCTAACTCGCTCAAAGTCGCGGTCGCTTCCGACGGTTGGAGATCGCTGGAGGCCGGTGCAATTGTCCGCGGCGCGTCGTCAAACGCGATTTCCGCGGTTTGTTCGGTCAGCGATTTCACCACACCGACGCCGTATTGCGGATGGCGCACCTTCATACCGATATGGAGCGTCTCGATATTCATGTCAGGGTATTTCAAAAATCTCGACCTGCTTGGCAATGCCCCGGAGCGAGCGCTTCTCCGGGATCGCGGCGATGCCGTTTGATTGCAACAGCTTCGAGGCTTCGCTGTCAGTAACGACCCGTCTGGTCGCGAAAATGGAACGCGACGTCGCGAGTCCCTGGACGCGCGCGGCGATATTCACGGTCCGTCCGAAGTAGTCCTGCCGGTCGTTCAGCGAAACGGCCAGGCAAGGCCCCTCGTGAATGCCGATCTTAAGCAGCAAATCGCCTTTCAAGTCCTTCACCGCTTCTCGCATCTTCAGCGCAGCCGCCATCGCTCGGTCTGGCGTCGGAAACGTCGCCATCACGGCGTCGCCGATTGTCTTTACCACGGCGCCACTTTCCGCCGCGACGATTTCATTCAAGATCCGGAAGTGGGCGCGCACCAAATCGTAGGCAACCAGATCGCCAACTCGTTCGTAAAGTTCCGTTGAGCTTTTGAGGTCGGTAAATAGAAAGCTGAGACTCGTAATCTTGAGTCTCTGATCTACGTCGAGCGTATCAGTGCGGTAAATATCGCGGAATGTTTGGTTCGTTAGAAGACGTTTCGCGGTCAAGAACGGGCGACGTTTGCTGACGAGCTCATGAACCTTATCGCTAACGATCCAAATAGCGGGCAGCGTGCGCACATTTAAGCGGTTTTCCAATGTCATTTGCAGAGGGCCCGGGCGCATCTTAACGGTCCCTGACGGCGCGTGATCCCTTGTCATGACGAAGGAAAGCGCTTGGCTTTCGCGCGCAGGCTCGCCAGTCACCTCGATATGCTGCGACATGTGAAGGACCGGATCGAACACGATCACATATCCTTCGGGCAACTGGAGCGAGAGCACCGCCTTCTTGCCAGCTGAAAGCTCGAGGGCGTCCAGAGTAGTTTCCTTAACCCATTTTGCCAATGCGTCGTCATCGGGCAAATCGACACCCGAACTCCAAAAGATCTGTCTGTAGTATTGGATGAAAGGCAGCGTCCCGGGATTGTGCGCGGCAATTCTCCGCACCCGCGGACTGATGGTGAACGTGACCTCGACGATTTCGTCGAGCGTTGGTTCGCAATCTTCGGCGCAAAGAACGCACGTGTATTCGGCCTGTTTTACTGTCTTAAGCGTCGCCCCAGAATCGAGGACGCCGCCGCAAGCGGGACAAAGGATATTCCAGGACATATCGAAAATGCCGAGTCGCGCGCCGTGCAGAAAAGCCGCAAGTACATCTTCCTCATTGAGCTTGTGCCTGGCGGCAAAGGCGAGGGCGTTGATACGGCAGAGATCACGGTCCGGCGCATCCTCGATGAGCTTTTCGATCGCGCTTACCGGCTTCGGCTTCGCCGATTGGCGCAAAACAATGAAGAGATTTTCGGTTTCGCTGGAGAGTTTCATGTCACAATCAGGTTGATCACCATGGCAGTTACCGTGTGCCTAGGAAAACGGAAAGCAAGCGACAGATGCGCCAGAAAAAATTGAGAAAATTGGGGTCAGTCCCCACTTTTGACGCAATCGTTTCTTCTTTTCCCCCGACTTTGTGATGTCTGTGCGCTCTGCGGTGAAAAAAATCTTAACAAAGGTCCGCGATGGCGAGGACGCGCTCGCCAGCACGCGAGACGCGTGCGCTCCCCAGAAGTCGCGGCGCTCAAGCGACGGGAACGACAGTCGCCGCTTCGATGGGACGCGTCCCGGCCTTGTCGGTGATCAGCTTGCGCAGGAACGGAATCAGCACAACGAGCGCGATACCGACCGCAAGGCTGCCGGCGCCAAGCTCGGCGAAGAGCTTCGCGTATCCGGGGTTTGTGGCGACCGCCGTGGTGCCGGTCGGCTCGGGGATCATTCCCGAAAAGTCGCCTGCAAAGAGCGACGCGAGGCCGGTCACGAGCATCCAGCTGCCCATCATCACGCCTTGATATTGCTTTGGTGCGAGCTTGCCGATCATCGCGTATCCGATTGGCATGAGGAGCAGCTCACCAATGCTCTGCAGCACGTAACTCAGGAACAGCCAGACGAACGCGCTCTTACCATCGGCCCCCGCCAGTTTGATGCCGAGCGGGAGAATGAGAAAGGCGAGCGCCATCAAGAGGAGCGATGCCGCGAACTGCTTCGGTATGTCGATTCTCCACCCACGCGCGCGCATGCGGGTGAAGAGTGACGCGAGCAGCGGCCCGCCGAGCACGATGCAAACGGTGTTGATGTTCTGGATCCACTGCGGCTGAATCTTCACGGGACCGATCATCAGGTCCACGTTGTGGACCGCGAACAGCATTAAGCCGCTCGGCGCCATCTGGTAGAGCGACCAGAACATCAGCGAGCCGATGGTCAGAATCAGGTAGGCCGTCATGTTCCGCCGCTCGCGGCGATCCTGGTGGCGGATTGTGAGATAAATGAGCGCGAGCGCGACCACGCCGCAGATCGCCTTGAGAATCGTCTCGGTACTTCCGGCCCGCTGGAGCATGAACCACACAACGGGGACGAGGGCGATGAGAATGGCGATGCCGGCGAGCTGGCGCAGCTGGAACTGCTTCGGCGTTGCGTCGAGCAGCGTAGTGTTGCGGTCGGCGAGCGTTCTCCATGTAAGCGCGGCAAGGATGATGGAGACGAAGTTGCCTAGCGTAGCGAAGATGAAGAGGCTCGAGTAGCTCTGGGTCGCCTGGAAATAGCCCGCGACGCTGAACCCGACGAAGAAGCCGACATTCATGCCGGCATAGTTCCAGAGGAAGGCTCCCTCGCGGCGCGGGTCCTCCGGGGTGAAGCGCTGCGTGAGCATCATGTTGATGCAAGTGACGTTGAGGCCGCTGCCGGTAAGGAAGAGGGCGAGACCGACGTATAACATCGCGAGAGTGCCGGTCGCGATGCAGGCGCAACCGATCACCTGCAGTCCCATGCTTCCGACGAACAGTTTGCGGTTCGAAAGGAAGCGGCCGCCCAAGTAACCGCCGAAGAGGTGCAGACCGTAATTGAAAGCGCCGAAAACACCCATCAACGTGGTGGCCTCCTTTACTCCGAGATGCAGATGCTTCGTCGCGTAGAGGACCAGGGTCGAGTAGAGGACTGCGAAGCCGAGCGTCGCGAAGATCTGAATGAAGAACAGCGCGGCTGCTCCCTCCGGAGCGTGGGCGAAACGACGTGTGAGAAACTTCATCCGGCGCTCCTTTGTCGCTCGACGCGCCGGGTAATGTCAAGCGGTTCGCAGGCGCGAATGGAGCGATCGGGAATCGCGACATGGCCGGTTAAGCCGTGAGGTAACGGTCGAGAGTCGCGGGCAGCGACCGAGATACAACTTTACGCCGGGAGGCCGCGAGCTTTAGTGCCAGTGCGGCTCGCACCGAGTCGGTCTAGGGAAGCCGACGACTCGGTTTTGGTGAGAACCGAGCGCGCCTGCAATGTTGGCCGCGTCGTTGCTACAAGGGGGATGGAACAGTCACTGCGGACGGATGAAGCAGGGCTGACCGATTTCGCCGCGTTCACAATCGCTAACATCCGGCGGAACGGCGAAAGCATCGGATTGCGCGCGGTTTCGGGATAAAGACAAAACGACTCTTGGCGTTCATGGTCGGTCTTTGCGGAGCTTCCAGACGATTGTCGCCTTTCCGTCCGGGTGGATGGTGGCGGTGATTTGATACAGCCGGTCGAAGCCGTGTATCGATTCGAACTTTACATCGCCGATCGCCGTTGGTTTCAGCGTCTCGTAGTATTCGTGCCTCTCGAGGACGAGTACGTTTGGCTTCTGCCAACGCACTGGCTCGGTATATTCGTGGCCGAGAATTGCCGGCTGCAGCTCAGTGTCGCTCTCGCGCCCGGGCACTTCGTTTAGGGGTAGATCGACGCGGGTGAATGAATCGCCGGAGAGCTGGTAAACCGCGGTCTGTTTCTTGTGCGGCGCCGGGCGCGGTGTGCTGAACAAGTTGCCGCGCTGTTCGGTCAAGTCGCTCGAGAGGCAGGCGACGCGTTTCGAATCGGGCGACCAGAGGGCTTCGCCTTCGCGCTGCGCGCCCGTGCCGATGTCATCGGGTGTCAGATCCAATAGCACCCGGCCGTTCTTCTTCTCGATCAATTCCGCACGCTCCACTTTCGATCCGCTCGGCTCCGACTCGTCGGAGAAGACTTTGCGGATCGCATAATGACCGTTCGGCGAAAACCAATCGACCATCTCGCGTTGAAACAGGGCCTTGGCTGTCAGCGGAAAATGGCGACTCAGATACACGCTGGCGGGGGGCATGAGGCCATCGCTCAGGATCAGGTTCCGCACCATCATCCGATACGGCAACGGCTGAGCGAGAAGGAATTTTGCGAACTTCTCGTCGCCGACAATGTGATAGACCACAGTGGGGACGCCCCCGATACTCTCCGCCGCCGCGCCATCGGCGTCGTGCGCGAGCGAAAAAAATTGTTTCAGCGGCCTGACGTCGCCGCGCGCCGCGCGCCGGGTGACCGCGGCGTAATT
>JBKOXU010000022.1:0-13180 GCA_046725095.1 Verrucomicrobiota bacterium
AGGTGAACCAGGGCGCAAAGCCGTCATCGCCCGGGTGCCTGAGCTGAAAGAAAAACATGCATTGGATTTCGTCATCGTTAACGGCGAGAACGCAGCCGGCGGTCGAGGGATAACGGGAAAAATCACGATCGAGCTCTTGCGAGCAGGCGTGTCGGTTGTAACGACCGGCGATCATATTTGGGACCAAAAAGATATTGTCTCATTCCTCGCTCTGGAACCGCGTCTGCTACGCCCATTAAATTATCCTGATGGCGCGCCGGGCGGCGGATCGATCGTTCTGGAAACGGCCAAGGGAAAAATCGGAGTGATTAACGTGCAAGCGCGCACATTCATGCAGCCAATTTTGGAAAATCCATTTCGCGCGCTTGAAACAGCAGTGACAAAGATGCGCCAGGAAACGGCAAACATTATCGTGGATGCGCATGGCGAGACCACCAGCGAGAAAATCGCACTCGGACGCTTTCTCGACGGCAAAGTGTCAGCTGTGATCGGGACTCACACGCATGTTCAGACAGCGGACGAACAAATCTTTCCCGGCGGCACTGCATTTTTGTGCGATGCGGGAATGTGCGGTCCGGTCGATTCGATCCTCGGGCGCGCCATCGAACCGATCATGAACCGGTTTGTTTCAAATCTTCCAGCATCATTTCCGGTCGCTGCTGGCAAAGTCCGGCTAAGGGGCGCTTTGATCGAGATTGACGAAACGACCGGCCGCGCTCTACGGATCATACGAGTCGACGAGCCGGGACCGAGTGAGCCCGCTTCACCCGAGGCCGAGCCAAAGATCGACATCGAACAGGCGCCTTCTCCCGAGCAAACGTAAAGGTTGCGCTTGCAGCCAACTGTTCGCAGCCTCAATTTCGAATTGTTTAAGAAAACTAACGTCCAACAGAATCATGAAAAGATATTTTGCTTTTACTCTGATCACGGCTCTGGCGCTTTGTGCTTCACAGGTATCCCAGGCAGAGGTCAGTAAAGATGCCAAGGAAGCAAACAAGCTGGCACGAGAGGGTGCAGAGGCCTCTAAGAATCAAGACTGGGACAAAGCCATCGAACTGCTTCGTAAAGCCACCGATCTGGACCGCAAATACGCGGATGAGCTCTCGACGGTTTATCAACAGCGTGGATACGCGGCCGCCAGTGAACAGAGGTTCCAGGACGCTATCAATGACTACAGCGAAGCGCTCAAATATAAATCAGAAGACGCGCGCATCTACGAACAACGCGCGGCTGTGGAAATGAAAACAAATGATAATGACAAAGCACTCGCCGATTATTCCGAAGCCATCAAGCTCAAGCCGAACGAGGCTAGATATTACCTTTACCGCAGTTACATCTACGAAACGAAAGGCGACCTCAAAAATTCGATGGTGGACACCGAGAAAGTTTTGAAGCTCGATCCGGATAATAAAGAAGCGAAGAGTCGCAAAGAGCGATTGGAAAAGCGACAGGCTCTTACTGCGCCGTTTTCTCCGCCGCCACCAGCGACTTCGCCCAAGGCATCACCAGCGGCCGCAAGGACGCCCTGACTTGCCCTGTCACAAGCGTCAGCCGACTAGCTGTTGTTCGGCGAGACAGCGGGTTCGCCTTCGTCGGCTGTTTTCGGCGGCGAAGCGAATCGCCGTTTCCGGCGACCTGCCGGCAACGGTGAAAGCGTCATCGTCACGTTCCGGCCGGTAATCTTCGGTTCCATTTCCACTTGAGCCATGCTGGAGAGATCGTCGCGAACCTTTTCCATCAGTTGCATGCCAAGTTCCTGATGTGCCATTTCCCGGCCGCGAAATTGCAGCTGGACCCTGACTTTATTCCCTCGATCGAGGAATTCTTCGCCGTGACGGATCTTTGTCAGATAATCGTGGTCGTCGATATTAACGCGAAACTTCAGCTCTTTCAGCTTCGCTCCTGCCGGTCTCTTGTCCCTCTCATGCTTGGAAATATCGTATCGGAATTTCCCAAGCGCGACGATTTTGCAAACCGGCGGATTCGCCGTGGGCGCAATCTCGACCAGATCAAGGCCCATGCCCTGGGCTTTGCGCAAGGCATCCGACAATTTCATGACGCCGAGCTGTTCGCCTGTGCCCCCTAAAATGACCCGGACTTCGCGGGCGCGAATCCGACCGTTTACACGAAATTGTTGTTGCAGATTAAATCAAGCTCCTGGCCGGCGGAACGGGAGTGCGCCGCAACGCCGCGTTTTTCCTTATCGCAATTCTTCGACTTTCACCGGTGTGAACTGGTCGAAACACTCTGGCGCCGCCGCAGCTGCGATGACCGCGATGACGTGCTCGCGTTAATAATCGCAAGCCGAGAAGAAGTTGTAGGCAACATTTTTGCGCTGGCAAGGCGAATCTGGTGACAATCACGTGTCGATCTTGCTTTTACGCTGGAACGAAGGGCTCGATTTGCACAATGGTAATGCCACGGCGCCAATTCATCTTTGCCGGCACATGCTGCTCAACTCTAATCAAGTCTAGTCAGCTTTTCGGTGATTCGCCGAAATGTGCTTTATATGCGGTGTAGGCTTCCGCGTCATCGAGCATCGAGTCCATGATCGCGAGAAACGGTTCCAGCCTGACGATTCCAGAAAAGACCGCGCGGTCTCCAATCTCGCTGTCAAAGATGAAAGTCGGGCGCTGCGTCACTTGCAACAAGTGAAAATCGGCGGTGTCCGCGCGAACGCGCGTTTCGACAACGATCGAACGCGCATGTTCGAGCAACTTGTTTGCATCAAGCTTGGCCACCTTCGCTCCAATCTCCGCGGCGATCTTCCAGTCATCAAAATGTTTGCCTTCGCGCAGCCCGGCATAGGCAAGCGCGAGGCGTACGCGATCGTCTGCAATCCCAAAATCTTTGGCCGCTTCCGCCACGCAGTTTGGCGCAAGATATTCCGATTGCTTGTGGTCGCACCAATCGCTTCTCAGCATGAAGGGCGAGCGCATGATCGTTCCGCTGCGCCGATAGAACCATTCATGTTGCTCCCGCGATGTCGGAAGACCAGACTTGTCCATCAGGGCGATCTTCCACAGGAATTCCGCTTTGCCCTCGTAACGTTTTTTTAATTCCGCCCAGGCCGGCTCCGCCCAGAAGCACCACGAAGAGATGACATCGAGATAGTAGGTAACGGTGATGCGCATGCCAATTCGTAAGTTGAACGTGCCTCGGGGAAGTTCAACTCGAACGGCGTGGTCTAAATGTTAAAACTGTTAAAACCGTTAAAAGAGTCACAAAGGAAAGAAGGACCGACCGAGCCGAGTGCCGTAGCGATTTAACGATGTAACTTTGTAATTCTTGTAACGTTTTAACTCCTTCTGTGGACCTGAATCACATTTTTCTTTTTCTGGCGGTAGTTTCACCTCTGCTTGTCCTGGCGAGAGCATGGCGACCCGGTGGAACTCGTGGCTGGCGTATCGCCGCGCTCGTCGTTCTCCTGATTACCGGCTTCGCGTGGATGTTCTGGCGCGGCGCGGCCGGATACATCGGAGGCGCGGCCTGGTTCGCTCTCCTCTTTCTGCCGGCAATTGGATCGCGCAAAATGACGGAGCTCGCGGCCAGGGGAGACTACAAATCAGCAAGAAAACTTGGAGCAGTCCTTCAAATTTTGCATCCGAGCGCTGAGTTGCGCGAACAGGTTCGATTATTTCATCATTTGGAAGCTCGTCAGAACCACCGAGCGGCTTTCGGCTCAGTTCCATTCGAGGACGAAAGCACCCAGCAGGCTCGACGTCCTCATTTCCGGCATGCGCCTGCAGTTTTGACCCTGATTCTTCTGAACGGGGCCGCATTCCTCTTCGAAATTTCGTTCGGTGATTGGAGCGACCCTGAAGTGCTACATCAGATCGGCGCACTGGAGCCGTACGCGGTAGTCGTGCAAGGCGAGTACTGGCGTCTTTTCACGGCGCTGTTCTTGCACGGAGGTTTCGCCCATCTGCTTTTCAATGTTTTCGCGCTTTATGTTCTTGGCCCGCCGCTGGAGCGATCGATCGGCGCGGTGCGGTTCATCCTCTGTTATTTGATTTCCGGGCTTGCCTCGAGCGCAGGCGTAGTGCTCTTAACAGTGATCGGTCTCGTTCAGGTGAGTCAACTCGTCGGCGCGTCGGGATGCATAATGGGGATCGTCGGCGCGTTGGCGGGATTTTTACTGCGTCATCGTCACGCGCCGCACGCGAAGCAGCGTCTGGCAAATATATTTATGATCATCGTGATTCAAACCGCCTTCGATCTTTCTACGCCGCAGGTCAGCATGGCGGCGCATCTTTGCGGATTAATCGCCGGCTTCTTTCTCGGGCTCATCCTTGCGCCGCGACGTGTAGCTGGCTTCAACGACCCCGGCTCCGACTGACCAACCCCGCCAGGAAAACTTGCCCGGTGAGGTTTTCTTGATTAACTGCGCCTCTGTTTCGCTTGGGGTATTTGAATAGTAATTTCTCGAACCTAGAGTCTTGAGGCCACCGGGGTCACCGACCCCGGCTACAGGAATCTGCATGCCGACTTTTCAAACTTACAACGTGACTCCGACCTTGCCGGCGACGCTCGAGCCGCTGCGCGAGTTGAGTTTCAATCTTTGGTGGACGTGGGAGCCCTCTGCACGCCGCCTTTTCCGACACCTCGATCCCGAGCTTTGGAACCGGACCAATCACAACCCAGTCCGCATGCTGCAACTCTCCCGCCAATCGCGGCTGGAAGAACTTTCACAGGACAAGACTTTTCTCCGCGAGCTAAAGCAGGTTTTCGAGGCGTTCGAGAAATATCTGGGTCGCAAAGACACTTACGGAAAAACCGCAGCCGGCAGCGCCATCAAAAACCCGATCGCCTATTTTTCCGCCGAATTTGGCTTTCACGAATCGATTCCAAATTATTCCGGCGGTCTCGGCATCCTGGCCAGCGACCATTGCAAATCGGCGAGCGATCTTGATCTAAACTTTGTTGGAGTCGGGCTGCTCTATCGGCATGGTTATTTCAGACAGCAGATCGATAAGGAGGGCGGTCAGGAAGCGATCAGTCTGAATCAAAGCTTTTATCATCTGCCGATCCGCGAAGTCCGTCGTGGCGACGCGAATCTGCTCATTTCGGTGCCAATCCTGGATCGCGAAGTTTTCGCCAAGCTTTGGGAGTTATGTGTGGGCCGGATCAGCGTTTACCTTCTCGATACAGACACGCCGGAAAACAATGCCGAGGACCGATTGCTCACGGCTGAGCTTTATGGCGGCGACCTCGAGATGCGGATGCGTCAGGAAATCATGCTGGGGATCGGCGGCGTGAAAGCGCTTAATGCGCTCAGCATCGAACCGGATGTCTTTCACATGAACGAGGGGCACTCAGCGTTCCTCGCACTCGAACGCATTCGCCTCAATATCATCCAGAAGAAGCTCGATTTTTATTCCGCCCTCCAGGTCGTAGCAGCGGCTAACGTCTTCACGACTCACACGCCGGTTCCTGCCGGCAACGATTCTTTCTCGCGCGAGATGATGAAAAAATATTTCGGCACATTTGCCACGGAACTCAACATTCCGTTCGACGAACTGTTCTCGTTCGGCCAGACGCGCGTCGATCCAAACGACCCGTTCAGCATGACCATTCTTGCGTTGCGCCTGAGCCGGCACGCCAACGGTGTGAGCAAATTACACGGCGAAGTCACTCGATCGCTTTGGAAAGATGTCTGGGCAGGTGTGCCAATGCATGAGGTCCCGATCGCCAGCATTACCAACGGCGTTCACACTAAAACATGGATGGCGCCCGAGTTTTCGGCGCTTTACCAGAAGCACCTCGGGGCATGGGAAGAACATCTGACCGAGCCCGATTTCTGGCGCCGCGTTATCGATATTCCGGATGCACAACTTTGGGAGACGCATCAAAAACTCAAACTGCGTCTCGTTGAGTTTGTCCGTGAACGGGAGCGACGGCGCCGCGAGCGTCTGGGAGAATCGCCGGAAGCCATTCGCAAGGCGAATCGGATTCTTGACCCGGAAATTTTGACCGTCGGTTTTGCGCGCCGTTTTGCTACCTACAAACGGGCCACGCTCTTGTTTAACGACAAGGAACGGCTGAAACGATTGCTCAATGACACGACGCGACCGGTGCAATTCATTTTCGCAGGCAAAGCGCATCCACGTGACGAAGCCGGCAAGGCGCTCATTCAGGAAGTTTACAAATTTAGCCGCGAAGCCGGAGTCGAAAATCGCATCGTTTTCCTGGAAGATTACGATAGCTACATTGCGCGCCGTCTTGTTCAGGGGGTCGATCTTTGGTTGAACCATCCGCTTCGTCCCCTGGAAGCGAGCGGCACCAGTGGAATGAAAGCGGCGCCCAATGGCGGGATCAACCTGAGCGTGCTCGACGGTTGGTGGCGCGAAAGCTACAACGGCAACAACGGCTGGGCGATCGGTGCCGAAATCGATAATGGCACAACGGAATTTCAGAACGAAGTAGACGCGAGCAGTCTTTATCAGTTGCTCGAGAACCAGATCATTCCCCTCTTTTACGCGAAGCCGGACGGCAAGCTTCCCCTCGCCTGGTTGCAACTGATGCGTGAATCGATTCGAAGCGTCACGCCCGTGTTCAATACGCAACGGATGGTGAAGGAATATACCGAGCGTCTGTATATTCCCGCCGCACGATCGTATGAAGATTTTGCTCGCGACGGTTGCGGCGTAGCGACGCAATTGAGCCAGTGGAAAGCCCAGGTGCGGAAAGATTGGCCGCAAGTGCAGATCTTCGATGTCCAGGTAGGGAACAAAGATCGGAAAAATATTTTGGTCGGCGAATCCCTGCAGATCAGTGCGCGAGTTCACCTCGGCGCAGTCGATCCAAAACACGTGCGCGTTGAGGCATACCACGGCGAAGTAGATAACGGCGACCTCCGCAATCCGACAGCGACAGTCCTGAATCAAAGCAGCCAGGCAGATAGCGATGGCAATTACATTTATCAGGGATCAGTCCCCTCTGCCGAAAGCGGCACCTACGGTTTTAGCGTGCGTGTTGTCCCCACTCATTCACATCTGATGCAAGCGCACGAACTGCGCCTGATTACTTGGTCATAGCGTTGTGGCCAAGTGCCTGCGGCGCGTAAATCGCTAAAACTGCACGGAAATTCCAGCATGCAAACGGTAGTCGGGGACGATTTGTAGCGCGGTATTGTGAATGGCGACGGGAAGATCTGCCGCAAGCTCTGCGCTCCACCGTCCACGCGACGCAACTAAACGCGGACCAAGAAAAACAGATGTGATACCGGTGCCTCCTCAGCCTCTTTGCCGCGAAAGCGATCCACATTTTTGTATTCGCCAGAGGCAACCAATTGAAAACCGACGATCGTGTCGTGTTGGCGGACAAAATAATAGCCCGGCCCGCCACTCCAAAGTAAATCGTTCGCGAAGTGATACTGATGTGTGCCGTCGCCGCGCACTGTGAATTGCACGTTCGTCTCAAGAAAGAAATTTCTGTAACGGAGCGCTGTTTGCCCGCCAAAGATGCCGTCGTACGATCCGGTGCCGAGCGTGAGATCGTGGCCGTGGATGCCGCTCTCGGGAGCGCCGGGGATTTCGACTTCGTGAAATTCTTCCTGAAGCCGGCTGCTGTCACCGGTCGGGAATTTAGTTCCGGTAAGCAAAATGGCCGAGACTGTGAAATCCGGTTCATGCTCAACTGCTACAGGATTCTTGCCTTGAAACTCAAAACTTCTTCGAGCAGGCGAAGCGTAATGAAAAGCAACAGTTTTCAGCAGAAGCGACATGTCACCCAGACCGGAAATCGTGCTGCGATCAATCTGGAAGCCTTCTGGCCTTTTAAACTCGCGATAAATCAGGGGCACGTTGATCTGTAATGCGAACCGGCTGCTGATGTCGTAGCCAGCGACAAGCTGAGTGATCGAACTGTTCAGGTATTGTCCGGTTGGATTTGCGATTTCGTCTCCTTCCAACTGCAATGTGGCAAAGCGAGTGAACTGTTCGCCGACCGCTGCGTACCAGCCCGCCAGCCAGGGAAAAGGAGGAGTCGATTCCATTCCCGGCATCGCGTTAAGCTGAGGTGTGTAACAGCCGCAAAGATCGCAGGCGCGGCTTCTGACCGCACCCGCGGCGACAAAGACCAGCAAATAAAGCAAAGACAAAAATTTCATTTCGATCCTCCGAAAGTGGAAACAACGCTGCGCTTCTGCGCGGCGGTTGCCGAGTTTGTAATGCGCACGAAGCTACGACCCGTGCATGCACACGGCGCAGCCGAATCAAACGCGAACTAACTAAGGAGTGAACGCGGTGGCGGTACAGGCGGAGATCGCCCGATTTCGGAATAGCAAAAATCGCGGACCGCGTATTCGAAAGGAATAAACGGGCGTATCAAACGCCCAGATGACGGCACACAAATCATGTCGATTTTTGGCGCGGACGATTGAAGATCAGACTTCTTTTCCGAATTCTTGCCAGCGTTCACCGCATGACAAAGCGAGCACGGATGGCTGCCATCAAACGTCTGAGTAATCGCCTGACATAGCGGCGCGCGTTTCGAGTAATCGATGATCATCGTCGCCCATGCGAGCGACTGGAGCGCGATCCAATGCAACCCGATCGCGCAACAAAGCGCGCTGATTGTCACGATGCGGCCGGCGCAGCGAAGCACGATGGCGAGGCTAGCGACGAGCCCGGTCAAAGGCAATCAATGCCAAGGAGATCGCACTACGATGTCCAGACAGCGCAACGCGCCGTCCCTACCTCGGAGCAAATGCGCCATTGCCTTCATCGAAATAAATTGTGGAGCCGACGCGTGAAATTTGCAGCGATTGTCGCCAGGTTCCCAACGGAAAATCGTTTGAAGCCTCTATTGTTTTGGTTTCGGGCTTCAATCCTGGAGTCGCGGGATCGATGCTGACCATCGCTTCAGACAGAATTCTCCCATCCAATTGCTGTGGTGGTGTGATTCCCAGAATGCGGAGAATCGTCGGCGCAAGATCGACATTCCCACTTGGCAAATCGACCATCTTACCGCGGCGGAAATCCGGCCCGGCCGCGATCAACGTATTGTGCATGTCGAATCGGCTGAGCGTGGCATGTGTCCCCTTCCCTGCTCCGCGTTGCCAATCGGCGTCAATCATTCCCGGAATACCGAACTGATTCTTCTCTTCGTTCCAGCGGAAAGCCATCACCATGTCTGGTCCGTGTTGACTGTCGATCCTGGCTTGTTCCAGACCGAAGGTCCCCGGCATTGCCTCTTTCGTGAAAATAACGCCGGCAAAATCCCTCTGCTGTAGAAATTCAACGACACCACGCGCAAGTTCGGCGTCGTGGCCCTCAATATAAAATAGAACGCTACCGCCGTTTCCGGCTAGCATGATATCTCCGGGTTTCGGTTCGTCCGCAAACTCGGTCTTCGCGCTGAAGCCGGCATCGCAGAGAATTTTCCGCAGATCAACCGACCGTTCGATCGTAGAGAAGCCATGATCGGAGACGACAAACACATCGGTTGTTTCGCGCACCCCTCTTCGATCTAAGGTTGAAAGCACAGCCGCAAGGTTCTCATCAGCGGATTCGATCGCAGCCAGCGCTGCAGGCGCACCCGGTGCAGATTCATGCTCTGTAAGGTCTGGATTCCCCAGCCAAAGTACCGAAAAAACCGGCACGCCCTCTTTCCAAAGAAACTCCGTCAGCGCTTTTGTCGTCCAGGCATCTTGTTGCAAATACGCAGATGGGAACGGACCAACTGCGGCGACGATGGGAGCAAGCGCGTCAGGCGGGAGCGCCTTGCCCACGAAAAGCGTGACGGAGTTCTTTGCGCGTTGAGAGTGGATCTCGGTGTCGTTTTCCGAATTTGTTCGCCTCTCCCTTCGCAAGTTGTAGCGGCGTTTGTGCCAAATGCCTGGTTCCTGTGCTTCAGTGGCTTTTTCGGTAATAGGCGTTGTCGATCCCCTCACCTCCATCCTCTCCTCTTCGGTAAGGGGAGAGACGGATCCATTCACGTTGCCAGCGGCAGCTGCAACCCGTCGGTCAAGGAGAAGCCCGACAGTTTTAGCAGCCGCAATTGCGGTGCGCCCGCCCGCCTTCTGGACGAGCTCGGCGATGGTCGGAAAGGAAATGTGTTTGCCACCCGACAAGTGATCTCCCTTCTCCACCACCGCGGGAATCTCGACATAGATTGGGCGTTTACGGTCGATTTCCGGGCGGTACTCATGATTTGCGATGATGCCGCTTTTGCCCGGATACATGCCTGTGACGAGCGCCGTCCCATTTACCATTGTTGCACTTGGATAAACTGCATGGTGATTTCGGAAAATGACCCCTTCCTGCGCCAGCTTCCAAAGCGCGGGCGTGTTTTCCTTGCTCACAAAATCGGGCCGCATCCCGTCCCAAACGACGACCACCACATGTCGCTCCGGTTTCGGCGGATCGGAAGAGAAGCTGGTCGCATGCAGCGAGAAAACGAGAGCAAGGATCGACATCGATGTGCAATATTTCCGAGACATGGGTGGCCGCAGATTACGCAAATTCCCCAGATTTGACAGGGTGCGACCACAGCCTGCTCGCCGTTGCGAGGGCGCGCTGCAACTAAGTAGCTTGTCGATATTCTTGTTCGTATCGGCGGCAACCGCACTCGCCGCTCCCCTCATCCCCACTATGCCGGGAACAACCTGGCGATATGACATGACTCAGGAAGTGAGCGCTGGACTCAGTGTTCCCGATCTTAAGCCAGATCCTGACGGCAAATTTCGAACTGGAGTCATGTATCGCATTGAGGGAACAGAAAACATCGACGGGAAGGAGCTTCTCAAATTCGAAATGCACCGCGCCGGCATGATCACAAATACAGACCTTCTTACCGTGGACGAACACGGGGTGCTTTGTTGGGCGCGGATTAATCTGGATGGCGAATTGGTTAAATTTAGTCCGCCGCAACCCATGATCGCCATACCGCTTAAGCGGGGCGCCAGCTGGAATTTCGAGGGGCAGGCCGGCGACCTGAAAGTCCGGCAGCATTATGAGGTGACGGGAGAGGAAGACGTCCAGGTACCGGCTGGAAAATTTCACGCGTTCCGTATCCGCAGCGAGCAAACATCGCCCAGCCCGATGACGATTGACCGCTGGTTCGTGGCCGGCACTGGAATAGTGAAAGACGTCACAACAATGCGCGCTACAAACGGCGATTTGCTTGAGCGCATCTCACTCGAATTGGCAGAACCACCCAGGTCGATGGGCCGGCCGGAGGTGAAACCCGAGGCGGCGCCGAAGCAACTCTCCGTGAGTCTTGTGAAGGAGCGGCATGGCAAAGCGAGCACGATATTCTCAGCCGATACGCCGCAGATTTATGCGCGTTGGCAAGGGAAACGTCTCCGGGAAGGCGCAAAAGTGCGCGCCGTTTGGATCGCTGAAAATATCGGCGAAGATTTTCCGCCGGACTACAAAATAGATGAAGCTTCCGCGATCGCCGAAAACCCAACCGCTCATGGAGAATTTACGTTATCTCGGCCGCAGGATGGTTGGGCTCCCGGCGATTATCGCGCGGAGTTCTATGTGAACGACGTGCTGGTAGAAGCGCTGAAGCTAAAGATTGTGAAGTGAGCTGTAGCCGCGTTCGTTGAACGCGGCCGGGGTCAACGCCCCCGGCTACAACAACCTCCTCAGAAATTTCTTGAATCCAAACCGAACGCTCGCTGCATCCCAATAACAGGAGGCATGTTTCCAATGAAGAAGATCACCATCTTGTTTTTCGCCTGCGTCGTTCTGGCCGCCGGATGCCGGTGGGTCGGAATCCGGGGCAATGGCAATATCAAAACCGATGAACGCACGATCAGCGCCTTTGCCAACATTTACGCAAGCGGTGCGTTCGCAATTGAATGGCAAAATGGAGCGCCTGCTCTCCGTATCACGACAGATGAAAATCTTCTTCCTTACATCGACAGTCACGTCGACGGTGACACGCTTCGCTTGCGCACGCGGGAACAAATTTGGCCGACTCACGGAATCAAGGTCGTGATTTCCAGCCCTACGCGAGCGGGCGCACGGATCAGCGGCGCTGTAAAGCTCACGGCAAACCAGCTCTCCGGACAGAAATTTGCTTTTGAAGCAACTGGCGCATCGCAAATCAAACTCGATGGCAGCATCGACCAACTCCTGGCGGACATGACTGGCGCAAGTGAGTTAAATGCCAGCGGTCTGCAAACCAGCACCGCCGAAATCTCCACCACCGGCGCAGCTGACGCCGAGATTGCGGTCAGCGAGACGTTGAAAGTGGCAATCACAGGAGCGGGAAAAGTCACTTACTCCGGCAATCCGAAGACAGTCGAGAAACATGTCAGCGGTGCCGGCTCGATTCGGCATAGAGACTAACGGACAGAAATGCTTGTAGCGGCGTTTGTGCCAAACGCCGAAAACCAATTAGTCAGGTGCTTGGCAGGAGCACCTCTACATCGGTTTCCTTCCCGGCGGCGATTATCGGGTTAGGCTCACTACACCGTGGAAACCTTTATCTGCATCCAGTGTGGAACGCAGTTTGAAGAGAGCGCACAACCGCCGTCCTCCTGCCCCATTTGCAAGGACGAACGGCAATTCGTTCGTCATGGCGGTCAGGAATGGACCACGCTTGATCGGCTCGCGCGTGATCATCACAACCGAATTGAAGATGAAGTGCCCCGCCTTCTCGGGATCGGCACCGAACCGGAATTCGCAATCGGCCAACGTGCATTGCTCTTGCAATCGCCCGGCGGAAATCTGCTCTGGGATTGTATTTCATTGCTGGACGAACAAACCATCGCCGAGGTAAACGCGCGCGGCGGCATCCGCGCCCTTGCCATTTCGCATCCGCATTTTTACTCGTCGATGATTGAGTGGGCTGAACGATTCGATGCGCAGATATTTTTGCATGCCGCCGATCGCGAATGGGTCATGCGCAAAAGTCCGCGCATTCAATTTTGGGAAGGAGCGACCTTTTCGCCCTGGGATGATCTCACACTCATCAATTGCGGCGGTCATTTTGAAGGCGGCACCGTGCTGCATTGCCCGCCGGGCGCCAATGGCAAAGGCGCGCTGTTCACGGGCGACATCATTACCGTTGTGCAGGACCGCCGTTACGTCAGCTTTATGCGAAGTTATCCGAACCTGATTCCGCTCGGACCCGCTGCAATACGCCGCATCGTCGAAAGAATCGAACCATTCTCATTCGAGCAAATCTACGGCGGCTGGTGGGAAGCGAACGTCTTGTCCGA
>JBKOXU010000139.1:0-10644 GCA_046725095.1 Verrucomicrobiota bacterium
GCCGAGTATCGCGTTAGCTGTATCGGATTCGTTCCCGGGTTTCCATTTCTGGCAGGGCTTCCGAAGGAATTGGCGACGCCGAGACGGGCCACGCCGCGAAAGGAAATTCCCGCCGGCTCGGTAGCGATCGGCGGCGCGCAAGCGGGAATTTATCCGCTGCGCTCGCCTGGCGGCTGGAATCTCATTGGGCGTACGCCGTTGCACTTGTTCGATCCCGAAAAAACTCCGCCTGCCTTTTTGCACGCTGGAGATCGCGTCCGTTTTCGCGCAATCACGCGGAAGGAGTTTGAGGCGCTGACTCAATGAAGCACTGTCATCCCGAGCGGAGCGCAGCGCAGTCGAGGGATCTCACTGCGTTACCTTTGAGGTCACAATTTGGGATTCCTCCACTTCGATCGGAATGACAGCGACTATCACCCGTGCCGGTTTTCTGACCTCCGTGCAAGATCTTGGCCGCACCGGCTATCGCCAGTTCGGCGTATCGCTCGCTGGCGCCCTTGATGTCTTCGCGTTGAGCGTGGCGAATCTTCTTGTCGGCAACGATGAATCGGCAGCGGGGCTCGAAATCACATTTGGCGGGTTGCGGTTGCAGTTTGCCGACGAACGCATTGTCGCGTGGTGCGGCGGCGACTTCGATGTCCAGATTGGATCGAGATCACTGCCAGCCGGGCACGCAACGCGTCTGCAAGCGTGTGAAGAATTGAAATTCGGCCGGCCTCAAATTGGTTGCCGGTCCTGGCTGGCGATTTCCGGCGGAGTCGATGTTCCGATTGTGCTCGGCAGTCGTTCTACGGATCTGCGAGCAAATTTCGGTGGGTTTCGGGGCCGCGCATTGCGCGACGGTGATGTCTTTCAGCTCGGCGCGCGACCGGGATCACCGATCCCGGCTACAGAAAGGATTTCTTCCTGGAGCGCATCCAAAACGTGGTCGCAAACAGCAGTTTCTACTCCAGTGCTTCGATTTGTGCGCGGTGCTGCCTGGGACTTGTTTAACGATGTAACAATCCAACGCTTTACGAGCGAAGCGTTCGTCGTCTCCACCGATTCCAATCGCATGGGCGTGCGCCTCGATGGTCCCGAGCTAAGACGGAACAACGATGTCGATCTTATCTCTGAAGCCGTTGCGCCCGGCACGATTCAAGTGCCCTCCAGCGGAAAGCCGATTTTACTTTTGGAAGATTGCCAAACTATCGGCGGTTATCCGAAAATCGCGCATGTGATCACGGTCGATCTTGGGATCGCTGCACAACTGCGCGCCGGCGATCATGTTCGTTTTTCCGAAGTTTCGCTGGCCGATGCGCACCGGCTCTTGCTTGAACGGAAGAGCGAGCTGAAGCGGTTTCGCATTGGCCTAAGCTTGCACGCCATATGAATTTGGGTGTCGATCTTAACGCTGATCTTGGCGAAGGCGCAGGGCACGACGCCGAGTTGTTCGAGCTCATCAGCTCGGCCAGCATCGCCACTGGCTTTCACGCCGGCGATGCCGATACGATGCACGCCGCGGTCTTGGGGGCGAAGGCCCACGGAGTGGCTGTTGGAGCGCATCCCAGCTTTTTTGATCGGGAAAATTTCGGGCGAAAAGAACTCAAGGTTGGCTTGGAGGACGTTTTTAAGGGGATAGTCTATCAGCTTGGCGTTTTTCAGGCGATCGCTACGGCGGCCGGAATGCAACCTAACCATGTCAAACCGCACGGTGCCCTTTACAATATGGCGGTTCGCGATGAAAAACTGGCCGATGCGATCGCGCGGGCCATCAGATCAGTCGATTCAAGGTTGATTCTGTTTGCCCCGGACAACACAGAACTGGCCCGTGCCGGTGAGGCGCAGGGGTTGCAAATTGCACGCGAAGTTTTTGCCGACCGCAATTATTTGTCCGATGGGCGGCTTGTTCCGCGTACTCGAGCGGATGCGTTGTTGACCGATCCGGTTGAAGCAGCCAAGCGCGTCTTGCGAATGTTGCGGGAGGGCAAGGTCCGATCCGTCGAAGGCGATGATGTCAATGTGCGCGCCGAAACGATTTGCGTTCACGGCGACACACCCCGTGCCGTCGAGTTCGCGCGTGAATTGCGATCGCAACTCGAGTCTCACGGCGTCACGATCAGCGCGCCGCACAGGCCGATGTGAGCAACAAGGTCGACAATAAAGAACAATCCGGGCTGGTTCGCGCCCTTGGACCGCTCGACGCGACGATGATCGTGATCGGCTCGATGATCGGCTCGGGCATTTTCATCACCTCGGCCGAATCGGCTCGATTAATTGGCGCTCCGGGCTGGCTTCTGCTGGCATGGGCAGTGGCCGGATTGATGACAATCACCGGAGCGCTTTGCTGCTCCGAGCTTGCGACCATGATGCCTCGCGCAGGCGGCGTTTATGTTTTTCTACGAGAAGCCTATGGGCCGTCAGTGGGTTTCCTGTTCGGATGGACTCTGTTCCTCGTGATTCAAACCGGAACGATCGCCGCGGTCGCAATCGCGTTTGCGAAATTTCTCGGCGTCTTTGTTCCGGCAGTTGGGCCGGAGAATTACCTGGTGAGACCAATTCCGTTAGGCCCTCACTACGCGATCAGTTTATCGACTGAGCAATTGATCGCGATCGCTTTGATCTCCTTGCTGACCTGGACCAACACGCGCGGCCTCGAGATCGGCAAGCTCGTGCAGAACACATTTACGTTCGCGAAGACGGCGGCGCTCGCGGGAGTAGTAGTGATCGGCTTGTCGCTTGGCTGGAGCGTAAACAGCGCCGCACGTTCATCCGCGTGGTGGGATTCATGGGCAAATGGATGGAGCCCGCAAATCGCGCAGCCAGGTTTCGGCATCGTTGGCGCGCTTGCGCTTGCCTTTCTTTTTGGCAAAGCGATGGTCGGCCCGCTTTTTGCCCAAACGGCCTGGACCAACGTCACGTTCATTGGCAGCGAAGTGCGCGATCCCGGAAGAAATCTTCCGCGCGCCTTGCTCGCCGGCTGCGGGATCGTGGTGGTTTTGTATCTGCTCGCTAATCTCGCTTACATCGCTGTTTTGCCGTTGTCGGGAATCGAGCACGCGCCGCAAAATCGGGTCGCCGTCGCGGCGATGAATGCCCTCTTCGGCCATCCCGGCGCAATGTGCATGGCGGCTGCGATCATGATTTCAACGTTTGGTTGCAACAATGGCCTCATCCTGGCGGGCGCGCGCGTCTATTACGCGATGGCACGGGATCGTTTGTTTTTCCGCCGCGTCGGAACGACCAATGCGCGGCATGTGCCCGCCGCGGCACTCGTCGCTCAGGGAATATGGACTGCGTTTCTCACACTGCCGCGCACGGCAACGACGAATCCAGTCACCGGCCAGGTGACGCACGGGAACGTTTATACGCAGTTGCTCGAGTACATCGTTTCCGCCGATCTACTCTTCTATTTGCTGCTCGTCGCGGCGGTCATTCTTCTCCGGAAAAAATCTCCGAGGGCCGAGCGCCCGTATCGCACGTGGAGCTATCCATTTGTGCCGATTATCTCAATTGTGCTTGCCGGACTGCTGATTGTCGATCTCGCCTGGCTCGCACCGGCGACTTCCGGCATTGGAATATTGATCGTGCTAAGCGGCGTGTCGGTTTACTTCGCGTGGCGAAAACGCTTGCCAGTCCAGACCTGATTTGGCAAGGCAATCGTCGTCGCCATTTATGCATCGCAGATTCATTGTCGGGATAATTGCGAGCCTTGGCTCGTTCACGCTGGTGTTCGAAGCGACCGGCGCTGAATCTCCGGGGCCTGGTGCTGAAGGTCAATCAATCGGCGATCGGCGAGCCTCTTCACCCTCTCCTAGCGCATTGGCGTATTTTAATCGAGGTGTTGCCCACAGTCGTCTCGGCAACACAGACAAGGCGATCGCCAATTACACTTCGGCGATTCAGCTAGACCTCACGTACGCGAGTGCTTACATCAATCGTGGCGTCGAGTATGGCAACAAACGCAATTACAAACTCGCACTTCGTGATGAGACTCTGGCAATCCAGCTGAAGCCAAAATATGCTAACGCCTATCACAACCGAGGCGCTTGCTACGCTGACATCGGCCAGTTCGACAGAGCGATCGCAAATTATAGCGAAGCAATCCGATTCAATCCAAGGAGCGCGAGCACATTTGGAAATAGGGCTCGAGCCTACGAAAATCTTGAGAAATTCGACAGGGCAATGGCTGATTATGACCGGGTTATCCAAATCGCTCCCAAAGATTCGGAGAACTACTCAGAGCGAGGCAATGCATACCTTGCTAAAGATGATTACAAAGCAGCCGTATCTAGTTTTAGAAAGGCCTTGCAGCTTTCCCCAAACAATGATTACGCACTGGGCTGTCTCGCCTGGCTAATGGCAATTTGTCCGGAAGCTCCATTTCGCAATGGCAAAGAGGCGATTCGGATGGGCATGAGAGCATGCGAGTTGTCGCAATGGAAAGAGCCATCTCGTATCGAGACACTTGCGGCTGCATATGCAGAAAGTGGCGATTTCGACAAAGCCGTGAAATTTCAAACCCAGGCAATTAATATGAAGAGCGAGTATGGCCCGGTTCGAAAAGATGTGCGTGAACGCCTCGCCCTGTACCGGAAGCATCAGCCTTGGCGCGGAAAACCAGGGCTTGCGCACTGAGGTAGCCGCCAATCCATTTAACGGCTGGCTAGGCTTCTTACGGTTTGTAACCGATTCTACTTGCTCAGTTCGAGCATGCGCAGAATCGGTGTTTCCGCGCGTTTGCGCACTGGCTCGGGCAAAGTGATTTCCGGTTCCATGTTCAGAAGCGCGTCGTACGCCTTCTCGAGAGTGTTCATCTTCATGAACCGGCATTCGCCGCAAAAGCAGTTGTCGGTGGGGCCGGGAATGAATGTCTTGCCGGGAATTTCTTTCTTCAATCGATGCAGTATTCCCGCTTCGGTCACCACGATGATTTCTTGCGCGGGCGATTGTTTGCAAAACGCGATCATCTTTTCAGTGGAACAGACTTCATCGGCCAGCATGCGGACGGCATAGGTGCACTCCGGGTGGGCAACCACGGGTGCATCGGGGTATTCTTCGCGGATCCTGTTAATGCTGCGCGCGGTGAACTCGACGTGGACGTAACAGGTGCCCTGCCACAAATCCATCTTGCGCCCAGTCCGTTCCATTACCCACGCGCCAAGGTTTTGGTCTGGAACGAAAAGAATATTTCGGTCAGCCGGCGCGGCGCGCACGATCTTATCGGCGTTGCCGCTCGTGCAGATGACGTCAGCCTGCGCTTTCACGCCCGCGCTACAATTAATGTAGGCGATGACGTAATAGTTTTTGTCGGCATGCTCTTTCAGAAACTGCGCCAGCTTTTCCGGCGGACACGATTCGGAGAGCGAACAACCGGCATCGAGATCAGGCAGAATTACTCGCTTGGTTGGATTAATGATTTTCGCCGTCTCCGCCATGAAATGGACGCCGCAAAACAAAATGACATCGGCGTCCGTCTTTGCCGCTTGATAACTCAAGCCCAACGAGTCGCCGACAAAGTCCGCGGCATCCTGTAGCTCTGGCACTTGATAGTTGTGCGCGAGGATGACGGCATTCCGCTCGCGCTTGAGCTCTTGCAGTTCTTCGGCGAGATCGATGCCAGTCGCACGAATGCTTTCGGTACCGAAATTTATCCCAGCGCTTACCATCGGCTAATATGGTGGTTTTCTTACGATTTACAAATACAGCGGACTTGTAGCGGAGCGAATTTCAACGGGGAGCGCGAGCATGTTGCTCGCTCTGGCAGGCATTCTGCCGGCCAGCCCGCCAACACGTGTTCGCACTTGGACGCGACCCGGGCCATCCGGCAACATGCCGGATGGGGGCGAGCAGAATGCTCGCGCTCCCCGTTGCACTTGCGAATCATTCGTCGGATAGCGTGCTACAGTGCTTTACGCATCGCGTCTATGGGTGCGTCGCGATCGAACCAGATGGAAAACGAAAGTGCTCCTTGATGGAGCAACATCGATAGTCCGTTTGCGCCACGCGCGCCAGCCTCATCCGCTGCGCGCAGCAAAGAGGTTTTCGCCGGACCATATACGCAATCGAAGACCATGTGATGCGGCGCGAGCAACCGCGCCGAGATCGGGCTGGGATCCCTCGGGTTCATTCCCAACGGCGTGGCATTAACAATAAGATCGATGTCTGCAACTTGGGCGCGCAATGCCGCTTCCTCCAACACTACCGCTTCGAGGCGCGCCGCGGGCCCCAGCACACGCGGTCCGGCAAAGTACGGCCGCAGCTGTTCCGCAAGCGCTTGGGCTTTTTCGTACGTGCGATTGACGAGGACCAGGCGTTCGCAATTCTCGAGCGCGCATTGCCAGGCAATCGCATGGCCAGTGCCGCCTCCGGCGCCGACAAGCATCACCCGCAGATCGCGCACATCGACCGAGAATTCGTTGCGAACGGCGCGCAAGAAACCTTCGCCGTCAGTATTTGATCCGATCAGCTTTTTGTCCCGAACATGGATTGTGTTTACGGCGCCCGCGCGACTCGCAGATTCATCCGTCTCATCGATCTGCGCGAGCGCGGCGATTTTGTGCGGCACAGTCAAATTGATTCCGATAAAATCGAGGTGGCGCAGAAAACGCAGGGCGGATCTCAATTCATTGGCCCGGATATGAAAGCGCGCGTACTGCATGCCGATCTCGCAGGCGCGCAATGCTGCGTTCTGCATTTGTGGCGACAGCGAATGCGCGACGGGATCGCCGAAGACGGCGAGCCGGATCGGCGGATCGACATCGCCCGCCGCCGCGCGCCAATTTTCCAAATCGGCGAGCGTGTAACGCTCAGTGATGGACCTCTGTTTCATCGAACCTGATAGGCTTTGGCCATCCCGTGGACATCTTGAACGTTGAGCGGGCGCGACGCAATGCGCATTGGCCGCAGAGCTCCGGGGAGCACAGGCTGCCAGCCTGTTCTTTTCGGCAGCTTGCCGAAAAGTTCTTCGCGTGAGGGAGTATTGCGCGCGCGCAAGATGTCGTCGGCAAGCTGCCGACGACTGCAGGCTGGCAGCCTGCGCTCCCCGGAATCTGAGTCGATTCGAAAGTTGTCGATCTGTCCGTTCGTCTGTAGCTTCGCGCGTTTACAATGACAACTTCGACGGAAACTGCCGTTCCTTCGGACTTTATTCGCGACATTGTGGCGGAGGATGTTCGGGCTGGGAAATACGAACGCGTTCAGACGCGTTTTCCGCCCGAGCCGAACGGCTATCTCCACATCGGCCACGCGAAGTCGATCTGCCTTAATTTCGGCATCGCACGCGAGTTCGGCGGTATTTGCAACCTGCGGATGGACGATACGAACCCGACGAAAGAAGAGACCGAGTACGTCAATTCCATCATGGCAGACGTGCGTTGGCTGATCAACGGTTGGGCGGACAAGAATATCGGCGGCGCGCCGCTCTACGCCTCGGATTATTTCGACAGGTTTTACGAATACGCAGTCGACCTTGTGGGCAAGGGTAGGGCGTATGTGGACGACATGTCGCCCGAGCAAACGGACGAATACCGGCGTATTGGAAAGGAAAGTCCGTTCCGCACTCGACCGGTCGAGGAAAATCTCGATTTACTGGGCCGAATGAAAGCAGGCGAATTCGCGGATAATACTCACACTCTGCGGGCGAAGATCGACATGAGCGCGCCGAACGTCTGGCTCCGCGATCCGGTGCTCTATCGTATCCGGCATGCGTCACATCATCGGACGGGCGACAAATGGTGCATTTATCCGATGTACGACTGGGCTCACACACTCAGTGATTACATCGAGGGCATCACCCATTCGGTGTGCACGCTTGAATTCGAAGTGCACCGGCCGCTTTACGATTGGATCCTCGACGCGCTCGAACTGGCCGAGCCGCGTCCGCATCAATACGAATTTGCGCGGCTTAATCTCACGTACTCAATCATGAGTAAACGCAAGCTCATCCAGCTCGTGAACGAGCAGCTCGTGAACGGCTGGGACGACCCGCGTATGCTCACGATTTCCGGGTTACGCCGGCGGGGCGTGACCGCGAGCGCGTTGCGCACGTTCGTCTACAACATAGGCATCACGAAATATCCGAGCATGACCGACGTGGCGTTGCTTGAGCACACGGTGCGCAATGAATTCAATCGCACCGCCGCCCGCCGGCTCGCTGTGCTGCGGCCAATCAAAGTTATGCTCGCGAATTATCCCGAAGATCAGGTCGAAGAATTGGGTGCCGTTAATAATCCTGAAGATGCAAACGCCGGGACACGCAAAGTTCCATTCAGCCGCGAGCTTTTCATCGAACGCGACGATTTCATGGAAACTCCGCCACCAAAATATTTCCGGCTGCGACCGGGTGGCGAGGTGCGTCTCAAATACGCTTACATCATCAAATGCGATGAAGTGATCAAAGACAACGCCGGCAACGTGACTGAGCTTCGATGCGGTGTCGACCTTGAAAGCAAGTCCGGCGGCGCGACTTCCAATCGCAAAGTCAAAGGCACAATCCACTGGGTAAGCGCGGCGCACGCCGTCGACGCGGAAGTCCGATTGTATGATCGGCTCTTCACCGTTCCCGAACCCGATTCCGCCTCCGCTGAAAGCTCCGGCGCTACAGGCGCCGGAGGCGATTTCAAATCGTTCATCAATCCGCACTCGCTCGAAGTGCTGACGGCAAAGTGTGAACCCTCGCTTGCGAACGCGCGGCCGGAAGAGCGTTATCAATTTGAGCGTCTCGGTTATTTCGCGCTGGATCCGGATTCCACGCCTGAGAAACAAGTTTGGAACCGGACGATCACGTTGAAAGATACGTGGGCGAAAGAGGCGAAGAAGTAATTCAGAACATCGAAAGCGCGCGATCGATTCGTGCCAGGACTTTCTCTTTCCCGAGAACTTCGAGGAGATGATATAAACTCGGGCCGGCGTTGCTCCCAGTGACGGCGAGCCGGGTCGGATGCACAAGCGCGCCGACCTTGACGCCAAGCTTGGCGGCTGTCGATTTGAACGCTGCCTCGATTTGCGTGGCGTCGAATTTGTCCAGCGCACCCAACGCGTCGCGAACAGCTTTGAGCCGCGGCTTGTTCTCGTCGGTGAAATGTTTTGCGACGCCTTCCGGGTTGTAGTCGAAATCGTCTGTGAAATAGAACCCGCAATATGATGGCAGCTCGTCGAAGGTGTTGATCTTGCCTTTGCACGTTTGCAGGGCGGCGCGAATGTATTGCTCCGGGTAATTATCGAGTTTCACGCCGCTCGACTTCAGCCTCGCAACGGCGACGTCGTAAAACTCGGCGTCGCTCAGCTGGCGTGCATATTCGCCGTTCAACCAATGCAATTTATCGGGATCAAATGTGGCATGGCTGCGCCCGACATTATTGAGATCGAAAATGCGGACGATCTCTTCGATGTCGATTTTCTCCCGATTATCTTTCGGCGACCAACCAAGGAGGCAAAGGTAATTGCGAACAGCCGCCGGGATATAGCCCCGCCTGACGTAGTACTCCACGCGCGCCCCTTCATCCCGTTTACTCATCTTTGAGCCATCCTTGTTTAGGATCAGCGGGATGTGGGCGTAATGCGGAGGCGTCGCGTCGAGCGCGCGAAAAATTTCGATGTGCTTTGGCGTATTCGACAGGTGGTCTTCGCCGCGAATGACGTGCGAGATTTTCATCTCGAGGTCGTCGATCACATTCACGAAATGAAAAATCCATGAGCCATCCGGGCGCCGGATGGTCATGTCGGGATGTGTTCCGGGATTCGTGAGATCGAAATCGATCTTGCCGCAGACGAGATCGTCGACCACGACCTGTTCGCGTGGCGAACGGAAGCGCAATGCTCCCTGATCTTCGAAGATGTGGCCGGCGTCTTGAAGTTTCTTCAGGTAACGCGCGTAAAGTTCTGTCCGCTCGCTTTGCAAATATGGCCCGAAATCTCCCCCGACGCGCGGGCCCTCGTCCCAGTTCACGCCGAGCCATTTAAGGCCATCGTAAATTGCGGCCGTCGCTTCTTCGACATGGCGCGTCTTGTCCGTGTCTTCAATGCGCAAGATGAGTTTGCCGCCGTGATGCCGCGCAAAGAGCCAGTTGAAGAGCGCCGTTCGTGCGCCGCCGATGTGAAGATAGCCGGTAGGCGAGGGGGCGAAACGGACGCGGATCTCGGAAGACATTGGAAAATCAGTTCAGCCACAGATTACACAGATTTTCACAGATTGCTGTAGACGCTTCCCTCCGGGAAGTGCGGCGCTGACGTGCTTAATACGCGTGCGTCGCATCGCCCAGAGGGCGACGACTACAGGTCGATGAAAAGCTTGCCCGCGCGACGACGGGCATGTCGATCTTGCGGAAGATTTACCTTTGCGACGCGTGCGGTTGGATCAAGCAGCGAGCGCACACGCTCGATTACCTCGAATCCAATCTCCGAAACGTTTTGTGCGCGCAACCATTTCAAGATTGCTCTGCGCTGGAGCGCAGTGGGCAGGTCCCGGAAATCTCGCACGCTCACGTGGGCGTCATGATCGGCCAAAACCGGCATGTGGCCTTCGATCCAATTCTCTTCTTCGGCGGCGATGACAGCGGTTCGCCACATATTCTGCCGAATGCTGCGGCTGAGCGTTTTCTCCAAATAAGGAATGATGCGACGGCGAATTCTGTTGCGCAGCGGAGCGAGATTTTTGTTGGATGC
>JBKOXU010000100.1:0-9301 GCA_046725095.1 Verrucomicrobiota bacterium
TTCCAGCGGCTCTTACTCCTATCCGTCCATCCCGCCGTGGCGGGAGGACCATTTGATCAATGCGATCAGCACAGGAAGAGGAACTTGAGGGCGCGCCCAATCTAAGCCGACGCACGCGAAGGGCATTCGGAGCAGGTTAGATGCCGGGCAGCGCCCACGTTCCAAAGTGATTTTAGTTCCCTCAAAGCGGGTTCCCCTTTCTGTTCCCCTGCTGGAAGACAAGTTCTACGCCCCAGGCGTTGGAAATGCCCTGGCGGGTTGACGCCGTAACCGGAGACAGAGTGGAACTCGTGGAGATAAGGAGTGAATAAAAGCAAGGCTCGTAAAGCGCATTTTTCTCCGCGCCCGGCTGAGACGTGTGGCTGAGGGCTGCATGAAAATCAAGCCGCTCCGCGCATGATGGCCAAATAAAGCCACTCAACTCTCGAGCCACCGCGACGAGCGATGGGGGAGACACGTTGTCTTAAAAGTAACAACCTTGTTACCTTATCACACGTTGTCAGTTGAAAATATTCCTGGCAATCGTGCCATAATCTACGTAGAGAAATAGCTATGAAAAAGTTACTTCTTGTCGCCGCAGTTTTACTCAGCAGCATGTCTGGCAGCTTCGCGGCAACGTGGAGAGTCGGTGTGTCGGACTTCGCGTTCACGCCGGCCAATCTGAATGTGGCCGTAGGCGATGTAATCATCTGGCGGTGGCGAAGTGGAATGCATACGACCACATCGCTAACCGTGCCTCCGGGAGCGAGGCCATGGAATAGACCGATCGATTCAACGAATACCATCTTCCGCTACCGTGTTCGTGTAGCGGGCACATACACCTATCAGTGCAATTTTCATCCCGGCCCAATGCAGGGCACGATTAATGCAACGGGAGGAAATCGGGTCACGACCCAGTAATCTGCGGCATCCGGATGGCGAGCCGCAGTACTAGCTATCACAAGATTAGAACCCTTCAATCCGAGCCAGGCCCGCCGATGTTCGCAATGTTCTCGCCCAGCGGTGGCTGAGTTCCTATCTCGTCACTTCGGCGAGCGCGAATCGGCGTGGGTCTTTACGTCACGTCTTTGTTTGTCCACGACGCGGCGCAGCTCCCGTTCCATCGTCTTGAAAGCGTCGTGGATCACTTTGTTGAGCGGTTGATGGGTGCCGTTGTCCATCTGTCTTTCATCAGACACCAGCTCGTGGCCGCGTGAAACGGTCACATCGATGCGACAGCGATACGGATTTCCCTTTTGATGGGTGTGATTGGTTTGCTCGATGGCGACATCGCAGCGGTTGATGTGGTCGCAAAATTTTTCCAGACGCGCTGCATAATCCAAAACGAGATTGTCGATCTGGTCTGATTTTTCCAGACCCCGATAAGTGATCTTAACAGGTAGTTGCATAATTGATTGGATAACAAATTAAACTCCGATGTGAGAGCGCGCGATAAAAAAACAACGCGATGTCATCCAGAGCCGTGCAGACGGCGAGGGACCTCTCACTCGAAGCGACAAGCGCCGGGCGTTGATTGCGTGATCCACGAATCTGTGTGAGGCCCCTCACTCCGTTCGGGATGACAATTCTTGTGTGCACGACGGTTCAAATCTGCCGCAGCGAACGAAAATGCGCCGGCAATTTCGCCGGCTCAGTTTTGACCAGATCGGATTTCACGTGCTCGACGATCCGGTCGCGCACAGCTGCAGGTAACAGATCGACAATCGCCGTGTGAATTTCCGCCGGCGCGGCAAACGACCAGCCTTCCTTCCCGTTGCTCGAGACAATTTTCACAATTTGATCGGCCAGCTCTTTATGAATGCGGCGGTCGGTTTCAGTTTCGAGCTGCGTCCGCTCCGCGATCGAATTTGCGTGGCGCCCGCCCGCACCGTCGCTCACCGGAAATCGTCCGGCTAAATCGCTCACCTTGTCCACGAGCCTGCCGTGCGCGTCCGTGATATTGAACGCTTGCACCAGCTGCAAGCTCGGCCCGCGCGTGGGTGTTTCATTCACCCGGTATGCTTTCAAACTGCCTCGATCAGTGACGATGATGAGAGAAGTTGGTGTCATGGCGAACCGCTGACCAAAAATTGGCCGCGCACCAAAAGGCGCGCATCACACTCTACCATTGATTCGTTTGTGACGGCAAGATTGCGCTGCCCGATTTCTTGCAAACGCGCTATTTCCCGCGAGCGCGTTCTTCCTCTGCGCTCAGCGCGGGAAACTCGACATGGCGTTTTTTCCACGATTCCTCGCGCGCCTGCGCTTGCGCGCCACTTACCAGTTGAAGCAGGCACGAAGCGCGCCCGCCAAGATCGACATCGTCGCCGGAGGCGAATTTTCTCGGCTCCATCAAGAAACCGTTTGGGTCCGTGGTGTCGAGAATGAGTTGCCACTCGATGCGTTCCTGTCCCGGGAGAACGAAGGGGATCGGCTCATAATGCGCGTTGATCAGCAACAGGAATGTGTCGTCGCGAATTGGTTCACCCTGGAAATTAAACACGTCCATGGTGTCGCCGCTCAGTAGCATTCCAAGGCAACGGACAAACGGCGATGCCCATTCTTCCTCGCTCATCTCGCTACCGCCGGGAGTAAACCACATCACATCCCTGATTTCGGAGCCTCGAATCCGCCGGCCCTGAAAAAATTTTGGCCGGCGAAACGCAGGATGGTCCTTTCGCAACTGAATCAGTTTTCGCGTGAACTCCAGGAATTGATTCTGTTTTTCGTCACGCTCCCAATTGAACCAACTGATCTCGTTGTCCTGGCAATACGCGTTATTGTTGCCGTTTTGCGTCCGGCCCCACTCGTCGCCGCCGGATAGCATGGGCACGCCCTGCGAAAGAAGAAGTATCGTCAGGAAATTCCGACGCTGACGCTCGCGCAATGCGTTGACCTCCGGATCGTCTGTTGGACCTTCCACGCCGCAATTCCAGGAGTGATTGTTATTATCGCCGTCATTATTGCCGTCGCCGTTCAGCTCGTTGTGCTTTTCATTATAGCTGACCAGATCGATCAGGGTGAACCCATCGTGGGCAGTGATGAAATTGATGCTCGCGTATGGGCGGCGCCCATTGTGCTGATAAAGATCGGGACTGCCAGTAAGCCGGTGCGCCAGCTCGCCAATGCGGCCTTCGTCGCCTTTCCAAAAGCCCCGCATCGTATCGCGATATTTGCCGTTCCATTCGGCCCAAAGCACCGGAAAATTTCCAACTTGATAGCCGCCTTCGCCCACGTCCCACGGTTCCGCGATCAATTTCACCTGGGAGAGCACGGGGTCCTGATGAATGATCTCGAAGAAAGCGTGCAATTTGTTCACGCCTTCGTGATCGCGGGCCAGGCTGGAAGCGAGATCAAATCGAAACCCGTCCACGTGCATTTCAAGCACCCAATAGCGCAGACTGTCCATCACCAGCTGAAGCGCGCGAGAATTTAGCAGGTTAAACGTGTTGCCCGTACCGGTGAAATCCAGATACAAACGCGGATTATCCGGCTGCAACCGGTAATAAGCGAGGTTGTCGATCCCGCGGAAGCAGAGCGTCGGACCGAGATTATTCCCCTCGGCAGTATGATTGTAAACCACGTCGAGAATCACTTCGATGCCCGCCGCGTGAAGGTTGCGCACCATCGATTTGAACTCGACAACCTGTTCGCCGAATTGCCCGCTGCTGGAGTACTGCGCGTGCGGGGCAAAGAATCCGATCGTGTTATATCCCCAATAATTCGTCAGCCCGCCATCGATCAAAACTTTGTCGTCGATGTGCGCATGCACCGGCAACAGCTCGAGTGCGGTCACGCCAAGCTTTTTGAAATAGTCGATGGCTGCCGGGCTGCCCAGGGCAGCATACGTGCCGCGCAATTCTTCGGGCACATCGCGCCAAAGTTTGCTGAAGCCTTTCACGTGCACCTCGTAGATGACAGAGCGGTGCAACGGGATGCCGAGTCTCTTGTCGTCGCGCCAGTCGAAAGCGTTCTCAATTACGACGGATTTAGGCACGCCCCACGCATCATCACGGAAATCCTGAGTCAAATCTTCGTTTTCGCCTCCGATGACGTAGCTGAACATCTCATCGGCCCAGGTCACTTCCCCGGCGATCGCTTTCGCATATGGATCGAGGAGGAGTTTGGAACTGTTAAACCGTAATCCGTGCTCGGGATCGTACGGGCCGGAAACGCGGAACCCGTACAATTGTCCTGGCCGCACTTCGGGCAAGAACACATGCCACACCTGATCGGTGTGCTCGGTAACAGGGATGCGAATGTTTTCCTCGGTAGCCTCAATATTGTCGAACAAGCAAAGCTCAACCGAAGCTGCCGTTTCAGAAAAGAGGGCAAAGTTTACGCCGTTGCCCATCCAGGTCGCGCCCAGCGGATAGGGATAACCGAGCCAAGTCTTTACCGAAGTCATAAACTCGCCGCGTTCCTATCGAATACGGAAGGCGCATTGGCAATCGCAAACGTGAGATCGTAAGCGGAATATGGAATAGCGAGTTCAAGGCGCGCTGTTTTGCAACCTTTGGAGTGCGGCGACATGTCGCCGCTTTCAAGGCGCGGCCATGTCCGCGCACTCCAAATCGCTACAGCCGCGACACTTCGGAAACCGTTGACTCCGACTATTGCTTTTCCCGCTGAGCCGTCAAAACTTCGAATGTGATTCGCAAGATCACTCTGCTGGCCGTCGTCATCTGTGCGCTGGCGCTGGCTGTTTACTTCTACGCACACCACAATTGGCATCCCCTCCCCTCTGGAACGACGGTCGATCGGATCGTCGTGGAAAAAGCGGCCCGGAAATTGTCGATCTTTCGCGACGGCAGGCAGCTCAAGACCTACCGCGTTGCGCTGGGCCGCAGCCCTGTCGGGCCGAAGGAAAAAGAGGGCGACATGAAAACCCCGGAAGGAACCTACGAGATTGATACTCGGAATGCGCAAAGCAGCTTTCATCTTGCGCTGCACATTTCGTATCCATCGAATGACGATAACGCACGCGCCGCAGAGCGCGGTGTCTCCGCGGGTTTTGACATCATGATCCACGGAATTCCAAATGGACGCGGCTGGATTGGCGCGTTGCATCGTTGGAAGGATTGGACTGCGGGTTGCATCGCGCTTACCGACGAAGAAATCCAAGAGCTTTGGCGGGTTACACCAGACGGCACGACCATCGAGATTCGCCCATAAGTTCATCGATCCAGCGTCGTTTCAGCTTGTCGATGTACGGCCTGAACCGCAGAATCTTGCAGATCGGACCGCCCTGTCGGAATTAATTCCTCATGCGACTGCCTAATCCATTGTTACTCGCCGCACTCTATGGCCTTTCGGAACTTTACCTCGCTTTCACTCGGCACTCGCGGACGCAGGCTGTTTCCAAGGACCGCCTCTCACTCTTTTTGCTCTGGACCATTATCGTTGTGAGCCTTTGGCTCGGGATTCAAATGATCTGGCTTTTTCCGAGGGCAACCCTCCCATATCCGCGCGGATTTTATTTTTTGGGCTTCATCTTATTTCTGGCAGGGCTGGCTCTGCGCTGGTACTCGATCGGTTATCTCGGCCGTTATTTCACAGTTGATGTGTCGATCTCAGCCGAGCACAAGCTAGTCGATTCCGGGCCGTATCGCTATGTTCGGCATCCCACCTACACCGGCGCGCTTCTGACCTTTGTCGGTCTGGCGTTTTGTTTTGGGAATTGGCTCACGCTGTTATTCCTGACCGTTCCGATCATCGGTGCCTTCCTCTGGCGGATTCGGATCGAGGAACAAGCGCTGACTGAAGCGCTCGGGGAGGATTACCGCGCCTACATGCAGCGGACAAAGCGGTTGATCCCGAGCGTCTATTAGCACCAGAGCGTGTTACAAATCACGCAGCGCGCTCTGCGCTTTTTCGACATCGGATGGCCGCAGCACGATGAGGCCTTTTTCAGATCCCCGGCCGCCTGCGAGGTAAGCGTATTCGATATTAACTTCGGCGTTTGCGAGACGCTCGGCAATTTTGGCGAGGACGCCGGGTTCGCTCGCGGTTTCGATCATAAGCACTTCGGTTTCCAGCGCGAGCACGCCGGCTTCGCCTAAAAGCATGAGCGCCTTGGTCGGATCGCTTACCACCATCCGCAGGACCGTGTGGTCGACCGTGTCGGATGTCGCGAGGGCGTGGATGTTAATTTCGGCTTTAGCCAGCGCCTCACACACGCGGCCAAGCGCGCCGGGACGATTTGCAAGAAAGACCGCGAGTTGAGTGGCGGGTTCGATGGAGAGCTTGGGATGTGGGTTCATGCCGCTTTCAAAGTGATGCCGGGAATCGTTTCTGACAACTCATCAAAAATTGGAGGTATTACCCGGCCATCATTTTGACCCAGCAACGAACTGCAGCGCGCGGAAGCCGTACCGTGGCCAGTCCATTCCCTAATCATGCATTCGAATCCAACTCCGAAAGAGCTCGCGAGTCCCGGCAATTTCGGGATTGTCGATCCAACGATGACCAACATCGCCGAACCTCGTTCTCTGAAAACGTCACAGCCGCGGCGCACGATCGGCTTTGTCACTGCGTGTTCCATCGTTATTGCCAACATTATCGGCACCGGCATCTTCACGAGTCTCGGTTTTCAGGTGGCGGAAATTCAATCCGGGTTCGCTCTGCTCATGCTTTGGATCATCGGCGGAATCGCGGCGCTCTGCGGTGCGCTTTGCTACAGCGAACTAAGCGCCGCGCTCCCGCGTTCTGGAGGTGAATATCATTTTCTCTCGCAGATTTATCATCCCGCCCTCGGGTTCATGGCAGGGTTCGTTTCTGCCACGGTTGGGTTCGCTGCGCCCATCGCGCTCGCGGCCATGGCTTTTGGAAAATATTTTGTCGGAGTCTTCGGCGTGGGGTCCCCGGTCGTTCTGTCGTTTGTTGTTGTCTGGGCAGTTGCGGCTTTTCATTTCGGCAATCTGCAGGTGGGCAGCGCGTTCCAAAATCTTTCCACACTTGTGAAGTTGCTTCTGATCGGCACGCTTATCACCGCTGGGTTCTTTGTTCCGACGGAACAGCCGATCAATTTTTTGCCCACGCCCGGGGATACGATGTCGATCTTTAGCGGCTCTTTCGCAATCGCGCTGGTTTATGTGATGTACTCCTACTCGGGGTGGAACGCAGCGGCCTATATCACGGGCGAAATCAAGCGACCCGAAAAAAACGTTCCGCGCGCATTGCTTGCCGGGACGGGCATTGTGATTGTGATCTATGTCCTGCTCAATGCCATCTTTCTCGCCACCACGCCCACCGAAGAACTGAAAGGCCAACTCGAAGTGGCGTTGGTCGCGGGCAAACACATTTTCGGATCGACCGGCGGAGCAGTTGCCGGCGCGGTCATTTGCCTCGGACTAATTTCCTCGATCAGCTCCATGACGTGGATCGGCCCACGGGTCACGATGTCGATGGGAGAAGATCATTGGCTGCTGCGGCTGCTTGGCCGGAAAAACAAGCACGGCATTCCCACGAACGCGGTCGTCCTGCAACTGCTCGTCGTGAATTTACTTTTGCTGACCCGGAGTTTCGAAGACGTCGTCCGGTATACTCAATTCAGTTTGTTGATCTGCTCGCTGTTAGCTGTGCTCGGTGTGATCGTCCTCCGCTTCACGCATCCGAAAATCACGCGACCGTATCGAGTTTGGGCGTATCCGCTCCCGCCGATTCTGTTCTCACTAATCACAATTTGGATGATGTATTATTTGTTGCGCTGGCATAGCGGAGAGTCCCTGGCTGGTCTCGGTACGGCGCTTTTCGGTTTGCTCCTCTACTTTTGCGTGGGAAAACGCCTCGGTCGCTCCGTATGAAGAAGAACTCTTTCGGAAAAACGGTCACCACGATTGCATTGTCGATCCTGGCAGGAGCGCTCCGCGTTTACGCGCAGGAGAACCCTGAGATCGCGCCTCGTGCACTTCCTGTAGTCGCAGGGCCCAACGATATCGCGCGCTTTCTCGCCGGAATGCCGGTGCCGCCAGATTCTCCGCTCGCGCCGCTCACCCGCGACCCGTCATGGCAGGAACACTCCGCCTACTTTGAAAGAGAGTTCTCAAAACTCACTGTGCGCCAACTCCAAAAACTGCATGCCTGGGAGGCCATTTATCTTCCGGACGCGACACAACCAATTCCGGTCGCGTTTTATATGTTTAGCGGTCCCGATTTCCTTTACGTGGATCAATTTTTTCCGAGAGCCTCGGTCTATGTTCTTTGCGGGAAAGAATCGATGGGGCCGCCGCCCGATCCTCTGCGTATCGCAAATCTCTCCGGTGCGCTCGGGAACCTGGAGAACGCGATGAAGTCCTCGCTCAGCACGACTTACTTCATTACCAAAGACATGAAAATCGATCTGCACGAGCAGAACCTCAATGGGGTATTGCCTATTCTCTACGCTTTCATCGCGCGCGCAGACAAATCGATCAGCAACGTGACGTTCGGATCTTTGAACGGCAGCGGTACCTTCCAGGAAGGCGCGCTCGGAAAGACAGGCAGCATCCCCGGGGTGCGGATCAGCTATACCGACAACCAGACGGGCGCTTCACAAACGCTGTATTACTTCACCACCGATATCTCAGACGGCGGAATCAAATCCACTCCCGGTTTCCTAAAGTTTTGCGAGCGATTTGGCGTCGGCTCGAGCTTTCTCAAGTCTTCATCGTATCTAATGTTCGAAGAAGGTTTCGCCACGATCCGCAATTTCATTCTCGCGCACAGCAACAGAATTGTGCAGGACGACTCCGGAATCCCGCTGGCCTACTTCGACCCGAACAAGTGGAACCTGCGCCTGTTCGGCAATTACCTCGGGCCGATCGAGATTTTCAAACAACATTATCAGCCAAGACTCCAAGAGCTCTTTGCGCGAAGCAATCCACCGCCGCTTGACCTCGGGTTCGGTTATCGCTGGAATTACAAGGAAGCAAATTTGATCGTAGCGGAACGCAAGTGAGATCTTTTAGTTGGAAATGTAACGCTTGGTAAGGCGCGACCGCCGGGCGCGCCGAGTGGAACGGACAGCCCAGCGGTCCGTCCCTATCATTCCTGATAAGTCCGTTAAAACCTGCGGAACCAGGAATAGGGAAAATCGTCTCCCGGGCAATCGGTGGCCCAGCGCGGCGGATTCATTTCACGATGTGGCCGGACAAGAATGCTGCGCATGCCAACCTTCCCGCAGCGCTCTCGCAGGTAGCGGATTAGTTCTTCGCAGGATTCGAGCTGCGCACGTGTCGGCTGGTCGCGATTAAAGTCGCCGACCAGGCAAATGCCGAGCGAGATGTTGTTCAAGTAATCGCTGTGCACATGCCCGCCATTGATTTGGCGGCGCCAGCGATCG
>JBKOXU010000061.1:0-5106 GCA_046725095.1 Verrucomicrobiota bacterium
TCCTGCCAATCCGGCGGAGGCGGGTCGCGCCGGAGGAGCGATTCCAGGCTGGCAGCAAGCGATTTGATCGGCGCAAGTGAGTTATTCATCTCATGGCCGAGCACGCGAACTAATCGCTGCCAGGCGCGCCGTTCCTCTTCGCGCAGCGTGCGACTGAGATCGGTCAGCACAAGCAAGTCGTGCGGGAGACCCTCTTCGCGAAAGGTACTGCGCCGAATGCCCCAACGACCAGCGCCTCCGGGAAAGCTGAGCGTAAGCGGTTCGTCCTGGTCGACACCGTAACAGGGGTCAAGCCCGAGTTCTTTCGCGCTCTTGCCAAGCAATTTGTCCATCGGTTGCCCGAGCAAAGTTTCGCCGGCGCGATTGACAAGACGCAAACGGCGTTCTGGATCGAAAGTGAAAACCGCGACATCGATTTCCCCCATAATGGTGCGCAGTAGCGCCGTTGCTTCAAAGGCGCCCAGGCGTTGCAGGCGCAAGGTTTCGCCAAGCGAATTGATTTCCAGAAGGACTTCTCCCAAGGCATTGTCTCCGCTGGCTCCACGCGCGCGGATCGAGTAATCGCCTTCGCGTAATGCGGCGAGCAGATTGGACATGGTTTGCAAAGGATGAACGATGTGTTCGCGCGCGCTGGAGATTAGAACAAGGAAGCAAGCAACGATCAGGATTGTTAGCGTCCACTGCACTTTCGCGCTGTAATCGCCGAACCAAAGAAGCGCGAGCGCAACAACGATCGCAGGAGCAGCCGCACCAAAGGTGAGCCAGGTCAGTTTCCCTTCATGCGAAAGCCGGTAGCGACTCTTCGGTGGATTCATCTAACCCGAAATTCGAGATTCGAGATTCGAGATTCGAAATCAAAGACCATATTGCTGCAACCGCCGATAAAATGCGCTTCTGCTTAAGCCGAGAGCTTCCGCTGCTTTGCGCGCATTGCCATCGTTTCGCGCCAGCGCTTTCTTAATTAGAAATGCTTCCACTTCTTCAAGGCTCATCTCTTCAAGGCCTCGGGAATCGAACCCGGCCGTTGTCAGACCCAGATCGACTGCTCTTATCTGCCGATCTTGCGCCATGAGCACGGCCCGTTCGATCACATGATCAAGCTCGCGCACATTTCCCGGAAAGCGGTGTTGCAGCAAACGCTCCCGCGCCATCTCATCGAAACCGCTCATCTGTTTCCGATATCGTTGCGCGTGTTGCCGAAGAAAGCTGTTTGCCAGCAGCATGATATCTTCGCGCCGGTCGCGCAAAGGCGGTAACACGATCTGGATTGTATTCAGCCTAAAGAGAAGGTCCTGGCGAAAACGTCCGGCGGAGACTTCATCATCCAGATTTGCGTTTGTGGCGGAGATGATACGCACATTTGCGTGCAGCGTTTTCGATGAACCGACCCGTTCGAACTCACCGGTCTCGATCACTCGTAACAGTTTCGCCTGCTGGGCGAGTGGGATGTTAGCGATCTCATCCATGAAGAGCGTGCTCTCATCCGCGAGTTCAAATCGCCCGGCTCGATCCGTTTTCGCGTCGGTGAATGCGCCTTTTACGTGCCCGAAGAGTTCGCTCTCAAACAGCGTTTCGGACAGTCCACCCATGTTAACAGTGATCATCGTTCGCGACGCGCGCGGCGAGAGCGCGTGAAGCGCCTGCGCGATCAAGCCTTTGCCGGTTCCGTTTTCGCCCGTGATCAGCACGTTTGCGTCGGACGGCGCGACGCGTGAGATCATTTCGATCACCGGCCGCATCGCGGGCGATTCCGCAATCAGGTTTGGCATACTGCCCCGCAGAAGCTGATTTTCGGCTTCGAGCTTCCGACCGCGGCGCAGAGCCAGCGCCAGCTCAATTTGGGTGCGCACAATTGTCAGCAGTCGTTCGTTATCCCACGGTTTGGTCACAAAATCGCGCGCCCCGCGTTTCATTGCTTCCACTGCGAGATCGATTGATGCCCACGCTGTCATCACCACAATCGGCAATATGTTGTCGATCTCCTGGATCTTGGGAATAGCAGCTAAACCTTCCTGTCCCGAAGTAGTATCGCGCGTGTAATTGAGATCCATTATTAACAGCGCGTAATCTTTTTTCTGTAACGCACTAAAGATTCCAGCGAGCGACGTGACCGCATCCGTCTGATGACCTTCGCTTTTGAGCAGAATGCGCAACGCTTCAAGTACGTCGCGCTGATCGTCCGCAATCAGAATCCAGCTCATTTCGAGTTTCGATAGTCCGTTAGGTCGTCGGAAGTTGCAAACTTACGCCACCTTTCAAGCATTTTCCTTGCCGTCGCCAAACCCGACCCTCTATAAGGAAAGCGCGTAATGGTACGAGTTTCTTTGCTCATCGCGATCATTGCGTTTTCTTCTCCGCTGGACGCGCAAACATCGACGTCGCCTTCTCCTTCGCCGTCTCTTGAGCAACGCGTCGCCGATCTCGAAGCTTATGTAAATAATTCAGCACGCGGCGCGGATGCGCCGAACGCGCCAGTAGCATCAAATATTGTTGGCCCAGGCCCAGCTTACAATGCGTGGATGATGACCTGCGCCGCGCTTGTGCTTTTCATGACGCTTCCGGGCCTGGCGCTTTTTTATGGAGGGCTCGTCCGCGCAAAAAACGTCTTATCGATCCTGGCACAATGCCTCGGTATCGCCGGCTTGGTTACGATCCTTTGGTGGGCGGTGGGTTATTCGATCGTTTTTTCACATGGGTCGCCGTTTTTCGGCGGATTGAAATTCGCGTTTCTTCGCGGTGTCGATGCGCAGCCGAACGGCGATTATTCCTACTGGGTCTCGCAAAATGTCTTCGCCATGTATCAGCTCATGTTTGCAATCATTACGCCGGCATTGATCATCGGCGCGATCGCGGAGCGAATGAAATTTGCGGCGGTGCTGGTTTTCGTCGCGGTCTGGATGTTCTTGGTCTACTTCCCAATCGCGCACATGGTTTGGGGAATCGATGGCTGGATGAATGGTGTATGGAATCCGGCCGCGAAAATCACTGCCATCGACTTCGCCGGTGGGACAGTGGTGCACATGTCCTCCGGTTGGTCCGCGCTTGTCCTTTGCATCCTTCTCGGACACCGGATTGGATTTAAAAGAGAAGTGATGGCGCCCCATAGCATGGTGCTTTGCATGGTTGGGACCGGCTTGCTCTGGGTCGGTTGGTACGGCTTTAACGCAGGGAGCGCGTTCGCGCCCAACGGAATCGCCGCCAACGCATTCATGACGACAACGCTTGCCACTGCGGTCGCTTCGTTCACGTGGGCAATGCTCGAGTACGCGCTCCGCGGCAAGCCGAGCGTGCTGGGATTCTGTTCCGGCGCGGTCGGCGGCTTGGTTGTCATCACGCCGGCGTGCGGATATGTCGCTCCAACCGGGGCGATCATCATTGGTGTTGCCGCCGGAATCGTTCCGTTTTTTGCCTGCACAAAACTAAAATCCTGGCTCGGCTACGATGACGCGCTCGATACTTTCGGCATCCATGCCGTGGGCGGGACGCTCGGTGCCTTTCTTACCGGTGTGCTCGCAACTGCGAATGTGAATCCAAATCTTTCATTGAGCGTTGTCGGATCGCTTAATCCAGCCACCCAAAATGGCCTCGCGAAAATTGTTGGCCATATTCTCTGGCTGGAGCAGTTGAAGGCGATCGCCGTCACGATTGTGTTTGCTGTCGTGGGGAGCGCCATTATCGGTGCAATCGTCAGGGGACTGATTGGTCTGCGGATCCCGCCCGAGATCGAACGGCAAGGCCTCGACATTAACGAGCACGGCGAGGAAGGATACATGACGACATGAAAAGGCTTATCGTAAGATCGACAACCATATTTGCAGCCCTGGCGGCCCCGGTTCTCATAGCTAAGACATACACAGCCGAACAGACTGCGGCCGACTCCAAGCGAGCCAATGAGTTTTTCGACAAATGTTTCGATGAGTACACTGCGCGTCATCCGCAGGCGGCAGCGCAACTCGGACTCAAGACCGATTACGATAAATGGGATGATATTTCCGACGCCCAGGCCGCCGCCGATCTGGCTACGCAATTATCGAACCTGGCTACGCTGAAACGCGATTTCGATTTCGACGCGCTCGATCCGCAAACGCAGCTCAGCTACAAACTTTTCGAGAATGAAGCGCAACGCGACGCGGAAGGCTTCCGTTTTCGTCTCGATAGTTATCCGGTGAATCAAATGTACGGCTTGCACACCGGAGCGCCGACCTTTCTCATCAACATCCACAAGATCGACAATGTCGGAGACGCCGAAGCATACATTGCTCGCATCAGGAACGTGCCGAAATTGTTCGATCAGCTCATCGTCAATCTGCAAACCCGCGGCGATCGTGGCGTGATCACGCCGAAGTTTGTTTTCCCGCTCGTGCTCGAGGCCTCGCGGAAAGTCATTCAAGGACAGCCGTTCGACCCGAGCGGACCAAACAGTCCGTTACTGGACGATTTCTCCAAGAAAATCGGCAATTTGAAGGATGTCGATCCAGCGACGCGCGAACGATTGTTGAGCGACGCCAGGAAAGCGATGGTTAATTCGCTCAAGCCCGCATATGAAAAGCTGACCGCCTGTTTGCAGGAACTCGAAAAACGCGCCACCGACGATGCGGGTGTCTGGAAGTTTCCCGATGGGGCCGCATTCTATGAATACGCGCTGCGACGCACGACCACGACCGATCTGACCGCAAACCAGATTCACGACATCGGTTTGAAAGAAGTCGCGCGCATCCACGCCGAGATGACGAAAATCAAAGACAAGGTCGGATTCAAAGGCGACCTCCAGGCATTTTTCAAATTCATGCGCGAAGATCGACAATTCTATTTGCCGGATACGGATGAAGGCCGGGCAAAATACCTTGCGCGCGCGGTCCAGATTATCGATGAAATGAAAAAGCGCCTCGATGAATTGTTCGCCACGAAACCAAAAGCCGACATTGTCGTGAAAGCCGTCGAGAAATTTCGCGAACAGTCCGCTGGCAAAGCGTTTTATCAGCAGCCCGCGCCGGACGGCTCACGGCCGGGCATGTTTTACGTGAACCTGCGCGAGATGCAGAGCAATCCGACTTACCAGCTCGAAGCGCTCGCGTATCACGAAGGAATTCCCGGGCACCACATGCA
>JBKOXU010000109.1:0-13511 GCA_046725095.1 Verrucomicrobiota bacterium
ATCAAATGCGTCTCCAGCCGGTGATCTTCGCCGAAATTCGCGGTGGCGCCGGCCGCATTGAAATAGCGCAATGAAACAAACTTCAAACCATGAATTTCATCGTACCAGCGCAGAATCTTCTCAAAGGCTAGCTTCGATTCGCCGTACGGATTGATTGGACGCGTCGGCGTAGTTTCGTCGATTGGCAGCCGCTCTGGCAGCCCGAAAATGGCGCAGGTCGAGGAAAAAACGCACCGCTCGACGTGTGCTGCCACCATCGCGTCCAGCAGATTGAGGCCGCTGGAAATGTTGTTGCGGAAATATTTCGATGGATCGCGCATTGATTCAGAAACGAGGGCGCTTGCGGCGAAGTGCATCACCGCCTCCGGCCGGGCCGCGGTCAGTGCAGAATCGAGCGCTTGTCGATCCTGCAAGTCGCCTTCGATGAAGCGCGCCCGCGGATCGAGGGCGCGGCGATGGCCCTCGCTAAGATTATCAAAGACGGCAACGTCGTGGCCTTGATCAAGAAGCAGTTCTGCGCAGATGCTGCCGATATAACCGGCCCCGCCAACGACGAGAATTTTCATGCGCCGTGAAAATGCGGCGTGACTTGCACTAAATCAAAGCGAGGCGGTTCGTCGAGGTGTCCGGCGCGTCCGGCGGTAGCGCTCTTCCACACTGGCTTCAGATCAAAGCGACCTGCGAGTAGAAGAAGCTTGTGCGACAGTTTTCCCTCTTTTTTTCTCAATCGCCGCGACCATCCGCTGGACACAGCGATGTTTGCAGCGCGGCCCGAGCACCTTCAGGCTCTCTTCTTCCGATCCCCATTCCAAAATAGCGATGTCTACATGACGGACGCCCCACTGTTTCATGGCGAGACGGTTTGTCTTGTAAAGATCGATCGTGTCGGTCCCAATCAGAGCCGTTCCATAATCGTCGATGATGTACTCCTCGTTTGTACTGGCGATTCGAAAATGTGTCCCGAGCGGAAAACGCGACCAATCGGACGCAGCACTCATCACGTGGTGGCCGGAAAGGCGGTTTCCGAGAGCGTTATGAGGTCCGCCTCCGCCTCTCTCAGTATGGGTATAAGCAGTGGTCCGCACGCGTTGGATGCGTTGCGCACTGGTGAGGTCCGGTTTCTGTGTCGCGCAGCCAACGATCAAACAAGCGCTAGCTGCTGCCACCGTAAGGTTAAGGCACTTCGGCATGGCAATATCGCGTTCTCCATAGCAGCCGAGCCGGCCAAGGGCAAGCAATTATTTACGAAAATTCCCTAGGGCCGCTCAATTCAGGTAGCTATTTCAACTGTGATCTTCCCGGCCGGGGTCAACGATTCCGGCTACAGTGCTAGCGCGTGGCCGCCGGCGAGAACTCGGTCGTGCAATGAGGACAGCGTGTCGCCTTAATTGGAATCGTCATCGCACAGGCCGGACAATCCTTCGTGTCGCGTTCTTTTTCGACCGGTCTTCTGAGTTGATTGATTGCTCGAACCAAAAGAAAAACTGCGCCTGCAACTATAAGAAAGTTGATTATGAGCGTAACGAAGTTGCCGTAATTCCAAGTGATCGCTCCGGCCTTCGCGGCGTCTGCGGCAGTATTGAACGCCGTGGAGCCGTCTTTTGCGGCTCGCAAAACGAGGAATTTGTTTGAGAAATCCAATCCTCCGGTCAGCAAACCGATTGGTGGCATGATGATATCCTTCACCAACGAGGCGATGACACCGCCGAAGGCCGCTCCGATGATCACGCCGATGGCTAGATCGACAGCGTTGCCTTTGATGGCGAATTCCTTGAACTCATTCCAGATCTTCATACGACGATGTTGACTAATTTTCTCGGAACGACAACGATTTTACGGATGGTCTGGCCGGCAGTGAATTTTTGAGTCTTCGGATTCGCGAGCGCGGCGGTTTTCATTTCCTCCTCCGTTGCCAGAACCGAAATCTTCATTCGGTCGCGCACTTTTCCGTTCACTTGAATCACCATTTCCACTTCGTCTTCAACCAGGAATTGTTCATCGTAATCCGGCCATTTCTGGTCGGTAATATCGCCGGCGTTATCCCGAAACTTCGCGTTCAGCTTTTCCCAAAGCTCGGAAGTGAGATGAGGGGCGAATGGATTGAGCAAAACGAGAAAGCTTCGCATCGCCGACAACGGAAGCGTTTCGACGTTGGTAAATGCGTTTACGAAAATCATCATCTGTGAAATCGCGGTATTGAACGACAGCGACTCGATATCTGTAGTTACTTTCTTAATCGTGGCGTGCGTGATCTTCGTTTGCGCGCCGGTCGGACCAACGTCTCCGATCTTGGCGGACAATTCCCAGTCGCCTGCCTGGTTCTCGGTCATGAATAAGCGCCAGACGCGGGCGAGAAAACGGGCCACGCCTTCGACGCCGCGCATGCTCCACGGTTTCATTTGTTCGAGCGGCCCCATAAACATCTCGTAGCAGCGGAATGCGTCCGCGCCGTACTGGTCAATTACGTCGTCGGGATTGACGATGTTTCCGCGCGATTTCGACATTTTCTGGTTGTCTTCGCCGAGGATGATTCCCTGATTCACTAACTGCTGAAACGGCTCCGCCTTGGAGACGTAACCGAGATCGAACAGCACCTTGTGCCAGAAACGCGCGTAAAGCAGATGCAGCACAGCGTGCTCGGTTCCGCCGACGTAAAGGTCGACGCCACCAGGCTTGTCACCGCCCATCCAGTAACGCTCCGCCTCTTCGCCGACAAAGCACTGATCGTTCTGCGAATCGCAAAATCTTAAGTAATACCAGCATGACCCAGCCCACTGCGGCATGGTGTTGGTTTCGCGCAGCGCTTTGTCGGAATAACGAACCCAATCCTTCGCTTTCGCCAGTGGCGGTTCGCCGGTACCGGTTGGCTTGTAATCGTCCAGCGGCGGTGGAATAACCGGCAACTCGTTTTCGTTGAGCGCCTCGTGCTTTCCATCTTTCCAAACGACCGGTAGTGGCTCACCCCAATAACGCTGCCTCGAAAATAGCCAATCGCGCAGTTTGTAATTGATCGCGCCTTTTCCGGCACCGTGTTGCTCAAGCCATTTAGTGATTTTCTTTTTTGCCTCCGGGGTTGGCAGACCGTCAATTACGGGCGAATTGATCGCAACTCCTTCACCGGCAAATCCAGTTGGATTTTCGCCGGTTAACGGCCGCACTACCTCGCGAATCGGCAAATCGAATTTCCGAGCGAACTCAAGATCGCGCTCGTCATGGGCGGGCACACCCATGATTGCGCCCGTTCCATAGCCGAGGAGCACATAGTCGGCGACCCAGATGGGAATTCGTTCATTGTTCACCGGATTAATCGCGTACGCGCCGGTGAAAACGCCGGTCTTCTCTTTTGCCAGATCCGTTCGCTCCAGGTCGCTCTTTCGCGCCGCGCGTTCGCGATACTCGCGAACGGCAGGCCATTGCTCTTCAGCGACGATTAGATCGACGAGAGAATGCTCGGGAGCGAGCACCATGTAAGTGGCGCCATAAAGCGTGTCGTGGCGGGTGGTAAAGACGCGAATTTTGCGAACGGTGCCGGGATCAGCGATCCCGGCTACAGGGAAATCGATTTCTGCACCTTCGCTCCGACCAATCCAATTACGCTGGAGCAATTTGATTCCTTCAGGCCAATCGAGTCTGCCCAGCTCATTCAACAACCGCTCTGCATATGCGGTGATGCGCAGCATCCATTGCCGCATCGGTCGTCGAAGGACCGGAAAGCCGCCGATCTCGCTTTTTCCGTCGACAACTTCTTCGTTGGCCAGGACGGTGCCGAGTTCCGGACACCAGTTCACCGGCACATCGGCGACATAAGCAAGCCGAACGCTGTCGGGATCAGTGCCGCGATAGGTTGAAATTGGCTCGGCTTTATTCGTATCCGGATTGAACCAGGAATTGTAAATCTGCAGAAAAATCCACTGCGTCCATTTGTAGTAGCGCGGATCGGTTGTGTTGATCTCCCGCTGCCAATCATAGGAAAAACCGATTCGCTTCAGCTGTGTTTTGAATTTTGCGACATTGGCGCGCGTTGTCATCGCAGGGTGCTCTCCGGTTTTGATCGCGTATTGCTCCGCGGGCAACCCGAATGCGTCCCAACCCATCGGATGCAAGACGTTGAAACCGCGCATGCGTTTGTACCGCGCAACGATATCGGTGGCCGTGTAGCCTTCAGGATGGCCAACATGCAACCCCGCGCCGCTCGGGTAAGGGAACATGTCGAGGATGTAAAATTTCGGTTTGCCCAGATCGAAATGTTTTTCGCCGGGATTTGGCGCGTGAAAAAGCTGCCGCTCCTCCCAGATTGCCTGCCATTTTGGCTCGATCTGATCAAACGGATACGGTTTGCGACGCTCACTCATGACAAACTCCCGACGTTAAACCACGAATGGACACGAATGAACACGAATCTAAAATGACGAAAGCCGAATGACGAATGACGAATCAACAACGAAACCGGAATTCTCAGAATCCTGTCAAACGTGCAGCATTTGATCGTCGCAACGCGCAATCCGCATAAGACGCGCGAGATTCAACGGGTTCTCGGAGCGGACTTCGCCGTGAGCGATTTGTCCGCTTATCCCGAGACTCCCGAAACGGTTGAAAGCGGAAAAACCTTTGAAGAAAACGCGGTGCTCAAGGCGACCGCCGCATCCAGACAATTGCCAGGCCTCGTTGTGGCGGACGATTCCGGTCTGGAAGTTGACGCGCTCGGAGGCGCACCAGGAATATATTCCGCGCGCTACGCTGGTCAGAACGCGACCGACAAACAAAACATCGACAAGTTACTGGCAGAGCTTGCGCGAATCGAAAGGGCGAAAAAATCGGCGCGATTCCGTTGCGTTATCGCGCTGGTGTGTGAGGGCAAATTACTCGGCACGTTTGAAGGAATTGTCGAAGGAGTGGTCGTCGATCCTCCGCGCGGCAGGAGCGGCTTTGGTTACGATCCTGTATTCATGCCAAGAGGATTTGGCAAAACCTTCGGCCAACTTTCTCCGAGCGAAAAAGACCGAGTGAGCCATCGCGCTCGCGCTCTGGAAAAGTTGCGTATGCGGCTGTCATCCTGAGCAAAGCGAAGGAACACGAGCGAAAAAGTTAGTGCGGTTCGCAGGCGAGGCGATCCGCGGGCCCGCCGCCAGGCTTGCGGCTTAAGCCGACCGATCAGGGCTTGGGCGGCGGTGGTGGGGCGCCGGGCTGCTGCTGAGCACCCGCTGCTCTGATTTGATAACCAACTTTGGTGATTCCGACCGAACGCACCTTGTCCAAGACCGCAATGACATCGCCGTGCATCGCCAGCAAGTCCGCACTAATCGAGACTTTAATGTCCGGATTTGCCTGATGCAGTTGATAAAGGCGCGGCAGCACCTGGTCGTCAGTCACGATCTGGTTGTCAAAGGTAACCACGTTGCCTTCGCGTACCTTGATGGAGACATAATCCTTTACCTGACTTGGCGGAGGCGCTATTGCCGCCGGCAAATTAACGCGGATGCCCTTCATGTGGGTCTGGCTCAGGCTCACCATCATAAAGCTGGCAAGCAGAAAGAACATGATGTCGATCAGTGGAATGATCTCGATGCGCGCTCTCTTATGCGGGATCGGCGAGGAAAGTCTCATATTTTATATTCGTTAGGCAAAATTTCAGTAGGAGGCTCCCGTCATGGTGAAGGTGATTGGAATTCTGACCTTGGAAACTGTCCCGGGTTTAAATCGCCACTGCCGGAAGGCACTCGTGGCGGCGTTATCCAATATCGGATTTCCAATGCTTTGTGCCATGGAAGCGCCCGTCACGCTGCCGCTTCCTGGGTCAACCGTCACGACGCAAGTTCCACTGCCTGTAATGTGGCGTGAACGCGCCTCATATGGGTACTGGGGACGCGGCGCGTAAGTGGCGAGAGCTTTCGCCGTGGAGATCGACACCGTGCCAGGGCGGCCGGCAACTTGTGGCGCTTTAATTGGCGCCACTTTTTGTTGTTTTGGCTGTTTCGGCGGAGGCGTGGTTTCCTCGACGTATTCGGGCTTAATATCTGGCGGCGGCGGAGGCTCCGGGAGCGGGATATCTTCTGGCGGAGGGGTGGGTTGTTCTTCGGGCGCTTGTAGGGTTGCCTCGACTACGGCCGTTGGAATATCGGAAAGATCAACTGGCGGTGGCTCGCGTTTTTGAGCCAGCGCAACCGCTGTGAGATGAATCGCCACTGCGCCACCCATCGCCGCCCACCACTGCCAGCGTGGCGGTGGCCGGTAAAGTAATGGTTTTGGAGTCTGCGCCATAGAACAATAATCACCTCCCAGCCCCTGGAACCCCCTTGAGCGCTTCGCTTTTGATTTCAAACGAGATCTTGTAGAAGCCAGCTGAACGGAGCATATCGAGCAACTGGACAATGTTTCCGTGAACCGTGTCGCGATCGCCCCGAACGAACACCTTCGCGTCGGGCGCCGATTGATGCACCTTTGCCAGGCGCGCCTGCATTTCTTCACGGCTGACCTCGGTCTTGTCGAAGAAGAAGTTGCCGTTCATGTCGACCGAGACGCTGATGTATTCGCGCTTTGACTGGGTCTCGCCCGAAGCCCCGGTAGGCAGGTTCACCTTGATGCCTTTCATGTGCACCTGACTCAGGCTCACCATCATAAAACTGGCGAGGAGAAAGAACATGATGTCGATCAACGGGATGATCTCGATCCGCGCTTTCTTGTGAGGAATGGGCGAGCTTACATGCATTGTTTTCTAAATCGACGAGCCTTTCCCAGTGGCGGGAGCCGTCCCGGCGATCTCCATCTCGCGCGCCGCAGTTTGCGCTCCCAACATCACTTCCAGGTTTGTGGCTGCCGTTTGCAGTTCGAACTCTAAGTTAGACACCCGGGAAGTGAAAAAGTTAAAGGGAACCAGAGCGAAGATGGCAATGCCAAGACCGCAGGCCGTGGCAATGAGCGCCTCCGCGATACCGCCAGTGACGGCCTGCACAGCCAGCTCTTCGTTGCCGAGAAAGCTGAACGACCTAATAAGACCGGTAATCGTGCCCAACAAACCGAGCAACGGCGCCAAGGTAACGAGGGTGTCCATGACGACGAGAAATCGGCCGGCGCGTTTGATTTCGATCCCGGCAGCGACCTGCAATGCGCCTTGCAGCGAAGCGTGCTGGTGATTGAGACCATTCCACATCATGCGCAAAACGGGGTCGCGTGATCCGCGGGAAAGCCTCGAGGCCTCGGCGACATCGCCGTTTTCGATCGCGGTGAAGACTTTCTCAATCCGCTTGGGATCCCGACGAAACCAACGGCCTGTCCACCAAAAGACTCGCTCAATTACCACAGTGAGGCCGATGATCGATACAATCAGAATCGGCCACATGATCGGACCACCCTTTCGAAAGTTGTCGATCAGCCAATTAGTCGCGCCTGCCTCTGTGGGTGCCGCTGCGGCCGCCGGACTCTCAGCGCCGGGAGCAGGACTTAAAGTAGCAGTAATGGTCGCGCCTGGCACGGCAGGTCCCGCTGGAGGCGGGCTTCCCAGCTGCGCCGGTGCGGCAGGATTCACCATTGCCGGAGCGCCTGGACTCGCGGCTACTGGAGCGCCCGGACTCGCCGCGGGTGAAACTCCGGGCGGAGCGGTTTGTGGTGGTGCGGGAGATTGCGCAAGCGAAGTTAGCGTGAGCGCGAGTGAACACAGGCATGCAATAAGTAGTGTTTTCATAATTGAAGCAGGGATTTGGTGATTGGTTCGATTGCGATACGACTTTTCCGTTATCGCAAACGGCTTACTTGCGAGTCGAGCAAAACTTTTCACCTTTTTTAAACCGACACTTCGCTTGTCGAAGGTCGCATCTTTAATTCGCATCATCCGCTCTCGCAGGATGTAAGGCAAGTCTGTCGAATAGGTGAGCATCAGTCTATTTTCCAATTCAAGAGAAATCTTTCCCTGCGTTCGCGACCCTGTTTTGAAGCGGTGGCCAATCGTCGATCTGTGCTTCCAATCGATCGCCCGATCGAATCGCCCCGACGCCGGAAGGGGTTCCAGTCAGAATGACGTCGCCTGCCGTCAGAGTCATCGACTGACTTGCGAACGCAACGATTTGCGCGACCGAATAAATCATCTGACTCGTGCGTGCCCGCTGCCGGGCCTCGCCGTTTTGCCGCAGTTCGATCGAAAGATCACTAACATCGACATCAGAATACACGAACGGGCCAATCGGTGTGTAAGTGTCGAATGATTTGCAGCGGCCAAATTGCTTTTCGCTTTTCTGCAGGTCGCGATCGCTGATATCCAGGCCGATGGTGTAACCGAAAACGTGATTGGGCGCATCCTTCACACTTACATTTTTTGCAGCAGCGCCGATGACGATCGCAAGCTCGACCTCGAAATCGGTTTGATGTTCGGGAAATGCGATTGCGATCGTGCCGCCATGCGGCAGGAGCGAGCTGGGCGCCTTGAACCAAATCAACGGAGTGCCCAGCGGTGTTCGTTTCATCTCCGCAATGTGATCGGAGTAATTCAGACCAACTGCGATCAATTTGGACGGCGCAACTGGAACATCGACATGCAGGTCAGCGAGTTTCCGCATATCGCCAGTCGGTGTAATCTCGATCCAATACGGCTTCGCCAGCACGTGCACGTCTTCACCGCACACTTCTCCATAGAAGAATTCTTCGCCCGATCTAAATCCGCCAAATGTGCGCATCGAACCGCAGATTAAACAGATTTTGTAGCGGCGGTCTACGACCCTCGGTCAGAAGAGTGCGACGCTCATTGAGCGCCGCTACAGTTTTATTTTGGCACCACGCCCACAAAATCCCGAACCGTCTTCTGTTCGGGAGTCGAAAATGCGCTGCTCTCGCGCGCGACCCAAAATGCGCTCGAGGAGCCACCATCGAGATTTAATGCGCGCTCAATCTTGAAATTGTCGGCCAGCCGTGTTGTGGCAAGGATTTTGGCCAGCTCCAAAAGCGACACATCCGAGCAAAATCCTAGCGCTGCACGATTGCCGTTTCCTACTGCAGCAAAGGTCCTTCGCGCCGTGCGAGTCTTCTCCAGGCCGCGAACACTTCGGCCTAGATCGACAAGGAACGGACCACACTGGACCGCGGCGTTGAACTTTTGTTGTCGCGAAAATTCGTGCGCGCGCAGGATCTTTACTTCGCGCGGCGACGCTGCCAGCACGCCAGTAATCAGTCTCGCGCGTCGGAGGGGCGCGATCATTTTTCCATCGCTGATCAGCAACCCAATTGGCGCGTAGTCGGGGTCGAAGTAGCCCCCGTTTACACCGGCCAAACATCTTTCCTGCCGCATCGCTTGGGCAAGATCGATGCGTGGCGCCGCAGGCTGATCAATCACCCGCAAAGTGCACGACTTTGTCGAAAACAATGCGAGATCAATCGTCGCACTCTCATTTGTCTCAGGGTCTTCCAAACTAACCTGCCGATGCACAACATCGGCACGCCCCGGCTCCGAATGCGCCGAGCGAATCGTCCAGTCAGCGTGCGCCGTGACCGCGACGGCGAGGAAAAGAAGCGCAGCCTTAACTCCTGCCACCGTGTTTGTTCAGCAAAGCCTGAAATTGCGGATCGTTTCGGAGCGGATCCCAAATCGGATTTACTTTGAGACCCTGCACTGTGACAGTGCTCGGTCGGCTCAACAATCCGTCCAAAATTTCGATCGCGCGAGCGTTGTCGCCAAGAGTAGCGTGAACTTGAGCCACCCCCTCGCTAATCTCCGGACCCCCAAAGGCGTCTTTGCTTTCGGGAAGCAGCTCCGTTGCGCGTTGAGTCTCAGACACGGCGGCATCCTTCTCGCCGAGCCAGGCAAGAAGCTTCGCCAGCTGAATGTGCGCGTCCGCCGCATCGGGACTCTTTTTCAGTTGTTCCTCGGCGGCGCTCTTCGCCTCTAGAAAAGCCGCCCGCGCTCCGGCTTCGTCCTGGAGGGCTTTTCGTGCAAAGCCGATCAAAAAATATTTGTTGCACAAGGCTCCCGGTAAGGAAGTAAGGACATCGTCCGGCACGTTTTCCATTTCCTGTAATCCTTCTCTGTACTTGCGTTCCAAGAGGAAGACATCCGCACGCGCACCAGCAGTCTTGAGCTTTTGCTGGTTGGTCGTGGGAATCGATTTCAGGGCCTCGAATGCTCTCTCTGCGACGCTGAAATCGCCTTTCTCAGCGATAGCCAATTTGGACTTGATCTCCAAAGGGCCAAATGCAGTCGGATTCACGGCGAGCGCGCGATCGATAGTCTTGTTAGCAGCATCGAAGTTCCGAGCCATCTGGTAATTGAAAGCGAGATTCTGAAGCGGCCAGACGTCTTGCGGGTTCAGACTGGCTGCCTTCTCAAGATTTGCGGTCGATTCGGCCCATTTCCCCTGCCGGCGCTGGATAGCGCCAATGGCGAGGTAACCTTCGGATTCGTTGGGCAATCCGCGTTGCGCGATTTCGAATTCTTTCAGCGCCGCGTCGTAGTTGTCGTCGCCGTAATAATACGAGAATCCAAGGGCCAGATGCGCTTCCGGCAGATCAGGCTGCAATTGCAAAGCGCGCTCGGCCAAAGTGCGAACCTTTTCGCGACGCCCTGATGTGCGGTCGAATGTGTGCAGGATCCAGCTTTCCAACTGGGAATAGCGCGCAAAGGCCAACGCAAAATCTGGATCGAGTTTGATGGCGCGCTCGTAGAGCTGCTCGCTCTGTTTCAGTTTGTCGAAGTCCTCAAAAGCCCCTTGGAGATTGTGCGCCTGTACAAATGCCAAATAGGCCTCGCCATTCTCAGTGGGCTTACGCATGATCTGCGCTTTTTCGCTTGGCGATAGCTTTGCCCGCAGTTCGCTGGCAATTTTTTGGGCAAGATCAGTTTGAATCGCGAACACATCGGTTAGCTCACGATCGTAATCTTCGGCCCAAATATGCTCGTCGTTCTCGGCATTGATGAGCTGCACGTTTACCCGCACCCGGTTGCCGATGCGCCGAACGCTCCCTTCCAAAATCGTAGCGACGCCAAGCGTCTTTCCGATCTCGCGAACATTGGATCCCTTACCCCGATAAGGCATGACCGATGTGCGGGAGATTACCTTCAGGTCGCCGATTTTCGATAAATTCGTGAGCACGTCGTCCTGAATGCCGTCAGCGAAATAGGCGTTTTCCTTGTCGTCGCTCAGATTTTCAAACGGCAATACCGCGATCGACTTGTCGATCTTGTGGGCTGAGACGCGCGGCAGGAGAAAGAACCCTGCGGCGGCGGAAATGATCACTCCAGTTGCCACAAGCATGATCACGTTGCGACGGCGATGGCTCCCGGGCACCGCTATTGGCGTTACCCGAACGCCTTGCGCCGTGATGTCGTACGCCCAGGCAAGGATAAGCGCGATGGGAAAGCCCATCAGTAACAGCACGATCACTAGACGCAGCATCCAGTTTGGCAATTCCCAAGCCGGAAACGAGGCCGAGGCCAATTGTATGATGCCGCCGGCAGCGATGATGTAGGCTGCCGCTACGCGATAGACCTTGCGCCGTTTCACCTCTTCAAAGAAGCCGGTCATAGCAACAGATTTGGATTCAGCGGGATTATAGTTCAACGGCACAGATATAGACACGAAAATGAGGTTCGCTGTTCACTTTACGCCTGTCGCAAACACAGTTTGGAAGTGCGGACTCTGTTTCTCGCGCGAGACGACGCTCACCTCGATTTGACGGAAATCGTTTTTTTCCAGGAATTGGTGCAATTGCACTTCGCTAAATCCCAGCCAATGGTCGGCGTAGAGTTCGCGGGCTTGCTCGAACCGATGGCTCAAAAGATCGAGAATCACCAACCTGCCACCGCGCTTCAACATCTGATGTGCCGCCGCGATGGCTCGCTCCGGATGAATGGCGTGATGCAAAGCCTGGCTCAAAATCGCGAGATCGACACTGTTTTTCGCGATTGGAGGATCTTCAATATTGCCCAGCCGGTATTCGAGATTTTTGAATCCGTGCTTTTTCGCTAGCTGCGATCCGAACTCGACCATTTTCGGCGAATTATCGATCGCGATAACTCTGCGCGCATTTTTGGCCAGCAACTGGGAAAGCGTTCCTTCGCCGGCGCCAAGGTCGGCAACCGTCAGCGGCGGCAGGAGAGAGATAAATGTGTGTGCCAGCGCTCTCCAGGAGCGGCCGGGCACATAGCTTCGGCCAAATTTACCAGCTAGCTCATCAAAATACTTCCGCGCCTTATCCTGACGTTTGTGCAAAACCAGCTTTAAACTCGTGCGATCACGCGAGGTTTCCGGCAATTCGCGCGCCAGCACGCGGGTTATTTCCGCAATGCGCTCCTGTTGCGCGCCTTGTCCATTGTGGTTTGCCCCGTAGTAAACATTTTTCCCAACCCGTCGGTCGGCTACGACACCCGCTCGCTTCAATTGCGCAAGATGACTCGAGATGCGGGACTGGCCCATGCTCAGAATTTGCTGCAACTCCGCGACGGAAAGCTCTTCCTGCTCGAGGAGCAGCAATAAGCGAAGACGAGTCGGATCTGCCAGCAATCGGAGCAAATTAATGGTTGACGCCATCGGATCGTCCAACGATATATCGACGCATCATGATTGGTCAATATGTCGTCTGACGACGTTACATTGCCAAATGTAGATCGTAACAACGGTTGACCCATGAAAGCGCACAGCTAATCCGCTTCAACGTTGTAACCTTTTAACTTTTTTAACGAATCACCTTTTATCATGTCGCGCCGTTACATTTTTTCCTCCGAATCCGTCACCGAAGGTCATCCCGACAAAGTTTGCGATACCATCAGCGATTACATTCTTGATGCCTGCCTCGAGCAAGATCCATTGAGTCGCGTCGCTTGCGAAACCCTCGCAAAAGGCAACCTCGTCGTGCTCGCTGGCGAAATTACAAGCAACGCAAAGTTTGATTTTGAGGAGCAGGTTCGCACCGCCATTCGCGGAATCGGATACGTCAACGGCGATTGTATTTTTCATGCCGACACCTGCCGGGTGATCTGCGAAATGAGTGAGCAATCGCGTGACATTAAGCAAGGTGTCGATGAAGCAGCAGCCGACGGGAAGGCCACTGCGGAGCAAGGCGCGGGTGATCAAGGCCTGATGTTCGGCTTTGCCTGCAATGAAACCCCTGAGCTGATGCCGGCGCCGATCTCCTTCGCACATAAACTCGGACGGGAGCTCACGCGATTGCGCAAAGCCGGCGAAATCCCTTGGCTGCGTCCGGACGCAAAGACGCAAGTCTCGATCGAATATGATGGCTACAAACCTCTGCGCGCTACGACCGTCGTTGTTTCTTCACAGCATGCCGCTGAGGTGAAACAAAAAGAGGTGCGCGAAACCCTGACCGAACTTCTCATTAAGAAAGTAATGCCGCCGGAATGGCTGGATGAGAAGACGACCTACCTGATTAATCCGACTGGCAGGTTCGTCATCGGCGGCCCGGAGGGAGACGCCGGTATAACAGGCCGCAAAATCATTTGTGATACCTATGGCGGAATGGGACGGCACGGCGGCGGAGCGTTTTCCGGGAAAGACCCGACCAAGGTCGATCGCAGT
>JBKOXU010000201.1:0-6801 GCA_046725095.1 Verrucomicrobiota bacterium
GGCGCGATCGATCAGCCGGTTAATCCGATGAAAAAACTCATCGCCGGCGGGGCCACCTTCATCGCGCGCACGCACGCCACCCAGGTCAAACACATGATGGACATGATCGAGCGCGCTTTCGATCACCAGGGTTTCTCGGTCATCGAATGTTTGTCCGAATGCGTCGAATTTTTCCCGGACGTGTTCGATCCAGCCGATCCGAAGAAAGGCGGCAGCTTCGAAGTGATCCAGGAAAAAAAATGGGACAACACTCCGGAGGACGAGCTGCGGCACGACGTGACCGACGAGCTCGCCGCCTACAAACTGGCCCAACTACCGTTCCCGGGCGTCTTCGGCGTCTTTTACCAGAACGACCGACCAACCAAAAACGCGCTCGAGAAGAAATGGATCGAAAGCTCTCGCGAAAAGACAGGCAACGCCTCCGACTTACAGCTCTTGCAGAAGACTTTCGACCGAATGAAGTGACAACGCGTCTCGCGTCGTCTTAATCTGGGGAGCACAGGCTGCCAGCCTGTCCGTTTCGGCTGCCAGCCGAAACGCATGTTCCTGTAGCCGCGGCTGTGTCAGCCGCAATTCTGTAGCGGCGGTCTACTTGGCGCGCCGTAGCGATCTTAGCGAAATAAAGTGATTTCCCTACTTCATCCTTCATCCCGCCGCTCGCGAAAAACTTTCGGAGTTCGTACTTCTGACTTGTTGACCGGTCCGTTTCGAGCGCCATCTTTGCGACGATGAAGAGCAGACGCTGCCTGTGTTGTTCGGGGGAGCAGAGGCTGCTAGCCTGTCTATTTCGGCTGCCAGCCGAAATGTTTTTATCCGTGGAGCGCACGCGCCTCGCGGGCTGTTCTCGGCGTCCCGCCGAGACGAACTGTGACCTTCCGGCATCGCCGTTGCGAATTGCTTCCGTTTCCGCTAGTCTCCAACAGTGAGCATTAAGGAACAGGTTCTTCAGGCAATCAACCCGCTTCCGGATGACATCGATTATCGCGACGCTGCGGCCGATGAAATTGCATTTTCTCGCCGCCGTGCGTGAAGCCGAGAGAGATATTGAACAGGACCGCGTCGTCACGAACGAGCAAATGAAAGCTCGCATCGATGAATGGACCGCAAGCTAGTCTGGACGGAGAAAGAGCGCCGAGTCTCACCCGAACAGCCGTTGAATCAATTCCTCGCGACTGATTTCAAAATGCGCGGCCACGCCACCAAGAATCCCAGCCAATGTTCCCACTCTGAGCGGGTCGTGATTGGGAATCGTGACATGATGCTGGCCGCGTTCCCTGGCCGTCAGCCTCAGGTGACTGCCGGTTTGCCGCGTGACTTCGTAGCCTAGGCGCCCCAGCCGTTTAGCAAGGTCCGCTCCCGAAACATCTCTCGGTAATTTCATGTTACCAAGGGAAGCGGTGTCAACCGGCGCTTAACCGGCAAGCACTTCGTCGCGGACAAAATGCAGACGGATTACCTTGGGCGCGTTTCCGTCGTCGAAATGGCAATTCACAGCGTCGCGGACTTGTTGACGAAGGGCGTCCAACGTGTCTGCCTCAGTAAAAATCGACTCGCCCAAAGCCCGCGCAGTAAAACCGCCTTCCGCCGCTTCCTCGATCACAAAAATGATTTCATTCATGGGTTCGGACCCAAAACCTGTTTACAAAGTTTCCGCGATTCAGCGTTCATTGGCAAGAACGCTCTCAGCAATCAACTCCGTAAAGGTGCGTGGCTCCAACGGAGCTTTACGCTCTCAACTATCAACCATCTGTGTCTCCTCCGTCATCCCGCCGCTCGCGAATGGAGTTGCAGGGATGCGAGCGACATAGATGGGCAGGCCGGCGCGCCGAATGAGCGGGATGCGCATGAGTCAAAGCTTTCGGAGTTCTTAATCCATACTTCGTCCTTTTCTTCGCAACCGATTGATCTGCGTCTGGTTACATATTAAGAAAATTAAAATGATGAAATTACGTTCCTTTGTTTTGGCTGGATTCCTATTTGCAGCGCTGCCTTTGGCGCCCGTGGGCGCAGCGGTAGGCGTATCGATCAATATTGCTCCACCGGTTTTGCCGGTAGTGGTGCAACCGCCCTGCCCGGTCGCAGGCTATATTTGGACTCCCGGGTACTGGGGCTATGGTCCCGTGGGTTATTATTGGGTCCCCGGCGTGTGGGTTGCTCCGCCGGCAGTCGGTCTGCTCTGGACCCCGCCCTGGTGGGGCTGGAACAACGGCGTTTACGTCTTTAATGAAGGTTACTGGGGCCCGACCGTCGGTTTTTACGGAGGGATCAACTACGGCTATGGCTACTCTGGAAGCGGCTACTGGGGTGGCCATTGGGAAGGAGATACCTTCCGCTACAACACCGCCGTGACGCGCGTGAATACCAACGTCGTTCATAACACCTATGTCGATCGCTCGGTGGTGAACAAACAGGTGGACACCAGCCGTGCCAGCTTTAACGGCCCGAATGGAGTGAAAGCGGAGCCAACTGCGGAACAGAGAGCAGCTGCGGAGAACGCTCGGAAAATGCCGGCAACCTCCGAACAGCGTGCCCGGCACGAGGCGGCAGCCAAGGATCGCAATCTCCAGGCGTCGGTGAACCACGGGCAACCGAAGGACGATGCGATCAGGTCATTCGACAAGAGCGCAGGCGCGGAGCACGGAAAAGGCGCGGGCGCAGAGGGACTCGGGACCGACGCGGAAGCGAGAAAAGCTGAAACCAAGCCCGGAAACGTCACCGAACATCAACGGAAAGAGGCCGGGAATGCTGAGGAACACGGCAACAGGCACGAGGCCGACAATCAACAGCGCAAACGAAATGTTGAGGGAAGCAAAGGCAAAGCGCGCTCCGGTAAAACAGCCGAACATCAGGGTTCGGCTAGCGGACACCATGAAATGACTCAAAAATCGCGTCATCCACAGATGGGTGCCGCTGGCCCGAAAGGTAGCGGGAATCGCGCCCCCGCGACCGGACCGCAGCAGAAAGACAAGAAAAAGTCAGGCAAACCCGAAAAGCAGCACGGCCAGCGTTAGAAGGTACGTCGTGAGGCTTGATTGATGAAATAATCTGGGGAGCACACGCGCCTCGCGTGTTGGTTTGCGCGTCCCACGCAAACGAACTTTGATGGTGCGCGGGTCTCGATTGCGAATAACGTCGCTTTCCTCTAATCTTTCTTTGTGAGCGATCCTGTTAAGTACATCACCGACGATCGCGGCGAACGTACAGCCGTCGTTGTTCCAATCGCCGACTACGAAAAACTACTGGAAGACCTCGAAGATTTGGCGGTCGTAGCTGAGCGCCGGGAGGAACCGACCATTCCGCACGAGCAATTCGTTTCCGAGCTCAAGCGCGATGGCCTCCTTTAATCTGCAATGGCGAAAATCGACGAGAAAGGATCTGCGCCGGATTCCGCGCGAAGCAATATCTTGCATTATCGCTGAAGTGGAGAAGCTCGCCGACAACCCATTGCCGCATGGGTCTGAGAAACTGAGTGGCTCTGAGCGTACTTACCGAATTCGAGTCGGCGACTATCGCGTGGTGTATGAACTTCTCCGCGACGCGAAAATTGTGGAAATCCAACGCGTGCGGCATCGGAAAGATGTTTACAGATGATGGCACGACATGCTGTATTGCTCCCGATCACTGTGAAAATCACTCGCCAGATAGCTGCCGATAAAATCGCCGACTACCTGCACGGCAAACTGAGGCAGGCAGAACTGGTAGATTGGGCTGAACGCGCCATGATGGACACAGATTTTGACGAAGCCGACACGGAAGTTTTGTCAGATATTATCGGCCGCCTGGGCCTCGCTGATGTTGCCGAGTTCGGATTGCGCTGGCAAGACTGCGAAGAATTTCTCCGCCGCCTCGGCTACCGCGCGAAAGTGATCGTCTCGAGCCAATGACGACGCGTTACGAACTGATCATTTATTGAAGCAAAGACGACGACAGTTTCGTTGTCGAAGTGCCGGAACTGCCCGGCTGCATGGCGGACGGCAAAACCTACGCCGAGGCCGTCAAGAATGCCGAAGAAATCATCGATGAATGGATCGAAACCGCGCGCAAACTTGGGCGCCCAATGCCAGAGCCGCGTGGAAAACTCGCCTACGCTTAACCCCGATCCGCGCGATTACGAAATCCGCATCCGGTATTCGGCCGAAAAAGGCGACGAATGCTTCGTCGCCCAGGTAGTTGAATGGCCCGGCATCATGGCCCATGGCGACACGCGGGAGGAAGCCGCACGCCAAATTCAGCTCGCGCTCGAAGGCGCCTTGCAAGTCGCGGTTGAACGCGGCATCAAACCTCCCGCCCCTGCGCTGATGCACGCCTCGTGATTCTGGCATCGATGAACTCTCAACGGGCAACTATCAACCGCTCTTGGTATGAAAATCAGCTTTCCTAATTCATCCTTCTTACTTCCTACTTTCTTTCTCCTCGTTCCTGCTTTTTTCGCGCCGACCGCCACTGCCGGCGAACGCAGCGTCACCGGCGCCGAAGCCACCGGCACGTATCGTGACGCTAAAGGCAACAGTGAAATAAGAATCCTCGCGCTCGGACACGGCAAACTGAAAGTCCAGTTGGCGCTCGTCTACGAGTACAAATCGGACGCCGGCCCAATGGCAAATCTCGGCGACGCGTCGGGCGAAGCGACGATTGAGAACGATATCGCTGTGTTCGTGCCGGAAGGAGCAGGTGACTGCAAAATCACGATGACGTTTCTTCCAAATGGCAAATTGAAGGTCGCGCAACAGGGCGAGGAGTGCGGCTTTGGTCACAACGTCCGGGCCGAGGGCACCTTTCGGAAAATCAACGACCGTAAACCAAAGTTCGACGACGCTTGATCCCCACACTGGAATGGTGTTGAGGAAGGCAGATCGAGCCGAAACAGAAGGAGGAGAAAATCATGAAAGCAGTGCGGATCGAGCGTTATGGAAATGAAGAGGTGGTGGCACTCGCGGAGGTGGCACGGCCCACGCCGGGAGATAATGAGTTGCTCGTGAAAGTGCGGGCGGCAGCGGTAAATCCGGTCGATTGGAAAATCCGCGACGGATTAGGAGACACCTTCGGCTTGAAGCTGCCGCTGATTCTTGGCTGCGAGGTGGCCGGGACGGTGGAAGCCGTCGGCAGCCAAGGTCCGAGTCGGACTGACGGTCCGAGCCGGACGGGCATCAAAGATTTTGTAGCTGGCGATGAGGTCTATGGTTATCTCGGCGCGTACAGTGGCGGTTACGCGGAGCATGTGGCGGCGCCGGCGAGGGAGTTCGTGCGTAAGCCGAAGCACATTAACTTCGATACCGCGGCGTCGGTGCCCGTCGGAGCGCTGACTGCGTGGCAGGGAATTTTCGATCACGGCGAGCTCGCAAGCGGGCAACGTATCCTGATCACGGGAGCGTCGGGCGCGGTCGGCTCGATGGCGGTGCAGCTGGCGAAAAACAAAGGCGCATACGTGATCGGGACCGGGTCGGGCCGGAACGAGGAATTTGTGAGGGAACTCGGGGCGGATGAGTTCATCGATTACAAGAACGCGAAATTCGAGGATAAAGTGAGCGGCGTGGATGTGGTGTTCGACACCGTGGGCGGCGACACGCAGGAGCGCGCGTTTCAAACACTGAAGCGCGGTGGCGTCCTTGTGAGCACGGTCAATCCGCCGTCAGCGGAAAAGGCGAAGGAGTTCGGCGTGACAGCCGCGATGGTGGCGGTAACGCCGAATCCTGACCAGCTCGCGGAGATCAATCGTTTGCTCGAGAGCGGGAAATTGAAAGTGCGTGTGGCAACGGTGTTGCCGCTCGCAGAAGTGAAGAAGGCGCATCAACTCTCGGCCAGCGGGCACGCGGACGGGAAAATCATTTTGCGTCCTTAACCGCCACTCGCATTGGTAGAAATGCTCGCGCAAAATCCCTTGCGGCATCTGCACGATTAGTTTCTCAACGGCCCGCGTCAAAAACGAAGCGTTTTAGAACAGCCTCTGTCATTCCGAGCGGAGCGCAGCGGAGTCGAGGAATCTCTGATTTACAGAGTTGCGATCCAGAGATGTCTCGACTTCGCCTGAAACTCTTCGTACCGAGATGCAGCTCGACGAAAATATCCTGAGTAAGGACGAATACGCGAAGGCGCTAAAGGGCAAACGCCATTTCAAGGACGAAATGGTCTGACGCGTGGCTTGTTCATTCCAAAGCTCTGCAAAGCAAGCTCAGTATTGTTGCGTCCGTAGAAGGAACACTTTGAATCCAAATTACTGACCGATTGCATCCAAACAGAGATGCATCGTCTAAGGATTCACCCGTTTTCGCTTCGATTGATCGTCTATGGTCTCTCTGCAGCTTTTACCTGCACCGCTCTTGCAAGCAACTTGGCATCCAGTGCTGTCAATGATTGTCGAATCGGGGCCTATCGCTTTCCGAACGGAGAGATTGTTGATATCGCGCGATCCGAAGGCGAAACCCTCCGCTGGCGCAAATTCGACGGCGCAACCGGAGTTTTGCATAAGAAGGAGGACGGCTCGTGGATAAGCACACTCGGATGGACAGATCGTCCAGATGGTCACACGGCGTCTTTCCGTCGTTGCGCCAGCGGCGAAATCGAATTCGATGCTAAGAAAGCTCACCGTATCCCGTTCGATGTGACTGACACGGTATTTGAAGGTCGTGGCGGAATTAAACTCGCTGGCAGACTAGTGCTGCCGAAAGGCGATGATCCGGTTCCGATTGTGGTTCTCCTTCACGGAGCGGAACGGGACTCTGCACGCGAGTGGTACGCGCTCCAACGATTGTTACCGGCTGAGAATGTTGGCGTCTTCGTTTATGACAAACGCGGGACCGGCGG
>JBKOXU010000193.1:0-7924 GCA_046725095.1 Verrucomicrobiota bacterium
AGCGAGAGCAAGCGCGCCAATGATCGCAAGGGCTGCAGTAATCAGTGCCCAACGGCCTTTTAACAAGCTTATCCCTGATCGAGGAATTCGCCCCGGCAGCAGTCTTTTCCCGCCCATTCCTCGCCGAAACTTCTCCGGCAATTCTGGATTGCCCAGCTCGTCAGTGTAGAAGTTGACCAAATGAATCCGCGCGCCGTGTTTCACTTCGCACTCGCCCAAATTATGCAGGTTCGGCTGCCATTGGCGGTAATGCCCGAGATCTTCGGCGATATGACGGGAGAGAAGAATGTGGCCGGCATCTCCACAATCCATCACTCGCTGCGCAGTATTAATCCCCGCGCCAGCAACATTGGTTTGATCGTTGACATCTCGAACCCGGTTGACGGGCCCACTGTGAATGCCCATTCGCAACTGCAGTCGCGGATGTTCTTTTAACTTTTTGCTGATCTCGATCGCGCAACGAACTGGCGATTCCGGGCTATTGAAAAAGACTAACGCCATTCCATCGCCAGCGGGAATCCGAATCAGTTTGTCGGCCGCTTCTGCATTCCGGACCTGCTCCGTGTTCCTGACGATTTGACTGAGTTGCTGTACAAGCTCGCGCTGTTCGTTAACGAGTAATTTAGAGTAGCCCACCACGTCCATGAACAAGACATGCCCGATTTCCAGCTGAACGTCTGGCTGAAGGTCAGCCGACATATCGCTTTAGCTCTGTCAATGATTCCGTCGGGATCACAAGCGGTCCACCGGCATATAGCATGAAAAAGCCCGAGCGGCTTCGCGATCGATTCCGACACATGGTCATACCGCCGACATGATTGTCCAATCTGACGATCCGGCAAGACAATCGCACCCTGGGGTCGGACTTCGTTGTTGATCTTGTGCTAGATTGACGGATGCCATTTCAGCTTGAATCGACCTACAAGCCGCGCGGCGATCAGGGTCAGGCGATTGCCAAGCTGATCAAGTCCGTCGAAGCAGGCAATCGTCACCAGACCCTGCTCGGCGTGACCGGTTCGGGAAAAACTTTTACGATTGCAAACGTGATTCGCGAAGTCGATCGGCCGACGCTTGTGATCTCGCACAACAAGACCCTCGCGGCGCAGCTTTACTCCGAGTTCAAACAATTCTTCCCGCGCAATGCGGTCGAATACTTCGTCAGCTACTTCGATTATTACCAACCGGAAGCGTACATCCCTCGCTCCGACACCTACATCGAGAAAGATTCCTCGATCAACGAAGAGATCGAGCGTTTGCGGCTCGCCGCGACCAGCGCGTTGCTCTCGCGTCGCGACACCATCGTGGTAGCAAGCGTCTCGTGCATCTACGGTATCACCTCCCCGGAAGATTACTTGAACATGCTGCTCACGGTAAAACGCGGCCAGTACATCAGCCGCGAAGCGGTGCTTGGCCGTTTGATCGACATGTTATACGAGCGCAATGACATTAATTTTTCTCGCGGCCGATTCCGGGTGCGCGGCGACGTCGTCGAAGTCTATCCCGCCACGGCGGACGAAGAAGCAGTTCGGCTCGAGTTCTTCGGGGACGAAATTGACGCGATCACGCGATTCGATCCCTTGACAGGCCACGCGCACCAATCGCTCAGCGTGATCACCTTCTATCCGGCCAAGCAATTCGTTACTCCGGCGGACAAACTGAATCGGGCGCTCCGCACGATTCGCGACGAGCTCGACGCGCGCATTGTCGATCTTGAGGCCCGGGGCAAACTGCTGGAGGCGCAGCGGCTGAAAATGCGCACGGAGTACGACCTGGAAATGTTACAGGAAATGGGCTTCTGCAACGGGATCGAGAACTACTCGCGCCATTTGTCCGGGCGTCCACCCGGCTCAAAGCCGTACACGATCATCGATTTTTTCCCGAAAGATTTTCTGGTCGTGATCGATGAATCACACGCCACCATCCCGCAGATCGGCGGTATGTACGAAGGTGATCGCTCGCGCAAAACCGTACTAGTCGAATACGGATTTCGTTTGCCCAGCGCGCTTGATAATCGGCCGCTCAACTTCGACGAGTTCATGAAAATAACGAACCAGCTCATTTACGTGAGCGCGACACCGGCAGAATTTGAAATTCAAAATAGCGTCGTAGCAAATAAGGGATACGTGCCGCACAAACGACAGCGCATTGGTGAAGACGAATTGGTGCCGTTTGTTTTGCCGGGCGGAAAACGCCCAATGGTCAACGGAGGCACGACCTCTGCGTCGTCCCCGGTCTCAAGAACGGACGATCCCCCGGAGAGGTTTGATGTGCATACACCGGGTGCGCCGCTTGTGATCGAGCAAATCATTCGTCCGACGGGGCTTCTCGATCCGAAAATCACCCTAAAGCCACTAAAGCATCAGATTGATGACACGATCGAGCTTTGTCGGCAACGGGTCGAAAAGGATGAGCGCGTTCTCGTGACAACACTGACGAAACGCACGGCCGAAGATCTCGCCGACTATCTGCGCGATGTCGGATTGAGGGTGCGTTATCTCCACAGCGATATCGACACCATAGAGCGCGTCGAGATTTTGCGTGGCTTACGCGCGGCTGATTTCGACATTCTGGTTGGGATCAACTTGCTGCGAGAAGGCCTCGATCTTCCCGAAGTTTCGCTCGTCTGCATTCTGGACGCGGACAAGGAAGGATTTTTGCGCAGCCAGACTTCCCTTATCCAGACCGCAGGCCGTGCGGCGCGACATGTTAATGGCGAAGTGGTGCTCTTCGCCGATACGGTCACGCACAGCATGGAAGCACTGATGTCGATTTCCGAGTATCGGCGTGCCAAGCAAATGGAATACAACGAAAAGCACGGCATTACGCCGCAAACCGTCCGGCGCGCCGTACAAGAGAGTTTGCATACAATCCTGCGAGGACGCGAAATTACCGCTTCCGTTGTTCAAGAAGCTGGCGGCGATTTCAACCTGACCGAGCTGCTTCGTGAGCTGGAAGAGGAAATGCAGCATGCTTCCGCAAACCTGGAATTCGAGCGCGCGGCGCTTTTGCGGGATCAAATCATGGAAGTAAAAAGCGGCACCGGGATCACGAAGATCGAGCCGAAACGAAGGCCGGTGAAATATACACGCAACGCCGGAAGGCGTCGCTCCCGCGTCTGAGGTTCTGGCCTCGAACACACGACCTTGTAATCCGCTCCCCAGGATGCGAAGAAATCTGGAATGCCAAAAACGAAGCCGAAAACGAAGGCGGCAGCCGCGAATATTTACGCCGTCGCAGGCTCCGATGAGGCGGAAGTGAAACGCGCTGCCGCGGAGCTGGCCGAGAAACTAACACCACCGGATGCTGGCGACTTCGGATTGGAAACAATAGATGCCGTGGCCGAAAACGCTGAGCACGCTGCAGCGCGGATAAGATCGGCGATCGAGGCGCTGCAAACGTTGCCTTTCTTCGGCATTTCCAAAGTCGTGTGGTTAAAGAACGCGAATTTTCTCGGCGACAGCCAGATCGGACGCGCCGCTAGCGTTCAATCTGCGCTCGAGGAATTATCCGAGTTGATCGAGAACGGCCTCGGGTCTGACGTCATTTTCTTGGTCAGCGCCACTGAAGTGGACAAGCGTCGCTCGTTTTACAAATCGCTCGTTAAACAGGCGAAGTTACAGATTTTCGATCGGCTTGATTCCAGCCGCAGCGGCTGGGAAGAGGAAGCGATCGAATTGGTTCGGCGTCGGGCAAAAAAAAGAAAACTGCAATTCGATGAGAATGCGCTCGATCTGTTTGTTCTCCTTACCGGTGGCGACACTCGCCAGATCGAAAACGAGCTGGAGAAGATCGACATCTTCCTCGGGAGGGATGACACAGCCTTCCACGCTGTGCCTCGAGTTACAGTCGATCTTGTTCGGGAACTGGTGCCGCTTTCGCGCGCGGGCGTCATTTTCGAGTTGAGCAACGCACTGGCAATGCGCGATCTGGAGCTCGCTTTGATGCTTGTGCGGCGGTTATTGGATCAAGGCGAAAACGCCATTGGTATTTTACTAGTCGCCATTCTGCCAACGGTCCGCAATTTGTTACTCGCTAAAGATTTAATAGAGCGTCATCGCCTGGCGCGCCCGCGTTCGCCGTTCCAATTTATCTCGACGATCAATCGTTTGCCAGCTGAGGCAACAGATCATTTACCGCGCAAAAAAGATGGTTCGATTAACGCCTACCCGCTGGGGATCGCCGCGCAGCAGGCCCATCTGTTCGAAACCAAACAGTTGGTTAGAGCAATGCAAGCGTGTCTCAAGGCAAATCTTCAGCTTGTAACGACGCAACTGGACCACGAGCTTGTCTTAACCGAGGCCGTCGTGAAGTTGCTCGGCTGATCGCTTGTTAGTGGCGCTCTATGAGCGTGGCCTGCTTTGGTTCCGGCGGTTATAGACCGCCGCTACAAGACTCCATGCGTGGAACCAGTTTTCTCCGCCGTATAGATTGTAACGATGCCGCCACTGAGCGGCTGAGCGCTAGCATTGTGGAAGCCACTCGCTGCCATCAGTTGGCACATGGCAGTGCCCCCCGGAAAATCTTCAATCGAATCGCCAAGGTAATCGTAAGCGCTTTTCTTCCTCGTTAGAAAGGACCCGAACAATGGCAAACAGCGATGCAAATAGAATCGATAGATCGCGCGTAAGATGGCGATCGTAGGCAATGAGAACTCAAGAACCAGCAGGTGGCCATTTGCCTTAAGCACGCGCACCATTTCACCGAGCGCCTTTCCCCAATCTTCCATGTTGCGCAAACCAAACGCGACGGTAACACAATCGAATGAAGCATCGGCGAACGGAAGCTTCATCGCATCGGCAACAACCGTTTGCCGCACCCCTTTTCGTTTCGCCAGTTCCAGCATCTCCGGCAGGAAATCGACACCTACAATTTCCGCATCCGGCAATTTCTTTTGCAGCGCGAGTGCCAAATCGCCGGTGCCGGAAGCGAGGTCGACAATCTTATTCGGTCGCCAGCCTGCGACGATTTCAGCAGCGCGTTTTCGCCAATAAAAATCGATCCCGCAACTGAGCAAGTGATTTGCCAGATCGTAGCGCGCGGCGATGGCACCGAACATTTTCCGGACTCGCTCAGGTTGTGTTGCGATACTGGACTTGGTCATCTTAAAATGCCTTTAAGATCAACTCGTAATTTTGCAGTGTGCCTTTTCCGTCATTACTTCGATGGTAGTAGCAGGCTAGAGTAGCGAGGAGAATTTCGAATATTTGGTTTGTTATAAAAGTTGATTGCTATTCCAGCCAACTCCGGCTATGTGACAAAGCATGGATATATCTATTGAAGCTTTACAAGAAGCAGTCTCGATTCGCCGGCAAATCGATACTCTGCAAAAACGTCTTTCCGCAATCCTGGCAGGTTCGCGTGCAAGTTCTGCAACTGCCACAGGGGGCCGCCGTCCGATGCCGGCTGCCACTCGCGCCAAACTTGCTGCTGCCGCCAGAGCTCGTTGGGCAAGGATAAAGGGTCAAACAAAAACAACGCCTGCCGTGAAGAAAGGTGGAATTACTCCGGCTGGTCGAAAGCGGCTTTCCCAGTTGATGAAAGCCCGGTGGGCGGCAAGAAGGAAAGGTGCGGGTAGGTAAATCGGTCGATTCGAACCGGTGCCCCGCCGTTCCTGTTATCCTGGCCTTTTGCTGAAGAAGGTTAACCAGACGCCAGCGCTGTAGAAGTTAAGGTTGCTCGCGAGAGGACTCGAACCTCCACGGGTTGCCCCATACGGTCCTGAGCCGTACGCGTCTGCCAATTCCGCCACGCGAGCAAAACGACAGCGGCCCTACAATGCGCATGACCCCGCCCGCCGCAAGGTCTAATCACCTTACAACAGGGAAGACCGATTCGATGCCTGTTCAAACTAGCGCGAACGCCTCTTGCGGGCCCGAACTTCCAATTGATGCGCTTTGCGTACTTGGCCGAGAGACCGCAAAAGATCGGCGTAATTCGACACGACGATATCGTAATCCTGAGAGGGTTTTTCGCTCGTCTCCTCCCAAATCTTTAGGGAATCGCGATAAAACTCAGCCGCTGTGGCGTAGTCACCACGGGAATGATAAACCACGGCAAGATTGCATTTTGATTGGGCGATATCGGGATGCCCGGCTGGGTGCAATTTCTCGCGAATAGCCAACGCGCGAAGATGTATTTCCTCCGCCTCGCTGTAACGGCGTTCATTGGTGTAAAATACCGCCAGATTATTGAGCACTGACGCTACATCGGCATGATCGGATCCGAGCTGTTTCTCATAAATCTGCAAGGCTTGCAAATAGTATGGTTCCGCCGCTTTTTGCCGTCCCGATTTGCGTAAAATAAGTGCGACGTTGTTCAACATTGTGCCAAGATCGGGGTAAGGGACCTCTTCAAGCTGAATTCCTGCTGCAATCGCCTTTTCGTAAAAGCGAATCGCTTCTTCGGATTGGCCGATGTTATCACATAAGAAACCTAGCCTCCGCGCAGAACGGAAGAGAGCCCGCTGATCTGGCACTTTTACTTTTTCAAGGATCCCATGCGCCTTCAGCAGATATGCTTTGGCCGCGGCACGGTCTCCTTTTTGATCGAGAAGTTCGCCTAAGTTTTCGAAACTAGTTGCTAGAGGCGCCTGACCGTCGGGAAAAGCGCGCTTGGCGACCTCGAGCGCTGTTTCAGCAACGCGAATTGCCTCGGGCAGACGATTCGTGGCGCGCAACGTATCAAGCTTGTCATTAAGGATCGACCAAAGCTTTTCCTGCCCCTTCATCGAGCATCACCACCCCTCGCTCAGTTGGGTAACTAATCGGGTGGCCAGATCTTCCGTGGCGAGTGGCAGCGCTTGCCGTTCATCAGTGGTCACATCGGCGCTAGTGAAGAAGCTAGTTGTTCCGACAGTTTCAGCTGGAGGCGCAAAGTTCGTTCCATCCCGGGCGACAAGCGTATATTTCAAGCGCATGGAAAGATTAAATTCAGTGGTCTTGAGCACATTCCCGCGCACAGACCGTGTCGGCAGCCTGTCGATTCGCGTGATTTCAGCTTTCAAGGTAGCGTCTGCATCTCCGTTCCTTGCAATCTGAAATGTCCCATCCTGTTGCAACTGTTTAATCACCGTATCAGTCACTAACACTTCGATACGCGGGATGAGAGTTTTGTTTTCGAAGGTCGGAACGGCAATCGTATGAACGTCGCGCAGGTAATATGGCTTTACCGGCCCAACGTGATAGCCAAGGCAGCCGCTCAGGACAAAGCAGGTAAATACTGCCGCAAAGATCGCTTTCACGGCGCCGGTGAGGCGGATGTCTCCGGAGCTGGAGACGCCTCAGAGCTTGTGCTTGTGCTCGGCGGAGCCGATAGAGGTTCAGGCGCAGTCGTTGTGTCTGGAGCAAGCGAAGCGGGCGGTGGCAGCGAAAGATCAGTATCCGCGGAAGGTAACGGCGCTTGGTCATTTGCCGAACCGGGCGTGGCCGGCCCGCGTTCGGCCGTTCGATTTCCGGATGCGCCTCCCTTTTTCTTCGAGGCTTGTGCCGTGGCAAGAACCGGCTGAAGTGCGGCGTCGCCCACCTTTGCCCGCAACTGGTCGATCCTCTTTTTGGCCCGATCGCTTTCAGTCGAACCCGGCTGCTGACGAATCACCTCGTTGTAGTAAATAACGGCGGCGCGGTAATATTTCTGCTTGTCGTAAAACTTGGCTACTTCGTAGGAATTAGTTGTTTGTTTGTGCTCAATTAATTCCAAGTTGGCGCGTGCTTGCCCCGCTTTCTCACTCGTTGGATAGCGAAAAAGAAAATCCTGGAAGGCAGTTCTGGCGTTGCTAGTGGCAGCTGCGTCTTTTGTCCCAGTTCGCGCGGCCTTGAACCAGATATAGCCGATCTGATATTGAGCATCCGCCGCGATTGGCTCGTTAGGAAACTTGTCCACCACTGCCTGGTAGGCTTGAATCGCCGCCTCGCTTGCGCCCTGTTTC
>JBKOXU010000152.1:0-10093 GCA_046725095.1 Verrucomicrobiota bacterium
TCAAGCGGGATATGTGGATTCGAACGGCAAAGGCGTTTATCGGGGCGCGAATCCGCCAGAGGGTGCGCTCTTTACCGTGTGGGTGAAAGAATTCACCGGAGACGAAATCAAGATCGAGGTCAGCAAATCGACCGGCCAGCCCGTCGCCAACTTAAAGGCACCGGGCACGCCAGGTTTTACACGATTGAATTGGGACCTGCGTCCGACAAAGGATGTGAGCATCGAGTATGGTGGCGACGACCCGAAACGGTTGCTCCCTGCCGGCGACTACATTGCCGAGTTGACTTTCGGTGCTTTGAAAATGAAACAAAACTTCCACGTTGATCTCGCTGAGGGAATCACGCCGCGCTAACATCAGCCTAGCTGCGAAGGCGGCCCGGGGCGCGTACGCGTCTTGCATGCCGATGTGGCGCCTCGCCATCGCGAATTTTTCACGTCGCACTGCTTGCACGCGCCAGTCGAACGAAAATTACAACGTGCGATGCAATAATCAGCGGCACCAGAAATGTTGGCAGGAGGCTGAGCGGAAGTTCCCGTAGGGCATGCATCGATTGCCAGTCGCGTAATCCAAAGCGGAGTGCGCTGAAGACAACAAAAAGAATGTCGATAAGTCCGATCGTGTTCCAGACAAGCAGAAGCCTCTTCGCGAAGTCAGTGCGTATCGCGGCAATCACCGCCAACGCGAAGAGGGCAACGAAGATGTCACCCCAACCGGCGCGCGTTGCGAACCCGCACGGCAATTGGCCACGCTGGCAGAGTATCTGAAAGAAAGCGCCAGCAAATAACCGCGTCAGATGGAATAAGACCAGCCAATGAAGAGCGATATTCAGTGCCCACACCCTAATCGGAACGATCTTCCAACACGCGAGCAGTACAAGCGCGGTCAACATCCATACTGTTGCCGCTACCGCTACGGCGCTCGCGTTGTGGAGCCAGCCGGAGAGCCCAGCCGCAAGGCAGACCCAGCCAAGAAGTACTAGGGTCACTGATCGGTTCGGATTACTATTCAGCTTCTTTGTTGGCCGACGTCTTAATTAGTATCAATTCGTGTTGATTACTGATAATGAAAAATAGATCGGCGCTGCGTTTTGTTCTCATTATCGGTGTCGCAAACTTCTTCGCCGATTTTACCTATGAAGGAGCGCGCGGGATCATCGGCCCGTTTCTTGGCTCGTTAGGCGCGAGCGCGGCGATTGTCGGTTTTGTCGCGGGCTTCGGCGAACTGATGGGGTACGGGTTGCGCTCTGTCTCGGGATATTTCGCGGACAAGTTCCATCGGCATTGGGTATTCGCGTTCCTGGGATACACGGTTAACATGCTCGCCGTTCCCGCTCTCGCTCTCGCCGGACAATGGCCGCTCGCAGCAGGTCTGGTCGTGGCGGAACGTGTCGGTCGAGGCATCCGCAAACCGACTGTGGAGGCGATGCTTTCGTACGCCGGCAGATCGATCGGTGCTGGATGGGTATTTGGGCTGAATGAAGCGTTCGATCAGGCGGGCGCGACGATCGGGCCATTGGTCATGGCACTGGTTCTTTATCTCAATGGCGGATATCGAACTGGTTTCGGCGTGCTTCTTATTCCAGTGTTGCTTTGTCTTGCGATTTTGGTCATGGCGCGACTGCTTCATCCGCGTCCGCACGAGCTGGAGGAAGGAACCGGGCACACTCTTGCGACCACCAATCTAACGCGAGCCTATTGGATCTATCTGGCGGCGGGTGGGTTGATTGCCGCCGGATTCGCAGATTTTGCGCTGATCGGTTTTCATTTTCACAAGGCGAACATCGTGCCGGAAAATTTGATTCCCGTGTTTTACGCAGTCGCCATGGCAAGTAGCGCGCTCGCTTCGATCCCATTAGGCCGCATATTCGACAGGTTCGGCCCGAACATTTCTTTGCTCGCGTTTCTCATCTCCGCTGCGTCTGCGCCGCTTGTTTTTCTGGGCGGATCAATCTCTGCATTGATCGGAATGATTCTTTGGGGGATCGGGATGAGCACGCAAGGCTCCTTGTTTCAGGCGATTCTGACCGGCGTCATTCCTCCGGCGAAACGGAGCACGGCGTTCGGCTTGTTTGACACCGGATACGGGATTGCCTGGTTTCTCGGCAGCGCAGTTATGGGTTTGCTTTATGACAAATCGATTCTGGCTGTCGCTTTGTTTTCAGTCATTCTTCAGCTTGCAGCGCTCCCCATCCTTTTTATCGCGAATAAGAAGCGCTAAACTTCTTGGTGGATCCGTACGCAAAACCCAACGAGCAAAAAGTCGGTGCCCAGCGACCAAAGATCACACATTTGCCAAGCTCCGTGGAAAGACGAACCCGGCGAGAACGCCAGGCGGAGAAGCAAGCAGTCGCAGCCGAGCGACGCGCAATCAAGAAGGCGGCACGTCGACTCTTAAAGGAGCAATTGCTCAAGGAATTGGACGAGAACCAGTGAAACCGGCGTTCTTTGCACTTCCCCCATTCCAGGCACCACAATAGAATTGGCGGCGTGAGGTTGATGAAATTTTTCTTCGTGGCTTTCTCCCTTCTCGTCAGTGCCTGCAGCATCGCCCGCGCGCAGTCCCCTTCCGAGCGGAACCCGGACGTTTCAAACAAAGCGCTGATCACGAAATCCACCCCGCCTATAACTGCAGACGCCTTTAAGAATCAGAGCATCAGCGCAGCAATCGCAGCATTGCAAAAAATGGCGGAGGACTACTACGGGTGGCGAAACGAGAACTATCCGGTCCGCAGCAGCTACGCCGGACTGCATACCTGGGACAATCGGCTGACCGATTACTCGTCAGCAAAAATCGCGGAACGCGCGCAGCATGTCCGTTCGCTACTGGAAAAGCTCCGCACGATAAAAGTCGATACTTGGCCGAAGGACGAGCGCATTGATGCAATTCTTTTCCGTGCACAACTCGAAGAGGTTGATTTCGGCAATCGCATCCTGAAATTCGAGCGAACAAATCCGCAGCTGTATGTCGATGAGTGCACGAACGGAATTTTCTCGTTGCTCAAAAAGGAATACGACACGCCGAGAAAACGCGCCCTGGCTGCGACGGCGCGTTTAAGGCAAATGCCGGCGTTGCTCAAGCAAGGTCTGAGTAATTTGCAGAATCCGGTAAAGCTTTACGCGCAGCTCGCCATCCAGTCGGCGCGCGCAATCGATCCGCTCTTGAACCAAAGTTTGATGGCGCTCGATGTCGATCTTGCGCCAAACGAGCATGAAGAATTGGTCAAATCGCGGGATGTCGCACTCGCAGCACTTCACGGCTATGCCGATGAGCTGAAGAAGCGCTTGCCGAAAATGGTGGATTTCTCGCCAATGGGCGAAGCGAACTACAACTATTATCTCAAGCACGTGCTCTTGTTGCCGCTCGATGCCGCACAGGTAGAAATGATCGGACGCGTTGAACTGGCGCGTTATCGTGCACTGGAGGCGCTTCTGCCCGATCCGAAATTAGCCGATCCCGATCCGGCGCGCAGCGCGAGCATTCCGCCCGATCAAGAATCATTTCTCAAGGCCTACGAGGGCCGCGAAGCCGAGATGATCGACTTTCTGAAGGAGCACAACCTGGTGTCGCTGCCCGATTATCTGGGTGCATTCCAGATTCGGGAGTTGCCGGAGGCGTTTAAGCCGACGAGTCCGGGCGGCTTCATGAATCCACCGGGTATTTATGATAAAGATCCGACCGGGTTCTATTTTATTCCCACCTATAACCCGCAATCCAAAAACTTTTACATTCGCGCGGCAATCGAAGATCCGCGGCCTATTCTCGGACACGAAGGAATTCCCGGACATTTTCTTCAGCTCTCAGTCGCAAATCACTTGGGCGACGAAATTCGGCGTCAACATCAGGACGGCGTGTTTGTGGAAGGCTGGGCGCTTTATGGCGAGGAGATGTTGATGCGGACCGGGCTTTATCCGAACAACTCCCCGGCACAGGGGCAAATCCTGCGTCTGTCGCGCTATCGCGCGGCGCGCATCGGAGTGGATGTAAATCTACACACCGGTCGCTGGAGTTTCGAACAAGCCGTCAAATACTTTATGGAGACAGGCGGACTGGATCGCGAAGCAGCCGAAGGCGAAGCAGCGGGCGCGGCTTCAAGTCCGCATCAAAAAATCAGCTACATCATCGGCAAATGGCAGATCATGAATCTGCTCGGGCGCTACAAAGATCGACAGGGTGAAAATTTCCGGCTCGGCCAGTTTCACGATGACCTGATCAAGAACGGCAGTCTGCCGGTCTCGGTGATCGAATGGATCTTACTCGATGATCCGGCCGCACTGCAGCAAGCTACGAAATAACCTGGTGATAGTACGAGGTTTTATAGCTGCCAACAGACGCTGCCCCGAAACCTCTTCATGTCTTGACATGCGAGAGCGAACCGGCACAACATGACACCTAAAGGTCCCTAACAACCCGCGCCTTATGAATCCAATTGCCGCCAGAAATTCTATTGTTCGAAACGCGTTTCTCTGCGCTGCCGCAGTCGCCATGACAAGTTGCGGCACTGCGACTTTCAGTAAGACCGGAAGCGATGCTCGGATTGAAAGCCTGCGCAGTTTTCATCTCGCGTTTATCGACGAGTTCGCGGTGCCGGGCAAACGTTTCAAAGCCGCCGCGTTCGACGCCAAAGTGAATGAAGGCAACGCAAAGTTTCAGCAGGCCATCGCCGAGGAGAAATTCACGGCGCGTCGTCCGGTGCTAAATGATCTTGCCGCCCAATTCAAGGCCGACGCCGCGCATCTGCGAAGCAAAGCCAGCCGCGGCAAAGTCACTCCGGCGCTGGCAGGCGAGATGAAGAAAGACACCAATAAGATTTACAATCATGCCCTCGGCCGGTAAGACCAAACGTAAAAAATCATCCCGAAAGACTTCTCGGAAGAAATCGGAGCTCGACTCGGCACTTAGTCAGATCAGCGACGAATCGGTCGCAGCGGCGAAGGAGGAATTCCAGGATTTGCTCGCGCAAGCGAAAGGCGACACTAGCGAACTGGTCCGGCAAAATGCCAAGGAACTGGAAGAGCGCCTCATCCTCTTAAAGAAACGAAAGATCGACAAGGAGGACTTTGATCATTTCGTGGAAAACCAAAAACGCGATCTCAGGGTCTTTATCGACAGCCAGCCGGCGCAGGCGCAGGAGCGCGCTGAGAAATTGACACTCCGTGTTCTCGAGGTAGCTGCGAGGGTGGCGATCGCACTGATTTAGCCGGCCCCTCCCCGTTCGATATCTACGGTCTTCAGCGAAAGCGCTTCATGATTTCGCGCAACCGATCGTGCGGCAGAGCATCGACGCGATGATTGTCTCGGCCAGTCATGGAGTGGTTGTCGATTAACGCATTCACGACCGCTTCTTCGGTGGCTTGCACGACGCCTGCGAGAAGCGGGTCCATAAGATCATTAGGAATTGTTTGCACGTCGTGCGTGACCTGATCTGGATTCGCAGCATTCGGATTTGCAGTTGAAAAGGCGATGAACAAATCGCCAGAGCCGTTTCCCGCGGTCGTTCCCGTTCGGGCCAAGCCGAGAGATACCCGGCGGGCCAGTCGCTTCAATTGATTTGGCAGGAGCGGCGCATCCGTCGCCACCACAGCGATGCACGAGCCGCTCTCCTGTTTGTAAACTTCGCCCGGAATTTCCTTGCCAACCGGTACGCCCGCAATCGTGAGTTCCGGACGGCGACCAAAATTCGCCTGCAAAAACACGCCCACGACAAAGCTTCGGGCAAGAGCATTCTTCGAAATGCGGATGTCGATCTTGCGCGAGGCAGTTCCATTTCCACCTTTGAACTCGTAGCAGATCATGCCGGTCCCACCGCCAAGGCTCCCCTCCTCTACTGCGCCGTCGTGAGCGGAATCCAACGCGTGCCAGACGTCTTCCGCTTTGACGTGAAAACCATTAATGTCATTGAGCCAGCCGTCCCAAGTCTCGGCCACAACGGGTAAGCTCCACCAGTAGCCGGTCTTATCGGCTGCGCCGTGTTTAATTCGCCATGCAATTACAGCGTCGCGCGCCACGCCGACGCTATGCGTGTTCGTAATAATGATTGGCCCTTCGAGAAACCCGCTTTCTTCGACCCACGGCGTGCCAGTCATCTCGCCGTTTCCATTCAAGCTGAAGAAGCCCGCGTAAACCGGATCATTGAGTGAAGCCTGTCCGCGTGGCAGAATCGCGGTGACGCCGGTGCGCACAGGGCCTTTGCCAACCTCGAGTTTGCCCTCGCCGCTGATCAATGTCGTATAGCCAACCTCGACGCCAGGGACATCCGTGATCGCGTTAGACTTTCCGGGTGCGCCTTCAAACGGAATGCCGAGATCACGCGCTCGAACAAGCTTGTCTATGATTACTGGCTTGGATGGCGGAGATTTCTGTGGCTCGCGCGCCCAAGCATCGAGCGCGATTACGAGCGCGACTAGGAGCAGGAGGCGAGCAAACTGCTTCGATGTCATTGGTCATCCATCAACTATCAGCTATCAACCATCAACTTTTTCGTTAGATTGAGGCCGTGAGTTACGAGGTTTTCGCGCGAAAATACCGGCCCCAGACTTTCGATGATCTTGTCGGGCAGCCGCACGTCTCGCGCACGCTGAAAAATGCGGTCGCGCAGAACCGGCTCGCCCATGCCTATCTCTTCGTTGGACCGCGCGGCATCGGCAAAACATCAACGGCTCGGATTTTGGCGAAATCACTCAATTGCGTGAACGGGCCGACTGCCACGCCATGCGGGAAATGCGACAATTGTCGCGAAATTGCCGGGGGCAACAGTCTCGACGTGATCGAGATCGATGGCGCCAGCAACAACAGCGTCGAAGATGTCCGCCAACTTCGCGAGAATGTCCGTTATGCGCCGGCCAAAGGCCGTTACAAAATCTATCTCATCGACGAAGTGCACATGCTGTCGTCGGCGGCGTTTAATGCGCTTCTGAAGACGCTCGAGGAGCCACCCGCGCATGTGAAATTTATTTTCGCGACGACTGAACCGCAGAAAGTTTTACCAACCATCTTGAGCCGTTGCCAGCGCTTCGATCTCCACCGTATCCCGGCAAATCTGATCGCGCAGCACCTTCAGTTCATTGCCGGAAAAGAAGAAATCACGTTGGAACCGGCGGCTGCGCATGCGATCGCGCGGGGCGCGGAAGGCGGTATGCGCGATGCGGAATCGATGCTCGATCAGCTCGTTGCGTTCTGCGGAGAAAAAATCAGTGAAAGTGATGTCCTGAACATATTCGGATTCACAGCCGAACAAACCGTTGTCGATCTTACCGGGCGGATTTTGCGCGGCGAAACGCCCGGCGCGCTCGAACTCCTCTACAAGGAATGCGAAAACGGCAAGGATATGATGCGACTCATGTCGGACTTAATCGTTTATCTGCGCGACCTGCTGGTATTCAAGGCGAAGCCGAACGTTCTGGATGAAGATATCGATTCTGATTTGAAAAAATCGCTCGCAGCGCATGCCGAACTGATCGCGACCGATCGTTTGCTCGAGCTGATCGATCAATTGGCCGCCGCTGAAAGTCGGATGAAATGGGCTCCAAACAAGAAGCTTCATTTCGAAGTCGCTATTATCAGGGCGATCCAAAGCCTCGGACAAGCGACGCTGGATGAGGTAATTGAAAAACTCAGCGAGCTTCGCGATGGAAAAACTGTAGCCGCGGGCGCTGACCGCGGCCGCGAGGAATCCACTGCACAGAAAGCCGGGGGCACCGAGGCCGGTTACAGCAAAGCTAGCACTCCGCGCGTAGCAGAAACCTCACCTGATGCAAATGAACTTTGGCAAAAGATTCTCACAAAAGTTCCTGCGCAAAAAGCTTTCGTGCGAAATTCTGCTGCGGCGGCGCATGTCCTCGGAATGGACGGGCGCAATTTTCAGATCGGTTTTGCGCCTGGCGACAAAGCGATGATGGATATCCTGGGCACGCAAGCTAATCGCAAATTTCTTGAAACATTGCTGCATGAGAGCACCGGAAAGGACTGGAGCCTGAGGCTCGCTATAAAGGAGGAGCTTCCTTCCAGGCAGGCACTGGCTTGGCAGCATTCTCGACCCGAAAATTTCAAAGATGATCCGCTTATTCAAGAAGCCATCGGGTTGTTCAATGCTCAAATCAGCCAGGAAAGGTAGGGAGCGACCGCCGGGCGCGCCGCAACGCTAGGACTATGAATCTGAACAAATTGATGAAGCAGGCCCAAAAGATGCAGGAGCAAATGGCCAGGACTCAGGCCGAGCTCGAGAAGAAAACTGTCGAAGTAAGCGCGGCTGGCGGCAAAGTGAAAGTAACTGCAAATGGTGCCGGTGACATCGTCGCGATCAAGATCGACAAGGAAGTAGTCGATCCGAAGGACGTCGAGTTCCTTGAGGAAATTGTTCTGACCGCCGTGAAGCAGGCCGCCGGGCAAGGCAAGGCGCTTGCCCAAGAGGAGATGACAAAACTGACCGGGGGATTTCAGCTGTAGCAAGACTTCCCAACCTTTTTTAAGCTCACAGATGCTAACCGCCATCATTGTCGCGGCCGGCGGCAGCCAACGCATGGGGTTCGACAAGTTGTTTGCGACAATCGCCGGGAAACCGATGATTGCGCATACGCTCCATGCGTTCGAGCGGGCCAGTTCTGTTAGCGAAATCATCGTCGTTGCCCGCGAAGATCGACATGACGAGATCAGAAAGATCAGCCAGGTTGGAAACTTCAAAAAGATCCGTTCGATCATCGTCGGCGGCGAACGTCGTCAAGATTCGGTTCGCGCCGGTCTGAATCGCCTCAATGTCGAGGCCAAATATGTTGCTGTGCATGACGCGGCACGGCCGCTGATCGGCCCAAAACAAATCGAGCGTGTCTTTGAACAATGCGTGATACACGGCGCTGCTTCACTGGCGGAACCAATCAACGACACGCTTAAGCGCGGCGACGTTGATCCGATCCGCTCGCGCTCTCACGACGTCGGGGAAGAAGAACAGGTTATAGTCGTCACCGACTCAGTGGATCGGCACCAACTTTACGCGATGCAAACGCCACAAGTTTTCGAGCGCGCATTGATCGAAGAAGCTTATCGCGCCGCGCACACGGAAAATCTTCTGACGGACGAAGTTTCCGCGGTCGAGCGGTTTGGTCGAAAGGTTGTTCTAGTGTTGAACGGTGACTTCAATTTCAAAATCACTTATCCGCGAGATTTGGCACTCGGTGAACTTGTCTTGAAGCAACGGGCGCGCTCTGGTTCCAAATGGTGGGCGCCGACAGAGACGAATCCGCGCAACTAAGCAAGCATCGGGTCTAGCGGGACGAGTGGCCGAATCAGCTCAGCTACGGTCGGAACATCTTTGCATTTGAACCGACGGCCGCGTCTTCGAATCCTGGCCGTTTCGAGTTCGCCAGCTCGTAAAAGTTGCCCATGTTTCCAAATCCAGGCCTTAGGATTGTAGGGACCCACACGGCACGGATCAGTCCACGTGTGGATCGACAATAAGTGATCGTTGACGGCGGCGGCAATGTGCATTGGGCCGCTGTCCACGCTCACCACGAACCGCGCGGCTCGAATCAGCCAGATCAATTGCAACAGGGACGTTTGGCTGGTCAGGTCAATGCAATTTTCAGGCACATCGATTTTGGTCCGCGACCGCCCGACGACCACGATACGCGTAGGAGCAAACGCGTGGCAAAATTCCTCGATCACCGCGTTTGAAAGCGATTTGCCACCGCCGCGTGCAAAAGGATGAAGAAGAATGAACGATGGGTACTCATCGAAATGCGGGAGCGGGTCACCTGTTGGAATCGGGCAACGAAGTAACTGGCCAATAGTGGCGCCAGCGCACTCCGCCAGTTTAAGGTACCGGTTAACGGCGTGCCCGCGGTCATTGACTTTCGCGACGCGATCGTAAAACCACCGTGAACCTTCGCGTGCATCGCTCATTCCGTAGATTTCTTTGGCGCCACTGACCTTTGCGATCAGCGCGCTGCGGAGCAATCCTTGAAAATCGAGCGCCAGGTCGGGCCGGATGGTTCGGGTTTTTTTTAACCACGGCAGCAAGCTCTGTGCCGCGCCCAGGCCGCGAAATTCGCCGCGCGGAAAAAAGTGGAGGTGGTTTACATCCGGATTTCCGCGGAGCAGCGG
>JBKOXU010000073.1:0-11672 GCA_046725095.1 Verrucomicrobiota bacterium
ATTCGTACCTGAGTCGTAGTCCGTGGAAACGACATCGGGGATCTTGTTTGGGAACACCCCGTTGTGATCGACTGCGAATTGTTTCAAACCGAGGACGATTTGTTTGCCGTTGGACATGTCCTTGGTTTGTTTGCCGCGTTCTTGCACGGAGCTGAACACAGGAAGGGCAATGCTGGCGAGAATGGCGATGATCGCGATAACGACCAGCAATTCAATCAGCGTAAACGCAAAGGAGAACAATTTGGTTTTGTTTATTTTCATAGGGTATTTTGAGCTAACGGGCGAGAGAAATCGCAGTTTCCGCAGAAGATGTCAATAACTATTTTAAACTTTTTTTGAGGTCCTATCCCCTCGCCTTCAAAAGCATTAAACACGAATAAACATGAATAAAAACGAATAAACACGAACCATGGAGAAAGCAGACGACCACGGATTGCACGGATATTTGGCAGATCAATGTGGTCGGACTGCCCGCCATAGCCGCCGCAGAGGCGGGTGATCAGTGATCAGCCTAACCACGGATTGCACGGATAACACTGATAGGGGTCGGGTTGATGTGATCGGTGGGCGCAGCCGTTTATTCCCCGTCAAAACCTCTTCTCGTTCCGTATCCGTGTTATTCGCGTGATCCGTGGTTCACCCGTATTTATTTGTGTCTATTCGTGGTAATTCGTGGTTAATGCTTTTCGGGAGCGGTGATTCGGGGCGGCTGCGAACCGGGGTAAAATTGACATCATCTGCGCCTCCGTGAAATATAGTTTCTTATGACAGCCAATGCGCTGCGCGAAGCGATTGATTCTGGTAAGCACTTCCGGCTGCGATCCGGCGATGGCGCGGTCATCGATGTGCCAACGCGTGATCACGCGTTTCTGAATCCAACGGGCCGGCTGGTGGTTGTCTTCACCGATGACGACGGGGCACGCGTGCTGGATGTGGCGCTCGTAACGGCGATTGATTACGAGAAAGCGCCGGAGAACCTTGGCGCGTGACTGGCTTCGCCACGTTCAACCATCGAACTGCTTAGGGCGGTGGCGTCGAAGCTCTTTCGTCTTTCTGAGTATGCTGGCGCGACGTGTCCAAGCTCGAGCCTTGTTCCACTCGTTTCCGAAACCAATCTGGGCGACTGGGAGGATTCACTGGCGCATAAACGGGAAATCGAGATCCCGCAGTAACGGGAACTGGGTTTTGTCGCAGTTGTTGAATTTCGGTCCGTGCTTGCTGCAGCGCGGTGGCGCTGCTTGTAGAAATCGTCATACGCCAAATAACTGGCGGCTGCGATCAATAAAACTATGAGTACCTCCCTCATCTAATTTCGATCATTTGTTATTTGATCATTCCTTCGGCATTCCTCATTCGGATTTCGTCATTGCAACGCCATCCGTGTGATCCGCGCAATCCGTGGTTCTCCCGCATTTATTTCTTATACGCCGGGACTTCGGGCAGGACCGGCGGTTGCAGCCCCTCTTCTTCTTCAACATTGAGCGGCAATCCGCCGGGCGTTACCAAGCGCGCGGTCACGAAAATAATCAGGTTGCGTTTGATGTGTTGATCGACATTGCTGCGAAAGAGCCTCCCAACCATTGGAATGTCGCCGATGATCGGGACCTTATCTTCCGTCTTTTGCACGTCCTCGCGCATCAACCCGCCGATCACCACGGTCTGCCCATCCCAGACGCTCACATTCGTGGTCACCTTCCGCGTGCTAAAGACCGGCTGGTTAATCACGTTTGAGGTGAGAAGAACCGGCGCGGATACTGATATGCCGGCGACACTGGTAACGCCTACTGCATTGATGGGGCTACCATAATTAATGAAGCCTTCAAACTCGACGACCTGCGGCACGAGATTGAGGTCAATGGTCACGCCGTCGGGACCGACCACCGGTTCAACCTCCAGCGTGACGCCCGTATTGCGAGTTTCAAACGTCTGTGGCGTAGTGGGCGTCACGACTACAGGAATCACAGGGTTCGTCCCAGGAAGTACCGTCGTCGTCGTACCAGTAATGCTCGGAACCTGCGGCTGGGTAAACGTGGTCGGATAACGAAATTCTCTGACAATTTCGATCACGGCGCGCTGTCCGCTTTTGGTTGTGACCTTCGGCGCGGAGAGAAGATCGACACCTTTTTTCTGATTGAGCGCGCGAACGACGACTTGAAATTGCGGGTCGGTAAAAACGCCGGCCAACCCGAAAATTCCCGGCGCAAGGGCGCTCGTGCCCATCGAGGGAAAGAGGAGAGCGTCAAGTGCATTTGTACTGATCGCGAGGTTTCCACTGCGATTTCCAGCGGTGACCGGATCGCTTCCGATTGGAACTCCGGTCCGAGGATCAATAAAAGGAAAGTCAGCGGGATTCAGAGGCGCTCCGGTGCCCGAAGTCCCGCCGGAACCAAAAGCGCCTTCGTTACCCACTCTAAATGGTCCGAGAAGCCAATCGAAACCGAGCTCTTTCAAATTGTTCTGCGTAATTTCGACAAATTTCGATTCGATCTCGACCTGCTTCGGAATCGCGACATTCAACTGCTCAACGATGGCATCGACAAGGTCCAGGTTGTCCTGCGTATTGCGCACGATCAGACGGCTGCTTTGCGGGAGAAAGTTTGCGCTTGCGCCCGGCGGAAATTGCACACCCTGAGCTTCGAGGAACTCCTTGGCGCCTTCGCGGCTGATGAGCTGTGCTCCGCCGGTCGATTCCTGCGTGTCTTTTCCTGTGCCTGTGGGAGCTGCTACTCCTGTCTTTTGTCTATAAGCACCTGCCTGCAGCGCCGAATATCCCGGAGTAAGCGTGGTGCTGATGAAATCGGGCGGAACCCGATATTCTTTCGTGATCAGGTCGTTGCTCTGTTCGCTGATTGGAATGATCGAAACCGCGTACGGTTCCACTTTCACTTTTAGTCCGGCTTGGTTCGCGATGTAACGCAGCGCTTCCGCCAGCGGAATTTGATTGAGGGTAAGGGTGATCCGGGCCTCGGCCGGAGAAGTCGCCGCTGCGGCAACCACTGGACGTGCAACAACTGGACGCGCGGTCACGGGTGTTGTCCCCGCCCCCGCGGCGGGCGGGGCAGCGGTTGCCGGAGATGCACCGGCGGCTGGCGAAGTCGCAGGCACAACCGGCACGGGCGGAGGAGCGACTTGTCCAAGCGGCGTCATGCGCAAAACGATGTCGACGCCTCTTTTTCCTTCAGGGGAAGGATCGTTCTCAGCGGCCTGTTCCCGAAGGAAGTCGATCGCTTCGCGAATGGTTGCGTCGCGAAATTCAACCCGCGGGATGATGATGCTGTTCAGTTTGTTGTTGATTCGAGCCGTGCCGCCGGCATCACGGGCAAAGGTATCGCTTATCGGGCCAACGGTGCGACCGTACTGACGCACTGGTTCTTCCCAGGCTTTCTCCACCTCCCAAAGCTGGCGGGATCGTGTCTCGTTGTAAGCTTCTACGCCGTATTTGTATTTGGTATTGTTAATTTTTTCCTGACCGCGCCGCGCCGCGGTATTGTACGGATCGAGGGCGAGCACCTGGTCGTACCTTTTGAAGGCGAGATCGTACCGCCCGGAGTTGTAATAGCCATCGGCTTCGGTGAGCAATCGTTTTACTTCTTCAACCTTGGCAAGGAAATCCGGGCCCATAGTCTTGTTGAAATAGCCAGGCTGGTGCAAGTGGGCGAGCAGTGTCGCTGCCTCGCGACAGTTGGGATCGTAACGGCTGCTCAAAATCTCGCTCAGAATCGCTTCCGCCCCGGCGTAATCTCCCTGCGCGATCCGCGCTTCGGCCAAAATGACTCCGGTTTTGCAAAAGCCCTCGACTGCTTCGTCATGGGCCTTTCCCGAAACCACTGAGTCGGGTAGATATCTGACGGCCGTCTTAAATTCCTCGTGGGCGAGTGTGATATTTTTCTGTTGCAAGGCGGTCTGGCCGCGGGCCAGAGCTGCTTCCCCCTGCGGGATCGCGCTCTGACGACGGTGAACTTCACGCTCGGCCACGCTATCGGGATTTTGGGCGAGGATTATTGGGCAAATGAGCAAAGAGCCCAAGGCGACGAGCACTCCGGGGAGCATGTGTGGTGACGCAGGAAAAGGAAATTTTTTCATAAGCGATTCAGGGGGCGGCAAAACCGATTTCGATTGGTTCATTTGGTCTCTCCGTATTTATAATCACTGCCTTGGCTGGTTGAACATCTACGAGCTTGTACTTGATCGCTTCCACGGGTTTCAAGGAAAATTCTTGATCTTTTCTTACTTCAAATTCGTTACGCCCCCCCCAGCTATAGACGAAAGTGGCGACGGATTGAGGAGAGGTGGCGACCTTTTCCTTCACCAGGGTGACCTGCGCTTTGCTGTCTCGGTGTTCGAGAAGCAATTCTGAAACGTCGACCCTGGTGCCGTACTGATTGCGGTCGTGTTTTTCAGTAAACTTGACGATCTTGAAGTCTGTCCCGCGGATGATGTCTCCTTTTTTCAAGAATTGCGTCGGCTCGCTCTGATCGATCGCGTTGATCGCAAAGGTTCCCCCAACCCAGGATGAAAACATGTAACGGAACGGTTCCTCCGTGGCGGAAACCAAATGTAATTTTGTCAGATAATCAGGGTGCGCATCCTTCTTAGTTGGATCGGTGCCACGCTGCCACTCGTCGAGGTTGGAGAAGCCGTCGCGATCGGGATCTTGCTCGAGAGCGTCGGCGTCTTCAATGGCCAGGGCATATTGTTCGAACCAATCGTTCGGGACCGGCGGATGGACCTGGGTGTTCTGCAACGTTGCCGGCAGACCGTCGGCGCCGATAAAATGTCTGTCCGGAACGAAAAGCCCGGAGCGAGTGCTGGCTTTCCATTGTGCCGGGTGCTGGAGCTCTTCTGCCGCGCGATCGAGTTCAACCGCAACGACGGGCGGCGAGGCAGCTTTTTGCGGAGGCGCGTGTTGCGCAACCAAGCGGTTACCGAATTGGATGGCGCTCCACCAAATCCAGACCGCGGAAATGAAAAGAAAAATCGCTGCCGCGATGAGCGCGACCCGATCGTAATGCACCTTAATCCAGTCCAAGGGCTTCACTGCGATCAATCTTTAACCACGAATGACATTACAAATGACGAAATCCGAATGACGAATGACGAATGAATCTGTGCGCCTCTTTGATCTCTGGAGTTTCGTCATTCGTGCTTGGTCATTCTGTTCGCTTGCTTCTCCAAATCTTGCAGAAGATCAGATGTAATTCCTTCGCTTCGAGCCAAACCTTCCGCGCCTCGGGTTTTAGCTTCGGCACAGCACGAGCCGCCATGCGCAAAAAGTGCTTGGTCTCACGAGCCTCTTTCTTGCAGGTCCCGATACTTTTCAAAAATTCCTTTTTGGACACTGCATCGTCGGCTTCGACGTAGTTGGCTCCAACACTCGTTCCGGCACCGACAAGTTGGCTAATGATTCGGCTCGTCACAGCAGTTTGCGGAATGGCCTTTGCAAAATCAACTACTGCCTCTCCAAATCGCGCTGTCCGCTCTTCCAAATCGTAAACGGGCTGAACGCCCGGCTCCTCTTGGACAAACGCCGTTTGGTTATCATGCCAAAAGGAATCTTCGTCTTGCTCTCTATTTTTAACTATTGTCATTCTTTGCTGGCTCGATCTTCCGCGTTAATTCGTCATTCGGCATTCTGACTTCGTCATTGCAATGCCATCCGTGTAATCCGTGGTTGAATTTAGGTCCCCCGTTCGTGGTCAGAACATAAATCTGACCATCTCGATCCGGGCGGACACTTCGATGTGCTCGTTGCCAACGATGAAATTCAATGCCGTTCCGGTAGGAGACGGAGTTGCCTCTGAAGTTTTCTCGCGCAGCGGGCCTTTGTCCTTTTCATTGCGCACAGACAACGTGCGAATGATGAAAAATTGTCCAGTCGAACTCGCGATCTCATTCAAGACTTTTCGCGCCGCGGCGGGCGCCGCCTTGAATGTGAGATCAACTACGTTGCGTTCCACCAAGATCGCAGTGCTACGAGTCGCGCCCGGCTCGGCTGGCTTGGCCGACTTTTGCCCGCGTGGTGGACTCCCCTTTCGCGCGGGGGCGGGAGTGGGCTTTGGAACCGGAGTAGGCGAAGCTGCGCCTTCTTCCGGCAACGGCGCGCGGCGCAAAGAAGTCACGCTGTCAACTTTCGCGTCCAGCAGGATATTTATCAGCATCTGGATCTGCGACAGCTCTTGCCCGAGGAGTGGCGCCACGGCTGTTTTCGGCAGGGTGGTGGTAAATTCATCAAAACCGACCTGAAATTTGTCGGGGAGTTTCACGTTGTTTGTGCGCGCCCGGTTGAGTGTGGCGATGACCGATTGGCGCAAACGCGATTGAAATTCGTTGGGCGCCAGCGGCGGCGCTGGAGCGACTTCTTTTTTTAGTTCTTCTTTAAACTTGCCGAGCGCGGCGCTGTAATTCTCGAGGTGAACTTTCAATTTGCGATAATTGGCATCGTTCGGGAACGGATCGAGACGCTGCAGCCGGCCGCGTTCCGCTGCTGCCTTGTCGAACGCTTGCCTGGCATCACTCCATCTGGCTCTTGTCGAGTAAAAGAGAATCCCCGCGAACAAGACGCAGATGCCGACGGCAATCAGAAACATGCCGAGCCATCGATTTTGCTGAAACCATTTCATGGCATTAACCACGGATTACACGGATAGCACGGATAAGAAGACTCAGGCACGGAGATCAACATTGGGTCCGGTGGCTGCCGGATCAGGTTCTTGCGGACGCAACACTCGTTTCCATTCCAATCGTGCGTTCTTAAAATTGAGGAGAAGTGCGAGGTTCAGGCGGGTGATGTTTAGATATCCGATCATTTGGGCGACATCCGTGTCGGTGAAGCAGGAGACTACTTTGGGATCGACGATCACGACATCGTCGACAATCAGATCTGGAATGAGGTTGCCAATTAATTCCCCGCGATAGGAAACAGGGAAGAAGCTTTGAACCGCAACGTTATGTCCACGATACTTCAGCTCGATGGTCATCGCGCGTTCGTAGAGCTTTTCATCCAGTCCGGGTTTTAACTCGTTAAGCACTTCCATTGCAGCACCAATTATTTTGCCGCTCAACTCTTCGTGAATCATGTGCTCCATCTGTATTATCCGTGTAATCCGTGGTTCAAATCTTCCAGGAAGTCCCCGTTCGTGGTTGAGTCACTTCATGGCAGTTTCACCGGCTTGCGCAGTGTTAGTTGAAGCTCGTAGGGAAACGCCCACTCCGTGTCGTTTGGCACCGAGTTGGACTTAATGACCCGCTCGGGAGTTCTTGGCTCGATGCTGAAAAACGGCGACGCTGCCAGATTGCGAAAGTAATCGAGGACGATTTCCTGTTGTTTTGGATTATACAAATAGAGACCGCGCACCAGGATGCCATCGATAACCGGCCCACCTGTGCCAGTTGTCGGCTTGGGCAAAGTTGCCGTTGTGGATTCTGCGGTGCGCGTTCCAACCCCGCCGACCACTTTTCCACCGGAGGTAGCGGCGAGCTCGGTGATCCAGATGTCCGCTTCCGGCAGACGCGAATTTAGGTCTTCAAGAATTTCCGGCCAGAAGTTGCGATCGTTAACTGCCGTGATCAGTGGAGTGGCAATGCTATCCAAGGACGCCACGTCTTTTTTAAGTTTATCGAGCCGCATTTCGGCGGCCTTCATCGTACTGTTCTTTTGTTGCAGGACCTCTGTGCTTTGCCGTGTCACCTGGGCCGCTCGCGTGTAATAAGCCGACCAGCCGAGCAATGCGAGCAGGAAACAAGCAGCCGCCGCAATGAAAAACGGCCGCCGTTTTTCCAGCTCCTTTCTTCGCACGACACTTGCCGGGAGCAGAGTCAACTCCATCGGACAGGTGGTGACGCTTCGCAGGGCCAGGCCAACCAGTTCCCCAAGCAAATGGGCCGAACGCGTCACTTCCGGGAGTTGCGCCGACTCCGATACGGTCACGTTTCGCAGCGGATTAAAAAACTCGATGGGCACCTGGAGTTTCTCGTGAAAAAACTCGCGCATGTAAGGCATGCCGGCGCTTCCCCCACAAAGGAAAATGCGGTCCGGCCGGTTTCCTTGCTGCTGCGCGCGGTAATGACTAACGGAACGCATCAGCTCTGCGTGCAGCCGGGTCATGGTAGCGCGCACGATTTTTGAGACACGGGCGACATCCGCGTCTGCCGGCTCGGCATACGCCCCTCCCAGACTGACGAAGCCGTCCCGTCTCTTGCGAGATTCAGCCTCCGCGAAAGACTCGCCAAATTCCTTGGCGATCGCGGCCGTGATCGAGCTGCCACCAATGGAAACGCTCCGCGAAAAAATCTTTCCCGGCTCGATGAACAGCAGATTGGTCGTGCGCGCGCCGATATCCACGAGCAAAGAACAACCAGAGATGTCGCTGTAGTTGTATCTGAAAGCATTGTAGAGGGCCATGGTGGCGAGGCCGATCTTGTTCGTGCGCAGTCCGGATTCCTCGACTGCGGCACTAACTGCCTCGAGATACTCGGACTTGACCGCGACAATCACGACTTCGACTTGCGTGTCGAGTCCACCACCAATGAGCTGGTAATCCCAAACAACTTCGTCAATTGGGAATGGCACGTTTTGCTGCGCCTCGAATCCGATGACCCGTGCGATTTTCTCCTCGTCCACCAGGGGCAACTTGACGAAACGCGCGAAGGCCGACTGCGCAGCAATCGCGTAGTTGACGCGGCCGTGTTTGATGCCCAGCGCGTCCATCATTTCGCGCACGGCAACGGTGATCTGCGTATGGCGCGTCTCCTCATTGGTCGGCTCGGCGGGAATTTCGCGCAGCCGATAGTCCACCAGCACAATGCCGCCGTGGGTTTGGGTTCGAAATTCTGCCAGACCGATGGTCTGCGAACCGAGATTAAGACTGATCAGGCGCGTCGGGAGAGGCATAGGCTAGAAGGTCCAAACCCCAATTCCCAACGAACAAAACATCAGAAACCGCGGATTACGCGGATAGCACGAATAATAAGACTCAGACATGTAGATCGGGCTCGCGTCCGGCAGCCACCGGATCAGGTTCTTGTAGGCGCAACCCTCGTTTCCATTCCAATCTTGCATTCTTAAAATTAATGAGGAGCGCCAAATCCGAGCTCGTGATGTTTAGATATCCGATCATTTGAGCGACATGCGTATCAGTGAAGCATGAGACCACTTTTGGATCGACGATCACAGCATTGTCGACAATCAAGTCGGGAATGAGGTTGCCGATTAATTCGCCGCGATAGGAAACCGGGTACAGGCTTTGAACTAAAACGCTGCGTCCGCGCTGCTTTAGTTCGATGGTCATTGCCGCGTTCGTACAGTTTTTCGTCCAGTCCCGGTTTTAACTCGTTGAGCACTTCCATCGCAGCCCCGGTTATCTTGCCGCTTAACTCTTCGTGAATCATCTGCTAATCCGTGCAATCCGTGGTTCAAAATTTTGGAAATTTCGCGTTAACGCGCCGTCTTGATTTGTTCGTAACGATCCCAGTAAAGCGGCGCAAAAGGTGTTTGATCCTTGTTTAGAACGAGCCCGGAAACCTGCGGCAGCGCCCCGTACCATCCTGGCTGTGCTCGGTTGAGGCTCGCTTCCGCCTTAACCTCGCCCTGTTGCACAATCTGCACCGCAATATTCTGGAATGAGTTCTCCGTAATCGCCCGGTTATTCGCAAAGCGCGCCAGTGCGCGAGGCGGGACGTACATGACCGAGCGGTTCTCGCGGCCCGCCGGGACATTTACATGAGTCACCTCGCCGGTCAGCAGCGTTCCATTAAAGAGAATGTAATACTTAAACGTCAGCTCATTGGTTAATTCCGGTGTCGCCTTGAACTCAACCTCCACTTCGAGCCAGCGATCGCGCTGGTTTGTTTGAGTCTGATGTTGTGCCGCGCCGGTGTAAGCGAACTGCGGCGTCGGAATCAAATCTTTGGTAATTTTAGTAATCTGAAACTCCGGCGTCGCGCGCGTCTGTGCAGAGGCAATGAGCGGAAGGAAAATGAGAAACGCCACGAGCGAGTTTGCTCTCATGCTAAAAAATCCCAAATCCCAAGAAACCAAATCTCAGACAAATCCCAAGCCCAAAATCTTAATCGGTCGCAGATTGTTTCGGTGACTGGGATTTGGAGTTTTCCTTAGAGCTTGGAACTTGAGCTCTGGGGCTTCCCCACGTGAAGGTGCGGCGCGCGCCTTAAAAATCCAAGTCAGGGGCGTCCTACCACGCCGCTAATTACTTTGAACCCTTAAACGAGCGATATCTCGGGGCGTTTACGCTCGACTCTCCGTATGCGCCACCAACCGTGATCTGGAATTTGTCATTGCCGATCTGGCCCAGGAAATAAGTTTCCATGATCTCGCGATCGAATTTACCACTCGATCGTCCGTAGAAAACGCCCACTTCTCCACTGTAATAGAATGGACTCAAGGGCGGACTCACGATCTCGGAGGGCAGATCCTTTCCATCTACCGGGGCGCTGTTCGCCTGCTCCAATTCGGCTGCACTGGGAAGGTCGTCCTGAAAAGGATCGAGCGGCGCCATTCCCGTCCAGCCCAATTCACTCGAGGCGGGCAAGCGCGGTCCGTTGAAGAGAGCCAGTGTCAGGTAAGCGTCTGTGAAACTCGAACCATGCATCGGGCTGAAAACTTCCGGACGCGAGAGGGTCAGCCTGGCAGGAGTGTCCAACGCGCTGGGCCGCAATTGTCGAGGCGTTCTAGTTTCATTTTTCGTCCGCTCCACGCGCTTTGTTTGCTGCGCCACCAGGGGAAAGCAAAAGCCAAGAAAACCGAGGGCGATTACAAGCGCGCGCTTAGTCATGAGAGAATTCACAGCCGAAGAGCATCGAGCGCCAGCGAAATTTTGCAGATTGCCGCGCGAACCCGGCTTCAACGCCCAACAGCTGGCTGTCAATAGCGTTGCCTGACTACGGGCTCGCGATTCTTGCTTGCACGACGCTGTTGGGGCGAAATCGCCATTTCTTCGCCCACCTCATCGCCCATTCATCCATTCTTTTGTCTCCAGTCGAGTGCAGTATTTCAACATTCGAAACCGTCCCGTCCGGGCGAACGGACAGCCGAAAAGGACCTCCGCTGACCGGGCCGGACGTCGGGACGGCCTGTAGCTCCCACAATGGAATATGGGCAACAAGACTGGCTATCTTAGGCCCATAGATGGTTTTGCCGGCTGGGGTCGTGGCGCTGAACCAAGATTGCCACTTTAATTGCTCAGCACGAATCTCTAGTTCGCGAGAAGCATAAAATCCCAGCTTGACCGAAACGGCCATTCCTCTGCCGCCAGGCCCAATTTGCATTTCGACCTCTGCGAGCTGGCCTTGCTTGAGGTCGGCGAACCTCTGCGCTTTTCCGTTTCTCACGATGTTAGTTTGGCCCGTGACAACGAAAACGTAACTCTGTTTCTTGGCCTGGAGCGTGAACGTCCTCGCCGCCGTGTCCACCGCCTGAATTTTTCCAAGAAAGACAAAAAGTTTGTTACTTGCAGCGCGTACTGGGTTCGCGGTTCTGCTAAAGCTCAGACAGAGAATGCCAAGCAGTAAAACAACGAAAAATCGTCCTATTGGCCGTGGGATCGATGAAACGGGGCTGAGCGACTTTCCGACGCGTTCGGGGAATTGGTAATCCACGCGCTTCGGTTTGCGCTACCGGATCGACAAAAGCAATCCCATTTTCGGGTTCATCGATG
>JBKOXU010000040.1:0-5486 GCA_046725095.1 Verrucomicrobiota bacterium
AATACGCCGCTGCCTGCGGTCGTGTGTACACCGGTGGTATCTACCAGATCTTTTAGGGCAATCGGGATCCCATGTAGCGGGCCTCTCCAACGGTCGTGCTGGACTTCTGCTTCCGCCCGACGAGCTTCGGCCAGCGCGGAATCGGCGGTGATAGTGATGAAAGCGTTCAGTTTTGGATTGAGCCGTTCTATCCGGCTCAGACACTCATGGGTCAATTCGACTGGTGACACTTTTTTGCTGCGCACCAGCTCAGAGGCTTCGTTGAGCGTAAGCCCAGTTCGATCATCCATTGAACTGGCGGTGGTCATGCTCGGAGTCCCGTTCTCTTTACTATTGGCGCAAGCTTAGTGTTTGGGCGCGGGGACGGTGCCGGTCTCGATCGCTTCCTTGCGGTGGGCGATTATGCGAGTGGCGGTTTCTTCCACCATTTGCTCCAGCAAAAGTCGCAAATGCGTGTTCGGACGGTAATCTGCGGGAGCGATGTGTTTGACGCGATCGGCATGGGCTGAGAGCTGGTAACATTTCTGGAATCCAACCCGCTGCGGATCGTCCGGATTGTAAACTGCGATCGCCTGGCCGCCGCTCTTTTTCATCACCGTAAAGCAGGGCACATCAGTCGGACCATCGCCGACATAGATCATGTGCGGGAAGGGGATCGGGCGAATGTCCGGGTCCATGTGGTCGTTGACGTCTTGCGACATGTCTAAAAGGCCCTTGTTTATTCGAAATAAGAACTGTGTTTTCTGGGTATGGCTAATGACGCGCTTGGGAAACGTGATTCGGCCTTGCTCGTCTTCTGCAAATTCGCATCCGAAAATGGCGTGCACATAAGGCCGCAACCGACTTCCATCGAGCAGCACCTTCAACCCTGAAGAGATGATATAGTGCTCGACCGTGATGCCGTGGGCGATCTGCTCTTCAGTGAGAAGATCCTTTCGAAATTCTTCAAACATCTCCGGCAGGCCTTTGTAAAAACTCAATTTACCTCCCAGTTTTTTCAGCTCTGCATTGGTCGGGCGATCCATGCCAAAGGTGTCGAGCATCACCTTCATGTAGGCGAGCTCGTTGTCGTAACCCTGTTCCCGCATCAGCTCGGCGCAACGACGCCAAAAACTTTCGCCATTAATTCCGAAAGCAGGAAAGATCACATCTTCCTGCATGTAACTCGGGCTCAGCGTTTGATCGTAATCGTAAACGATGGCGATAGTGTTCTGCGACGTCATGGCTAGGAGGTTGAAGCGTTGAAGGGTTGAAGCGTAAGATTGAAATCGGTTCAACGCTTCCCTGGCCGTAGTCTTGGCGAAGAAGGCATCTCTTCAACGAGCTAACGACCATTTAGCCGCGCAAAGAAATCCTCAAACAACGGGTCGTAAATTTTTCCCCGTTCGGGATGATATTGCACAGCCAGCGCGAATGGATAATTCCGGAGCCGCATTTGCTCAATAACCTCGTCGGTAGCGCACCACGCTTCGATTTCGAAACCGTCCGCGACTCGATCGACGGCCTGATGATGTGAACTGTTTACTCTTTCGAATCGATGATGCGCGGCTGTATCGTAACGTAGCGGCTGAATATCATGGTCTTTTTGGTCGGGGTGCTTGTGACCCGGAATATCGAGCTTAAGCGTTCCGCCGAGCGCGACATTCAAGGTTTGGATGCCCTTGCAAATGCCGAGGATTGGCAGACCGCGCGCGAGCGACTTCGAAATCGCCTCGAACTCCCAGCGGTCCCGGACAGGATCCACATCTTTATCGATCAAGGTCGGATCGACAATTTCCTGGCGCAGAAATTCCGGCGCAATATCCGAGCCACCCGTCAGCAGCAATCCGTCCATTTGCTCCATGGAAACGTCGTCTTTGCGCGCATCGCAAACATGAACGTCAGGATGCCTCACGAAAAATGTTTGAAACCATTTTTCGTCCTTTGGTCGAATCCAGGTCGCCAGATTGGGCATCGGCGAATTTGCGACTTTCCTCCTCGTATGTAAAGAGCACTCCCGTGACTTCCCTGGCCGATACTTCAGTAAGTCTGGGCGAAGAGTTGGAAAAAACAGCTCGCGAGAGCAAGGCACGCGCGATCGCAGTGGCCCTGCTCGATTTCGAGAGCGGTTTTCGATTTTCCATTGCCGGCGATCGCTGGTTTCACGCCGCCAGCACGATCAAAGTCGCAGTGCTCCTGGCGGTTCTTCGCGCAGCAGACGAGGGTCGTCTTCGGATGGAAGATCCGCTTCACGTACGAAACCGTTTCATCAGTGCAGCTGACGGATTTCCTTTTCGCCTCGACTCCGATTCTGACGCGATGCCAGAATTGTACCGGGCCATCGGACGAACAGCAAAAATTTCCGACCTTGCGGAAGGCATGATTGCTGCCAGCAGCAATCTCGCCACCAATTTGCTGCTCGATCTTGTCGGAGTGGAATTCGCGCGAAACGTGCTGCGGGATGCACAGGTGAGCGGCGTGGAACTGCGCCGCGGTGTCGAGGATCACGCGGCACATGAAAAGGGTATCGATAATCAGGTTACCGCGGACGGATTACTCACGTTGCTGTGCGCGTTGCGCGGCAATTTTCTCAGCAATGAAAGCCGAGACCACGCGATTCGCATTTTGCTTGCGCAGCGGTTCAACTCGATGATTCCTGCTGGTCTTCCCGCTCACGCCGCGGTGGCGCATAAAACCGGTGAGATTTCGACCGCCTGCCACGATATGGGTATTGTCTACTTGCCGGAACGCCAGCCGTACATTGCCGTTATCCTGACGGAATTTGATCCGGAACACGATGGCCGCCGCGAGACCATTGTCGCCATTTCCGAAATGATTCATCGCTCGTTAACCGGGATAGCGCGGAAATCGCGATGAGTGTCGAGAAACTTCGCCCAATTGACGGCCTGAATCTGTCTGCGGAATACCGCGCATTGCTGCGACCAGGCGAAGCGGCAAGCGACTCGGCCGGGAATGTGCATCACCTGCCACGTTTCTTTTATGAAATCGGCAGCTGGCAGGACGCGCACGCGATCCGCCTGGCGCCGCACTTCACCCTTGCGGAATTGATGCTCGTCGATTGCCGGGAAGCCGATCTGCTGCTCCGTCAGTTTCCGCATTATGTGCCGTGCGCGGTTATTTTGCTTGCGGCGTTTTTAGAGGATTTTCGTCGGGAAGTCGGCGCGCCCGTTTTCATCAGTGCAAATGGCGGCTATCGGTCGCCCGCGCATCAGATTGGTGGGGAAAAAAGCATTCATGCCTGGGGAACAGCGGCGAACATTTACCGCATCGGCGACACCTTTCTCGATGACGCGAGATCAATTGAAAAATATGGCGCGACAGCATCTTCGCTGAGCCGGGCGGTGCTTGTCCGTCCTTTCGGATCAAGGGGAGGGGAAACCGATGACCATCTCCATCTCGATTTAGGGTTTGTAAGCTTGACTCCGCGCGAATGCAGCGAAGCGAGCTGATCTGTTGCTGTTACTGTGAAAAATTTAGAGGCAGAACTGAGTCGTTACGTTCGCGAGACGAAGTTTCTCGCCTCGCCGCCGCGAGCGGTTATTGGTCTTGAAGCCGAATTTAATCTGTTCGTTAACGGCAAACGAAGGCGGCCGGAAAAGGTTTTTGGTGACCCCAGCCGCCTGGTGCGTAGAAGGATGATTCCCAGGACCGGGAAATCATTTCAACTGCCCGCGGGGGGCGCGATTTACTTTGACACAGGTGTGATCGAAGTCGCTACGCCGATCGTTGAACTGGAGCGCGGTTGTTGTTATCGCGCAACGCGGTTGCTCTGGGAGCAAATTCGTTATTTGCGAGCGGAGCTGGATCGCTGGAGTAAACTCCACGGCCGAAAATGCCGGCTGCAAGGCTTTAGTACACACTACAACTTTTCATTTCCCGATGCGCGGAAATCGAAATCCCGCAATGCAACCAAACTAGCATTTCTTCTCGCACACATTCTTCCCGTACCGGTGCTTTTGCTGGCGGCAAACCGGCAAAGCAGCGCCATCGGCGTTCGCCCTCGCAAAACCCGCCTTGAAGTGACTGCAGATTTCACGCCGGATCCAGCGCTGATGCTCGCGACCTGCGCCTTCGTCGCCGGTGTCGTGAAAACTGTCTTGAATTGGGAAGATTTTGGTCTGCGCCAACTGAGCCGCAGTGGGGTTCCTCGTCCAACGCCGTTTCGTTTGCGAAAGCATTCGTCGCGACGCGGCTGGCGAATCATGGGTAACTCATTGGGCGAAAACCCATTCACGGCGGACATCAATGCTTCGATTTGGAAATTGCGCGACGGCCGCGTCCTTGGTCTGCGTGCAATCGCAGCAGAGACCCTGAGGCCATTTCGGCGGCAAATTCGCCGTATCAGTGATTTGAGCACGCTTCAACATATCGCAGCAGTTTTTGATGGAGATGCCCGCTCACTCCTCGATTTCCCGAAGCGCCCCGAGGCGTATGATGATGTTGGGCATACAATTGACTGGGGACGGCGCCGGATGCGGCGATGGTCGCGTTCGAGATATGAAAAAGTTATCCATCGCGTCATCGCACACGAACCGATCCGTATTGGGCAAAAACGTTATCGCGTGGAACGAATGAACGGCTGGTATCACGTCGATTTCCGGGAAGTGGGGACGAAGCGGCGCCAGACTTTCAATCTCGACGAGCTGGTGCGGTTTTCCGCTACGAAGAAGCTGCGCTCGGTTCCGGCACGAAAACAAAAACCCGCCAAAACGCGTCGCCATCGACGCCGAACGTCATAATCCCATCAGCTCGCGGACGTATTTCACGGGCGGACTCCCATAGGAAATGACCTCGTCGTTGTATTTCTTTAAATCGAAATTCTTGCCGAGTTTTCTCTCCGCAGCGGCGCGAAGATCAAGATGCTCAGTCGCACCAACAAAGTAGGTGGATAGCTGCGCGGACGTGAGCCGAGCACGTTTCCATTTTGCCACCGCTTCGCCTTCCTGCTGGTAGCCTTCTTTCGTCATCAAATCCATCGCCTCCTGCTCGCTCATGTTTCCACCGTGGATGCTTTGATCGAGAATGGCATTGCAAATCGCTCGCAGCCGCATCTTCAACTGCTGCATTTTGACCTCGGGCCCGCCGTAACCCTGTTCCGCCATCATTTGCTCCGTATAAACGGCCCAGCCTTCGACAAAGGTGCCGCTCTGAAAAATCGCGCGAACCAGTGTGGACGCGTGAAATTCATTAGCGTGGGCGAGCTGCAAATAATGACCGGGCATCGCCTCGTGTACCGTCAAATCGCGAATCATATAGTTGTTGTATTCGCGAAAGAATGATTCTCGCCGCTGCTGTGACCAGTCTTTTGGCGTCGGCGCGACGGCAAAAAATGTCTTGCCGGTTTTGTCGAGCGGGCCAGGTGAATCGCAGTAAGCAATCGCGACACCGCGTTTGAACTCGGGCATTGCGATCACGTCGAGCGGCACTTTGGGAATGGTGACTAAATTGCGCTGCCTTACAAAATCGGTCGCCTCGCCGACGATTTT
>JBKOXU010000206.1:0-4415 GCA_046725095.1 Verrucomicrobiota bacterium
AAACTTCAACCGCTGGTGGCTCAGGCCCCGGACGCATTGCACGCGAAGGTCTGTGGTGCGGCACTGCTGCAACGCGACTGGGTTTCGACCCAGAGTGGTCCTCTCGAGAACGCGATTAACAACGGCTTGGAACAAAACACTATTGCGGCAGTCAATGTCACCGACCAACCCTCCTACGCACCGGCCCTGCGGCGAAGGCTCAGGCCGTTTTGGTTTCCGGCGCCGCCTCCGCCACGTGTCAAATTGGCGGAACGCATTTTGCTTAACTCTGTGCAAAAAGGGAGCCAGGATTTTCCCGCGCGCATTCACGCCCCCCTCGAAACTTTTCTCATTTCAAAACTTTGCAAAACCGCCATCACGTCTGGTCAACTCACCGTGTCGTGGATCATTCTGGCTTTTGGAACCACGATTCTTTTTGCGACCGGTCATCTCATTTGGGGAATTGTGCTCGCGTTGATCATCGGCATTCTCGATGGTCTCGACGGCAAGCAGGCGCGGATCAAGGTCGAGACATCCAGGGCTGGAAAGATCGAGCATTGGTTCGATTCATTTTTCGAGGTGGTCTGGCCGACGGCACTGGCTTATCACTTCTATGTCTCGGGCCAACTGCCTGATGCTTTTTTCTATCTGGCGCTGCTCATCGTGACGGAGGCGCTCGATGGCATTGGCAAACGGGGCGTTTACGGGGCAGCCGAGAAATCGCTGGTTGAACCCGGCCTGCTCGATCGAGTCGTCCGTTTGGTCGGCGGGCGGCGGAATATTTATGTCTGGGTCCTTATTGCTTGCGTTGTTTTGGGCATGCCGGAAAAGGCGCTCATTGTCATGGCATTCTGGGAAGTTGCAACCGCAGCGGTTGATCTCCTGCACTCCTTCTGGATAAAGTATATGCTCCGGCGCCAGCGATTCCCCTGATCAGCCGTTAGGTTAACATTTTGTATCGGCTAGCGCCAAGGGGGAGGTTCTTCCAGCGGAGCGTCCCGGCAAACGCAAAAAATCATGGCAGATCATCACGGTTATATTTTTCCTCGGGCTGCTTTCGATCGCCGAGCTGCAATATGCGAACACCACATCGACATGGTGGCTGCGGGCGTGGCACGAAGCAGGACCGATCTTGGTTTGGATCACGGCGGCGCTCACGATTTATTCTGGCATCGGTTTTGAGTGGCGGAATCGCGAGTTGATTGCGCCGGACCAATAGCGGGCAACGGGAATCGAAGCCATTTTCGGCATTTCGCGTTCTTGCGCGACTTCGACGGAAACTTACGGCAATCAGCGTGTTAACTGCGCTTGTGGAGAATCCACAGTTTGCACGATTCGCGCAAATAAACGCAATTCGACTGTCCGATTTTTGTCCGACTTTTTTCTCGCCGTGAGTCGCGGCGAAAAATCGTCAGAAAGATGGCGAACGAACTGGCTGCGCCCGTGGGATTGACTCTCCCGCATTCGGATCAGTGGAAATGTATTTCTGAGGCGTTGACGCAGGCTGCATAAGCTCGTCGTATGACGGCAAGTCGCCGCCTACCCCGTTCACTTCGACGCCCATGGCGGTCATCGTGTAGGTGATCGTGACTTTTCCCCGACCTTGAGATCGCCGGTGAAGTTCATGTTGGCATCACGATTGATTTTATTGCAGACGCACATCGCGGCGACGGCAAGCGTTTCGTTGCGCGAGCGGAGAAAAACTGACCATGTTTCTGGAACTTGAATCAGCGACTTCGACGTTTAGATGATCTTTTCGCGTGCCGACGCTCATGACGGCACCAGCCCGCAGTACCTAGCTTCGCAACAGCATAAAGTGCTGTACCGACCAGCGACGGGATCATCGCCAGCGAGGCACCGAGGTGCGAAGATAACCACACTGAGATTGTAGAAAGGATGTACAATGTGGCCGTGCCAGAATGCTTCGACAGGCGTTCGCTTACGTCTGAATACTTTACGTCGTCCGTACATAGGAGCTTGAGCGAGGCTCTGGGTCGGCGCCTTGAATATGAAGATTACGCAACTTGCCGAGTTCGTCCCAGTCATAGTCTTGCATCTCAATCATCGAAAAGTAGGGCACTTCGTCGATGAAGGGGGACGCATCGCTGATTAAATCAAAGCCTCGCCTGTCTCTGCGTGGTCGCACTTCGTAAACGTGTGCTCTAGGCATCCTGATGGCGAATCCCGGAGGATATTCGAATCGCCCGCCGCTATTCAAGCACATGCCCCACAAATCGCTGCCATTCCAGGCCGCTAATTTTTGTAAAAGGATCATTGCGAAAGTCACCCATGCGGCCATTGTGCCGGAAACTCGAAGGTTGAAGGCAGGAGAACAAATGCCGGAAGAGAGCGGATTGGTCACGCAACCGGCTGTCAACAAAGGTAACAACGGGCCAAAATGATCGAAATAGCGCGCAACCTCTCATGCCGAGGGGCAGTTTAATCACGTAAAGGGATTAAAAAAGGGATTAAATAGTGTGGATAGAGGGTGCCGTCTAACCTTGACAGAAGCGGAATCGCAAATTCACGCTATCGGCCCGACGGCCTGTACCGCGCATCCGAAAGTCGTAAAGAATATTGCAAAGCAGCTCAAGGAGCACAACATCGTCTCCACCCAAGAGCTGCAAATCGCGCGGCGCATGGGGATCGCGGCGACTACTCCGGTCGCCCGGTCCGGCTTTAATGACGGAATAATTTTCCCGTACGAACACTCCACCGGGGGACCTGCTTTGGAGCCTGTCAGTCCAGAAGCGGCGCTCGCTCCAGTCGATTCGAAGAAACCGAAGAAACGGAAGATCCACGCCATTGCACTGCTGGTCGATTTTTCCGATAACAAGGGGGCGCGGTCGGCGAGGGATTTTCAAAAACTACTCTTTGACAAAGCAAACCAGAATTCGATGGCGAATTTTTACCGGCAGCTTTCCTACGGCGCGTTGGATGTAACTGGAGAAGTCATCGGCTGCGTGCGCGCGCCTCAGCCTTACAGCTACTACACAGCAACCGAAAGCGGCACCGGAAGTAACTATCCCAAAAACACGCCAGGACTCCTCAACGATGTCCTGACGGTTTTTTGTCAGAACGATAGCCTGACGCGCTTTGACACGGACAAGGACGGGTTCGTGGATGCGATTTTTCTGATCCATGCTGGCGGGGGTGCGGAGACGGAACCGAATCCCACGAAGCGAAAGAACATGGTCTGGTCGCATAAGTGGACCCTTCCGCAGCCGTTCGTAAATCAGGGAGTTAAAGTTTTTGCCTACTCCACCGAACCGGAAGACGGGCGCGTCGGCATTTTTTCCCATGAATTCGGTCACTTACTTGGATTGCCGGACCTCTACGACAGGACGTATCGCTCTCATGGAATCGGTGATTGGTGCCTTATGGCAGGTGGATCTTGGGGAGACGAAGGAAATCGTCCCGCGCGTATGTCGTGTTGGTGTCTTTCGAAACTCGGTTGGATCAAACCGAAGGTGGTGGTTACGAGAAAAAAATCGCTGCAACTCAATACTCTGGAAGGAAAAAAGACCGAGTGCTACCGACTCTGGACAAAAGGAGCAATTGGGCCGGAATATTTCCTTCTCGAGAATCGTCAGGCCACAGGTCTCGATGCCGCGCTTCCGGGCTCAGGCCTCGCTGTCTGGCATATCGACGAGCGGCAGTCAAATAATGACAATCCGCTCGCCTATCTCGTGGCACTCCTGCAGGCGGATGGACAGAAGGATCTCGAACTACTCAAGAATTCAGGCGATGGTGGGGACCTTTTCCCTGGCGATAGACATCTCACGACGCTTGACGACAATACCACGCCATCAACCCGGTCGAATATGGGCTCTCCTTCGGGCGTAGCGCTTACCAATATCGCAATGAGCGGAGGTATCATGACCTTGCGGACGGAGGTCTAACGCCCTATCAGGCTTGGTCGGATAGAGGATCGAGTTGTTCGAGAACTGTCCGCTCACCGAACGGCCCAGCCAGCAATCGTGCTTGCACACGAACGCGATCGCCAATCGTCACATCTGGCGTTTGCGCCGCAAAGAGATGCAGGGACTGCCCCTGTGCCGGCTGGATGAAGTCGTCGCTTCTGCCACGCGAGAGATTACGATGCACTTCGATTTCGATCTCGTGTCCGTGACCCTCGCTCGCGGGCGCGATCGCTCGAATAGTGCCTTCAATCACCGTCTTATTTGGCTTCGCCAGCATGTTCAAAAATAGTCGTACGGCCCGGTGAACGTGACCAGTGTCCGCAAGCGAAAAAGATTGCCGCTCACGGGCCGAGAACGACAAAGATCACATAAAGGGCGAGCTTTTTCATACGTTCTCCCAATTTGGTGGCAGCGCTCGCTAGTGTCCTTTCCCATCAATCTTTTCTCCGGAAACTGCGAGGCGAAGTTTCGAAAACTTTCAAATTTCTTCAGAAAACGGCCGCGGATACCCTC
>JBKOXU010000032.1:0-9629 GCA_046725095.1 Verrucomicrobiota bacterium
GCATCAAAAGGAAGCGGCGGTGTCGGCGAGAAACCAAACACCGTCAAGCTCGATAAGATTACCGTCGCCAGAATCAAGATCGCCGCAGGACGTCGCACGCTCCAGGCTACATATTTTCTCACCGCTTCGAAGATCCAATCGTGACGGAGTGGCGGCTGTCCCTGACGTACGAACAAAAACAGAATCGTGCACATGAACAGACCGGCAAAGAGAATGCCGATGGCAATAAGCACTCCGAGTTGGGAAAAGCCGATCGAGCCGCTCAGAACCAAGGCGAGAAAGCCTACCGCTGTTGTAAGCGCGCCGAAGAAAACGGAGCGCCCCAATTTTTGAATAGCCGTCGAGATTGCCTGAGCATGCGACTCGCCGTCCGTGCGCGCCTGCTGGTAGCGGCCAAAGATCAGAATTGCGAAATCGACTCCGAGTCCCACGAGGATGGCGCAAAATCCCACTGTCACCATATTTAGCCGTCCGAAAATCAGCAGGCCGAGTGCAAGCGCGACGAGACACGACAGCAAAAGCGAAAATCCCATTCCAAGCAGCGGCATCCAGCGGCCAAAGCCGGAGAAGAAAATGATGCCGACCAGCACGACCGACCCGATCACGGTCGCGACAATGTCATGACGCATGCTCAACGAAATTTCGGCGACATAGGCCGAGCGACCGGTGATGAGCACATCCAATGGTCCGCCCTCCCAGCCATCTCGCGCGTGGGCTCGAAACGCGTTTACCTGGCGCATCACACGCTGACACTCAAACGCGCTGATCGAAGGCTGGTTCGTGACGACGAGAAAAACGCGCATCGTGCGATCGGATGAAGCGAGCGGCTGTTCCTCCTCGATCCGATTGCTCTCGGCAAAAGGCTTGAGCGCAGGCCCGATCAATCCCAGCGGGTCAAACTCAAGCTCGAACTGCGCCCGCGGTGAGCCGGCTTCGATTTGTTCACGGAACCGATATAATCGCTCGCGAAGTTTTTCCGGCCGTAACGTCGATATCGTTTCTTCGAATGCTGGCGGCTCGAGATTCAAAAGCAGAGGAACGGCGATCGATTGCAGATCGCGAATACCATCAGGCGTCTGCATCGGAGAACCCGCGAGAACGCGTTTGGCCCATGGTTGTTTCCGCAAATGTTCCGCGAAAATCGGCGCAAACTCTTCCAGTTTATCGACGTCGTCCGGCTGACAACGGAGCGCAAATGTTAGCTCGCGCGTTTGCTCAAAAGCGCGATCGTAAATTTTCAATCCTTGGAGCGAGCTGAATTTACCCGGAAGCATGTTGAGCACTTCGCTATCTAGCGAAATCCGTGAAACGAAAATGATGAGACAAACGATCGCGCCCGCGGTCACGCCGAGCCAGACATAGGCGCGCCGTTCAGTAACAATTCGCGCGATGAGATCACTGATTCGCATGACTCGCTAGTCTTCTGCAACAGCCGCGGCTTTACAACGGCTGAACGACTTCTCGTTAACACCGGGCTTCAGTTGGGTGCGCATCGCGCTGGAGAAGCAGCGGCTGTTTGATTCATTTTTTGGATGAACACGAGGGTTTAGTCCAGCAGCTCGATAATCGCCGGATGGCAGACGGAGACGCCCGGCACCGCTTTGTGATTGACCTGGCTCTGTGAAAATAGATCATGGCCCCCGGGGCCACCAATTATGGAAATCATTTTCCTCCGGAACTTTTTCTTTCGCGCATTTATCATCGGCATCGTATTCGCGCTGTTCTACGTCATCGCGACGTACGCTTTTTGGGACACCGCGGCAGCGTGGGTAGCTCAGTTCTATAAAGTCGACGAGAAAGAATTCGGACGAATCGTGCTCACATTTTTCACGAATGTGCGAATTGTGGTGGTATTTCTATTTCTTGTGCCAGCATTGGCTCTGCATTGGATGGCGAGAAAGAAATAGCGCCGGCTCCGCCGCGTTAAATCGTTGAAGGGTTGAAGAGTTAAAGCGTGGAAGCGCCTCCGATGTAACTCCGAAAGCTTTCGCGAGCAGGCGGTGTAACGGTTTAACGAATCACGCGGCCTTTACCGCTTTAGAAGAGTCAGATAGCCGAATTTCGGAGTTCGTTAAACGCTTCGCCAAGATGATCGAGCACATCGCGTGCAAGCAGCGACTCCTCACTGGCGCCGTGACGAAAAATTGCGATTTCTGCAGCGCGTCCACATACCCACGCACCGAGGCGGGCAGCATCGTAAAGGGACAAACTTCGGCCGGCTAATCCAGCGCAGACGCCGGTGAGAACATCACCCATTCCACCACTGGCCATCCCCGGATTGCCCGTCGTGTTGTAGCTCAACGCGCGATTCCGTTCGCCAACGATAGTCCGACTGCCTTTCAGCAAAAGCGTCACGGGAAACCGAGTGCAGAATTTCGTCACTGTTTTCATGCGCGATTCCTTTTTGTTTGGAAAAAGACGATTCATCTCGCCCGGATGCGGCGTGAGCAAACGTTTGCCTTTGCAGCGCTTGAGCGTCGAAATTTTGTTCGCCAATATGTTGAGCCCGTCGGCGTCAACCACCATCGGTTGCTTCGTTTTTTCGATGAGCTCGAGAATTTCGGCGGCACGTGATTTTCCCAGGCCGGGTCCAAGCGCCCAGACGTCGATTTTTTCCTTGAGCAAGTCGCGATAGGATTCAATCGGTTTCACCATCGCTTCCATTGGAGCAGCTGCGGCAACGATCTCGTAGATTTCTTCCGGAACAAAAACTTCCACCAACCCCGCACCAGCGCGCAACGCTCCCTCGGTGGTCATGAGGGCCGCGCCGATAAATCCTTTTGACCCGGCAACGACGCCGATGCGGCCAAATTGATTTTTGTAGGCACCAAATCTGCGCCGTGGCAAAAGTGGTGCCAGCGAATAAGGAGTGGCGATCAGCTCCTGCGACTGGCCTTCCGCCGCGAGATCGGGAAGGGGAACCACGTCCAGCCGGCCGACAAAGTCCAATGCGCCGTCTGCAACCAAACCCGACTTTGCGAAACCAATCGTGACTGTGAAATCGGCGATCACGCAATCGCGATCGGTCTTGCCGGAATCGCCATCGAGACCGGTGGGAAGATCAACCGCGAAAACATCGGCGCTCCTTTTCTGCCGCAGTTGATTGATCTGGCGACAGGCTGCGCGCACCGGTTCGCGCAGCGGCGGTTTCGCGCCCACCCCCAGCAAGCCATCGAGGACTACGATAGACGAAGCGGTACCCGGATAGGTTTTCGCGGCGGCTGCGTCCTGCGAAGCCGTTAGGGAATCAGCTAAGTACGCGGAAAGCTCAAGGATTGTGACGCCGGGGTCATGGTCCACTCGGTCCGTCCAAGCCGGCGTTGTGGTAGCAGCCGTGCCTCGCAAAGCATCGAGTTTTTTGCGCATAAGTTCGCTGCAATCGTTCTCTTCGAATGCAAGCCGGACTTCCATTCTCCATCCTCTGCTGCGCAAGCATTGCGCGGCGACAAGCGCGTCGCCTGCGTTATGACCTTTTCCGGCGAAGACGATGCATGTTCCAGGCCGAGGAAAAAATTTTGCGACCGCTCTTGCGATGCCCGCGCCTGCCTGATCCATCAACGCTTCGACTTCCACTCCTCGCGCGAAAGCCGCTTTTTCTGCGCCTCGCATTTGTGCCGAAGTTAAGACCGGCGACTCCAATCAGGCCTCCCGTTTCTCCGAGGTTACGTTTGCTTCGGCCCCAGCTGATTTGCGTGATTTCTTCTTTTTTGAAGACTTGGAGCTTTTTTTGCGGGAGCGTTTGGAACTACTCACCTTGGTTTGGTCGATGTACGGCTGCAGCGGAATGCTTGCTACCGCGGTTGAGCTTGTAGAACTTCTGACGTTGGAGCGCTGGCGGATTCCGGCCGCAATCTCTTCAGCGAGCTTCTGGCGATAGGAAGATCTTTGGATGTATGCTGCTTCCGTCGGATTCGTCAGGAAGCCGCATTCCACCAGCACCGCCGGCACCCTTGTTTTTCGAAGGACATAGAAACCGCGACGCCGCACTCCGCGATTCGCCGACGGCGCTCCGCCTGTGAGAAGATAATGGACGCCGGAGGCAAGCGGCAAACTGTCGCGGCCATAAAAATATGTTTCGATGCCATCGGCGCCGATGCGTCTTGCTGAGTTGAAATGGACAGACACGAAAATTGCGTTGCGATAAGAGTTGGCGATTGCAACCCGTGTCCCGAGGGGTACAAAGACATCGCTCTCGCGGGTCATGACCACGCGATAGCCATCCGCGGCGAGTACGCTTTTGAGGCGCCGCGCGACGTCGAGTGTCATCTCCTTTTCCGGGATCCTCTGCCCAGGAATACCGCCGCGATCGAAACCGCCGTGGCCAGCATCGATTACGATTGTCGTGGAGGACTCAGAGGCTGCCGAAGCGGAAGTGGCGCGCATCACACCTGCAATCGATAAGACGGCAATCACTAGACAGAGTTGGCAAAAGTTTCCTGGCATCACCGATTGTCCCTGGGCATTCCCGGCGGGCGGTCCGACAGTTTCGGCTTCGGCGCCGTGTCATGGGTCGTTTTTGTTTGCGCAGCAGGCGCCTCGATCACGCCGCCCTGCACCGCTACTTCGCCGTTAGCGGAACGGACCAAGCGCGGGCGCGTTTTGGTTTCCATGAAAGAAGAGTGCCCAAGCAGTTCGCCATTGAGACCAACGCGGGAATAGGTCCAGGCTCGCGGAGCCGCACAATGCAGGACATGCAATTGATTCGCGCGATCGATTTCCGCCTGCGGTTGTTCGAAAGCAATGCTCCTGCCCAACGAATAAGTCGCATAAACGATTCCCGTATCCCGGTCCTGCACCCGCACGTACAAGGAGGTATGATCCGGAAACCGGTTGCTCAGCAGCGAGTACGTGCGCGCTTCACCGGGTGCGGCAACTCCGTCCGGGATTCCGACCGTTTGCTGCCAGATGGGCCGCGCGTCGGTTATCTCAAACACTCTTGATGCCGAATAAAAAAACTTCCCCAAATCCGCGAAATAAATATGGGCGCGAACGTGGTAGGTGCCGAAATCATGCACAGAATAAAGCGCGGCAAGATCGATCCGCTGCGTGACTTTTTGCCCCGCTTCAATTCTCAAAGGCGCCTGCGTGCTATCTGTGGTGGTGGGCGCAATCGGCTGACCCTCGCTTCCGGTTACCTCAAATCCAAACCACGTTTGCCCCTCGGCATCGTGAAGATCGACATCGCGCCCAGCCAGGTTGGTGATTGCTAGTGTCGCCATCACCGGTTCATAGGCAATGTACTGTAATCGCTTGAATTTCAGGTCCACCTGAATCTGCGCTTCCCCGCTTACAACTGAGAGGAAAACGCAGACAAAAGGCAGAGCACGTTTTATCACACGGCAAAATGATGCAGTTGATAACATAAAGTCGGCGCCTGTTCAGGCTTGACTGGTTCTACCTTGCATCCCTTACACGTGCAATTGTCCCTTATTGCTAATCTTTCCCTTGCACTATTCGGTCGTGCCCAGCTTGCCTCGCGCTGGGTGAGCCGCATTTACATCACGGTGGCGAGATATTCTCCGAAGGAGGAAAAAGCTGTAACAGTCGTACCGGTTCCGCCTGAACGGCTTGCAATTTATCATCGTAATAAAGCAAGATCCTGTAGCCTAGATATCTTCGTTCGCCAACTCCGGCAGTGGAACTCTTGGCTGGCCGACCTTTCTGTCCTGGCTTGACCGATGCTGCTGCCTCAGACAGTGCTGCCTCAGACGAAACGACTCTCGTTTTCGGGCGCAGGTAACTCACCGAGAGGATCTCCGGGTTTGTATCCGTCCAATCGTGCTTCGGCGTGAGCCATTCATAATTCACATCAGCGTCGGTCAGTTTAATATCTCTGTTATCCACCGTGTCGTAAAAGAACACCTGAATTTTTACTTTGGTGTGATCGATTGTGGCGTCCGGCTGTTTTCTTATGCCGATTTGCAGTGTCAGGTTCGTCTCGGCGTCCGGATCGGGCGTCTCCGTTGTTTTGACTTCAGTAATACTGAACGTGGAGCCCTCCGCGATGCCGCCGCCAACGTCTTTCTGCGGGGCCGCCGGACCGAGTGAAGCGCTTGCCATGCCAGCCTCCGCCGTCCCCGGAGTTGGCACCCCGAGCTTCAAGCGCCGGTCCGCCAATTCATACGCCTCGCCGGCCGATGGACCCATTTCTTGAAGTTTGCGCCATATTTCATTCGAGCGGTCGAAGAGCTGCATTGCTTCGTAGGTCTTGGCTATTTCCTCGAGCACCGCGGCGCTTGTTGGATCGCTTTCCGATGCTTCCTGCAAACGGCCGAGTGCGGTCGTCGTATCTCCGCGCTCACGCAACTCAATGCCTTCCCGCAGCAGCTGATCAACTAGTGAAGGGAGAGGAGTTGGAGCCGCCGCCTGTGGCGACTGGCCTGGCTGTGCTGGCGCAAGCGCGCTGGTTGTGGAAGCGGCAGGTGTCGTAGGGCGGACCAGCGTTGCCGCAATTGCCTGCGCCGATGCTCGGGCAGCGCGAGCCCGGCCAATATAGTAGAACGTTGCGGCGGAAATCTCCGCCCCGGCCAGAATGACGATTAAACCGAGCCCAATGCTAAAGCTTGTATCGGCCTGTGTAGCGCGTGAGAGAAGACTTCGCATAGCGCGATGGACGCGCATTTCTGTAAACGCGCTTCCCCAAATCTGTCAACTCGGGGAGGGGATCTTGCGTTTCCTCCTGCTCATAGTCATGATTTTGCTCATGATCGACGGCGCGCTCGGCCGGTTGCTCCCCACGAATTTGCGGGTGCGATCCGCTGTCGATCCGACGAATGATCAAGCTCTATCGCGAAATGTCGCTCTGGCTTAGAATTTTGAATCCTTCACCCATCAGCACTGAGGAAGCGCATTCAGTGTCGTCCACATGCAGGGCGATCGCGGCAAAGCCGCGTGGTCGGATGAGCAAAGGATAAGCGAAATGGACATTCACCTCGGCCATCACTAATGCGGCAAGCAGTTTGGCCAGTTGCGTGGCGACTTCCCGCATTTCCACGATCACGACTTCACAAACGCCGAAAGCGACGTTCTTTTCCCCGAACAATTTCTCCACCCGCCCTGGATCACTCACGATAATCCGCGCGATGGCCGAGTCGGTGGATTCAGATACGCTCAGGGCCAGCACATGAGTGTTTTGGGTGTTGAGCAGTTTTACAAGATCCAGCATTGCCCCCACCTTATTCGGCAGGAAAACGGAAAACTGCTTCACGAGCGGTCCTTCCATCTTCGAAATTGTTTCCGGCAAGTCTACGGCCATGTGAGTAGGACGGCGCCGAGAAAGAATCGGCGTCGAGCATCGGCAAGTATCTCACGGTCGATCTTTCGTTGGCAAACGCAATGTGAGTGCGTCTCGTTGAAGGTTACATCGTTTTTTGCGTGTAATCCTTTACCCTTCTAGGGGTTCCCCGCTTCTTTCAGACTGTTCATTTCCGCGCGGCGCTTTACATTCGCTCGCCGAAGATGGACGAAGAGAACGAGCTAATCGCGCTGCGGCGCAAAAAACTTGACGCACTCCGCGCGAAAGGCGTTGAGCCGTTCGGCTCCGGTTTCGAGCCGAGCGGATCCATCGCGGAAGTGCGCGAGAAATTTAAAGAAGGCGAAACTCTTCGCGCTGCCGGCCGTATCACCGCCCATCGTGACATGGGCAAGAGTCACTTTCTCGACCTGCGCGATGCCACCGGACGCATTCAAATTTATGTGCACGTCAAAGAAGTTGGCCCGGACTTGATCGATCTCTTTCGCCTGCTCGATATGGGCGACCTCATTGGCGTCGAGGGAACATGTTTCCTCACAAAAAGCGGGGAACCGACATTAAAGGTGCGCGCCTTTCAGCTTCTGGCCAAAGCGTTGCGACCGCTCCCCGAAAAATGGCACGGGTTGCAAGACATTGAGGCGCGTTACCGCCAGCGTTATCTCGATCTTCTCACGAACGAAAGTTCCCGTGTCGTATTTGAAAAACGCATCGCCATCGTTCGCGAAACCCGGCGCTTCTTCGAAGAGCGCGGTTTTCTGGAGGTAGAGACGCCGATTTTGCAAACCCTCGCCGGTGGCGCCGCGGCTGAACCATTCAATACGCATCACAAGGCGCTCGGGCTCGATCTTTATCTGCGCATCGCTCCGGAGCTTTATTTGAAACGGTTGCTCGTAGGCGGGTTCAACAAAGTTTTCGAGGTCAGCCGCAACTTCCGTAACGAGGGCATTTCGAGAAAGCACAATCCGGAATTCACCATGTTGGAGGCCTACTGGGCGTATGCCGATTTCGAGAAAATGGCGAATCTCGTCGAGGAACTGATCTGTCACTTGGCGGAAGTCGTCTGCGGCTCTCTGCAAATCGAACATCGAGATGGCGATGGCAAGATCACGCGCGTGATTAATTTGAAACGGCCGTGGCGACGCGCCCGGTACCATGATTTAGTGCGCGAAGTTGCTGGGAAAGATTGGTTCCAGCTACAGAGCGAGCAACGGCGCGACCGTGCCACCCGAGACCTGAAGGTGGAAATTTTGCCGCAACTGGCAGATTTTGAAGTAACCCAACATGTCTTCGAAAAACTAATCGAAGAAGAAACGATCGATCCGGTCTTCGTTACGCATTGCCCGAAAGAGCTCGTGCCGCTGGCAAGGCAAAACAGCGACGACAGTTCGCTCGTCGATGTTTTCGAGCTCATCATTAATGGCGCAGAAATCGCGCCGGGCTACAGCGAGTTAAACGATCCGCTCGTGCAACGTCAGCGTCTGCTCGAACAAGCAGGCGAAGAGACGCAAAAGATCGACGAAGAATTTTTACTCGCGCTCGAGCACGGCATGCCTCCTGCCGGCGGCTTTGGCATCGGCATCGACCGACTCACCATGCTGCTCACTGGCGCGGAGTCGATCCGCGACGTCATTCTGTTCCCGTTGCTGCGGCCGAAGAAGTAACAATCTCTCCTGATTTTGTAGGGCGTTTCTGTGAAACGCCGAGGCAATATCGCTTAGGCTGAGCGTCTGACACAGACGCCCTACAATGGCCCCTATTTGTGTCGCTAACGCTCCATCTCGAACGTAACTTTTGCGTTCACGCGATAGCTGGCGACCTTGTCATTCTCGACCGCCACGGTGAATTCTTTGACGTACACCGAGCGGATATTCCGCAGCGTCTTTGCCGCTTCCTTGACGACGTTCTGAGACGCTTCCTCCCAACTCTTCGGCGATTCTGACATCAGTTCGATGACTTTTACAATTTTGGCCATGGTTAGTAATTCTCCTTCCTCTATTTATCGCAGGTCGCACGTGAATCGGTTCCATTCCCGCCTGTCGGTTGGGGCGAGACTCTGTCGAGCCGATGAATTGAGTTAAGATTCAGGTTTCAGGATCCAAAATCCGAATACCGAATGTCTAATGCCGAAGGAATGACGAACCTAATGAGGGGAACTTCGTCGTTCGCGACTGCATGGTCGCTTCGCAATCGCCTGCACAAGGCTACCGCGTGCCAGGCAATCAAAATGATTCGTTGAACCGATACAGGGATGAAGCGATGACATGTAGAGGCGTTTGTGCCAAACGCCTGTCGTAGCTCAAACCATGAAACCTTTCCAAATCGCCGGCCTGCCGCCCGACGAATTGAACAGCTTTCTCTCAGGAACGCATTCCGATCC
>JBKOXU010000141.1:0-9288 GCA_046725095.1 Verrucomicrobiota bacterium
GTGCGCAGCCGCGTCGAGCGCCAGTTAATTTCCATCACTTCGGCAAAGCGCTCGCCTACCTGCAACCAGTCGCCGACCTTGTAGGGCCGATTCAGCTGGATCGATATGCCGGCAATAATCCCAGCAAAAAAATTCTGCCCCGCAAATCCAAGGATGATCGCGATCACCCCGGAGCCGGCCAGTACGCCCTTCAATTCTGCTTCGGCGTGATAGCCGGCGCTCAGGACCAAAAGCAGCGCGATTAGAAAAATGATCCCGCCGACAAGCTCACGGAGAAAATGCGGTATCGGTGTCTGCCGCTTCTTTTCGAAATAGAGATCCCAAACGTAACGATTCACCAGAGCGACGACGAGCCCTGTGCTCAATAAGATCAGCGCTGCGCCAACGTGGTTCCGCCAAGAGGCATGAACTCCGTAAACAGCAAGGGCCGCATAGAACGCCAGCGTCAGGCAGAAAAGCCGAAACAGCAGCCCAAGACGCACTCCTGCGCGCCGTTTTAGGAACCGGCCGATCCCGAGCGCGATAAAAAATGTGCCGATGAACACGATCGCCGTGATCGCATCCCGCTCCGCTTCAGATAACGCGCTAAACATCTGGCCGCGAGTATACCAGACAGCAAATCCGTGAAACAAGTTCTCTGACGGCAGACTTTGCGGGGCAGGCGCTCTGCCTGCCGATTTAGACGGCAACCGATGCGGTTGCCCTGCAATTTCATCGCGTTGGTGCGATAACTAGCCACGCCCAACCGGCCAGCAAACAGAGACCGCCGAGCGGTGTGACAGCGCCGAGCCAGTCCCGCATCTGCGGGATCAGCGCCATTAGGTATAAACTCCCGCTGAAAAGAAAAATGCCGGCAAAAAACAGCCACCATGCGCCGCGATTCGCTGGACCGTAAAGCGCAAGCACGAATAGCGCGATCGCGTGAATGAAATGATAAAGCACCGCCTTATTCCAGACATCGAGCATGCCATGAGTTTCGAGCATTGATCTCAGGCTATGTGCTCCAAACGCACCCAGCGCTACGGCCAGGAAGCAGAGCGCGGCTGCAATCCGAAAAAACAGGAGCGGCATCGTGATTGTGACGTTTTAACGGTTCACCTTACAGTAGATTGTCGAGGTATACCTGGCGATCGAACGAGGCGAAAGCGTCGAGTTGCTCTCCTGTGCCGACAAAGCGCGTCGGGATTCTAAGTTCATCTTGGATCGCGACGACGATGCCGCCCTTGCCGCTACCGTCAAGCTTGGTGACAATGACGCCGGTCAGTCCGATCGCGCTTTGGAATTCGCGCGCCTGACTAAGGGCGTTGCTGCCCGTGGCAGCATCGACCACCAGCAGGGTCTCATGCGGCGCGTCTGGGTCCTGTTTGCCAAGAGTGCGTTTTACTTTTTGCAGTTCGGCCATCAGATTTGTTTTTGTGTGCATTCGGCCGGCCGTGTCGCACAAGAGAAATTGAATGCTCCGTTTCGTCGCCCCCTGATACGCTTCGTAGCAAAGGGCAGCCGGGTCGCTATTATATTGGCCGCGGACCATTTCAACGCCGAGGCGTTCGGCCCAAATACCAAGCTGCTCGATGGCTGCGGCCCGAAAAGTGTCTGCTGCCGCCAGCAATACGTTATGTCCGCCTTTCTGAAAGTAACGAGCCAACTTTGCTGTCGATGTTGTCTTTCCAGTGCCGTTTACACCTAGGAGCAAAATCACCTTCGGCTTTGCGGGCAGAGGCTGAATAGGTGTCGGATTGGCTGGCAAAATGCGTGCGATTTCCTGGCGCACTACTTTCACAACGTCATTTATGCCCATGACCGACCAGGCTTCACGATCTTGGAGGGTCTTGATGATGCGCATGGTCATTGGCACACCGAGATCGGCGCGGATGAGCGACTCCTCAAGCTCTTCCCAGTCGATTGGCTTGCCGGCAAAACGTTGAGCGAGAGATTGAAGGAAGTTCATTTCACGAGCTTGAAGAGTTGAAACGTTGAATCGTTAAAGCGTGACTCCGTCTTAACGTGTTAACGAATCACAAAGGCTTCCGCACCGCTTCGCGCAACGGGCGTTTCAAATCATCCTTCACTCGATCGAGAATGCCATTCACGAATCGGCCGGAATCACCGCCGCCGAAAGCTTTTGCCAAGTCGATCGCTTCATTGATCGAGACAACCGGGGGAATGTCGTCGCGATAAAGCATCTCGTAGATCGCAAGCCGGAGGATATTGCGATCGACTGCCGAAATACGACCGAATTGATAATTCTCGCAGTAGCGTCGAATGCGTTCATCGATTTCCGGAAGATGCGCGACCATCCCTTCGATCAGCGGCTGCGCAAACTCGCGCACGCGCGGCGTAGCCGGGCAAAATTCCCAAAAGTCTTCGATGTGTTCGGGCCCTTCGCCACGCTGGAGATCGCGCCAGAAATGATATTGGATCGCTGCTTCGCGCGCTCGTCGCCGTTTGCCCATAACATTTATTTTCTGCGAAGCTCGGACATGACGTCGGCAATTTCTACGGCTGCCCGCGCGGCCTCGGTTCCGCGATTGATTTTGTTCTCGAGGCACCGCTCACGGGCCTGAGCCTCGTTATCGAAGGTGAGCACTACATTGATCACTGGCACACCGTAATCAACGGCAATGCGCTGAAGCGCATCGGTTACGGAGCGGCCTAGATTTTTGGCGTGGTTCGTTTCTCCCTGCATGACTACACCGCAGGCGATGATCGCGTCGGCCTTGTCAAGAGACGCGAACTCGCGCACAACCACAGGAACTTCGAAGGCGCCGGGCACTCGCTGGATGGAGATCGTTGCGTCCGGTGCAAGAGTATTGAGTTCCTTCTCGGCATGATTGACCAAACCCTGCACGTAGCGCGCATTAAATTGGCTCGCCACGATGGCAAACGTGCGTCCTGACTCAGTGACGCGAGGACGACGCGGGGTGGCTCTCGACATTTGAATTTCAGACTTGCAGTTTGACCAGCCGGCATGCGCGACGGCTCTCATCTATCTAGCCGCAATCCGCAATCACAGCAGGTGTCCCATCTTCGATCTTTTGGTCTCGAGATATTTGGCGTTGTGCGGATTGGCTTCGCTGCGAATCGGCACCTGTTCTACCATCTCCAGGCCGTAACCTTCGAGTCCGACAACTTTCTTCGGATTGTTCGTCAAAAAACGGAACTGGCGGACGCCGAGATCGAAAAGGATTTGCGCGCCGAGGCCGTAATCGCGCAAATCGCTTGGGTAACCAAGCCTCGCATTTGCCTCCACCGTGTCGAGACCTTCCTCCTGCAATTTGTAGGCGTGAATTTTTGCTGCGAGCCCGATCCCGCGGCCTTCCTGCCGCATGTAAACCAAAACGCCGCTGCCTTCCTCCTCGATTTGTTGAAGCGCTGCGTGCAGTTGATTTCCACAGTCGCATCGGCGCGAACCGAAAACGTCTCCAGTGAGACATTGGCTGTGGACGCGCACGAGCGTTGGTTTGTTCTTGTCGATCTTGCCTTTCACCAACGCGAGGTGATGCTGGCCATCGAGCTTCGAGCGGTAGAGGTGCAAATCGAAATCACCGTACTCAGTCGGCATTTTTACGATCTGTTCCAGTTCCACCAGTTTTTCGCGGACGCGGCGGTGCGCGATCAAGCTTTGGATCGTGCAAATGCGCAGGCCATGCTTCCTGCGGAACTCCATCAGCTCCGGCAATCGCGCCATTGTGCCATCGTCGTGCAGAATCTCGCAAAGCACTCCAGCCGGTTGCAGCCCGGCCATGCGCGCAAGATCGACCGCCGCCTCGGTGTGCCCGGCGCGCCTCAGCACACCGCCATCCTTCGCGCGCAATGGAAAAACGTGGCCTGGTTGCGCAAGGTCTTCAGGCGATGATTTTGAATTGGCGATCGCCAGAATCGTCGTCGCCCGGTCGTATGCGCTAATGCCGGTCGTCACCCCTCGGGCCGCGTCTACCGACACCGTAAAGTCTGTGCGATACATTTCACGATTCTGCGCGACCATCCGTTTCAGGCCTAGTTGGTCTGCGCGTTCGTTCGAAACTGGCGCGCAAATCAAACCGCGGCCATGCATTGCCATGAAGTTGATCGCTTCCGGCGTCACCTTCTCGGCCGCCATTACCAGATCGCCTTCATTCTCGCGGTCGGCGTCGTCCGTCACGATAACGATGCGGCCCTTGGCGATATCGCTTACCACATCGTCGATCGTGTCGAACTGAAATGTCTCCGCCGTCTTTGTACTCATCGGATCAATACCATTACGTCCAGCGCTCTAATGAGCAACTCCTACTCTTACTCCTGTTCCTGCTCGTGATCGCAATCGAGCCCGCCCTGAGCGAAGTCGAGCGGGTCAATCGCCCCTGCCTGATGCCACAATCGCCTCCGCGCGATACATGTCGTAGTTGCTTCCCTGGAACTCAGCCTTCAACTTCACCTTGAAATGTGAAAGATCGACAAGATCCCAGCGCGTGAATTTCCAGCGTCCATTTTTCTCGCGCCGCTCGTGTTCGAACCCGACGATGAAATGCACTGCATCCTCGCGTACTTTGTTCGTCGCTTTTTTCGGCTCGAAATAAAATGTGCGGAAACTGCTGTTGCGGCTGCCAACTGCATAAAGCTTCGGGTCGAGATAGAACACGCGTCTACTCGCAAGATCTACAATCCGTAGATCGGGATAGCCGGAGCGTTGCACTTTTCCCTCGATCGTACGTGGGGAATCGCAGCTCAATCCAGAGGTTGAGCTGAGCAATTCACGCAAGGCGTCCTCAAAGTGACTGCTCACTTCGTTGATGCGTTCGACATTCTGAATCACGCTATCTGGCGCGTTCAATCGCTTCATTGCCGCGTCACACACTGCGCTGATTTGTTTTACGACACGCTGATCTATTTCGTTTTGCGGATCGAATGCGAGAACTCTCTTGCCGGTCGCATCGAAAATCACTTCGCTGAACGCGATCCCTCGCAATTGTCGATCTTCATTCAACAGCCATGGAATCAGTTGGTCGACGGGCGCTCTAGCTGGAGTTGTAGCCGGGGTCGGTGACCCCGGACGGGTCTCGCTTTCAACGTCAACCGGAGCGGTTGCGCTACAAATCACTGCGGCGACAAGAACGAAGAACGCGACGAGCCAGCGCATTCGCCGATTCAAAATCCGCGCTGGCGATTGAACAAGAGCAAATGCAAGGCGGTGCCACCCGCAATCGGAAGGTATTGCACAAAGGTGGAAAAGAGAAAATGCTAGGTCGCCAAGTGGCCACCTAATGATGGACAAGTCAGAGAAAATTTTTGTCGCCGGCCACCGCGGTCTCGTCGGCAGCGCTATAATTCGCTGCCTCGAGCGGGAAGGCTTCAATAATCTGCCGAAGCGCGACCGATCCGAACTTGATTTGGCTGATGAAGGAGCCGTGCGCAATTTTTTCGCGCAGGAAAAGCCAGCGATCGTAGTTTTTGCTGCGGCAAAGGTGGGTGGCATCAAGGCGAACAACGATTTTCCAGTCGAGTTCCTGCTCGATAATTTGCGGATTCAAAACAACGTAATTCAGGCAGTGCACAAATTCGGAGTGCGGAAGCTGCTTTTTCTGGGAAGCTCGTGCATCTATCCCAAGTTCGCGCCACAGCCGATTCCGGAGACGGCGTTGCTGAGCGGGCCGCTCGAGCCAACTAATGAAGCCTACGCAATCGCCAAGATTGCCGGCATCGAACTTTGCCAGGCATTTTCTCGCGAATACGGCGCGAACTTCATCTCGGCCATGCCGACAAATCTTTACGGTCCAAACGACAACTTCGATCTGGAGACATCACACGTGCTTGCCGCGCTCTTGCGTAAAGCGCATGAAGCGAAAGCGCGGAAGGAGCGAAAGTTAGTCGTTTGGGGCTCTGGAAAACCCCGCCGCGAATTTTTGCATGTGGACGATCTGGCTTCAGCGTGCCTTTTCTTGCTGAAGAAATATGATTCTCCGGAAATCATTAATGTCGGTTGCGGGGAAGACATCTCAATCCGCGAGTTAGCGGAGTTGATCTGTGATGTCGTTGGTTTCGATGGTGAATTCGCCTGGGACACGACCAAGCCTGACGGCACACCGCGAAAACTTCTCGATATCACCAAACTGCGTAACCTTGGCTGGCAGCCGGCGATTCCGCTTCGCGACGGTATCGCCCAAACCTACGATTGGTTTTTGAAAAATGTAGTGCACTCAACGGTCCACGGACATGGCGGTCGATGAAACTTCAATAATCGATTTTGTGTCCGTTGACGATCTAAACAATGTCAACCTGACGATTTCCGATCACTTGGATTGGTCAGCAACACAAGAACATCTGTTTCTGCTCCAGGAAAAGATCAACACGTACTGCAAATACGTTGAGGATGGTCAGCTATACGATGAATATCCTCAGACCCGGGATCGACGTCCGGCGATTGAGGTCATGTTCTTCCATAAACCCGTAGCGGAAGCCGAACAGTTTCTCGCGAAGGTAAAATCGATCCTCGAGCAAGATGGATTTTCATTCTCTTGGGCTGTCTATCAGGGGAGCGGCGAATCGTGAAAAGTTTACGCGTTGGTGTTGTGGGCGTTGGCCATATCGGAAGCAACCACGCGCGGCTCTACGCCGAAATTCCGTCGGCTGACTTTAGTGCGGTGTACGACGTCGATGTTGCGAGAGGCAACACCATTGCCAAAAAGTCGGGCGCAACATCGACGCGGTCGCTGGATGAATTCATCGGGATGGTCGATGCCGCCTCAGTGGCCACGCCGACCAATACACACTACGAGATTGCACAGTCTTTGCTCGCGCGCGGCAAACACGTGTTAGTCGAGAAGCCGATCACAGACAACACTGCGCATGCGGCCGAACTGGCAGAATTGGCGGCGCACAAAGGCCTCATTTTGCAAGTTGGCCACGTCGAACGTTTCAATCCGGTTCTAAGCGCGCTCGAAAAACATCTGACTCATCCGCGTTTTATCGAAGCGCATCGGCTTTCGCCTTACCCGGACCGCAGCACCGACATCGGCGTGGTTCTCGATCTGATGATCCACGATCTGGAAGTCATTTTACATTTTGTTCGCTCGTCCGTGCAGAGCATCGATGCAGTGGGCGTGCCGGTTTTGAGCCGCGGCGAGGACATCGCGAATGCGCGACTGCGTTTCGGGAATGGTTGCGTAGCGAACGTTACGTCGAGCCGCATCAGTCCCGAACGCATGCGCAAGATTCGCGTTTTTCAGGAGGACGTCTATCTCTCGCTCGATTATCAAAATCAGAGCGGCGAAATTTACCGACGGGTTGGAGGCCGGATTACGCGGGACAAGGTCGAGATCGAACGTGAAGAGCCGCTCAAACGTCAACTCGCTTCGTTTATCGAATGCGCGAGCACAGGACGCCAGCCGCGCGTTTCCGGGTTTCAGGCGACGGCAGCATTGGAGTTGGCAGTTGAAATAACAAAGCGAATGACGAAGGAATGACCAAACTCGAATGGGTAGGTGACACGAGATCCCGACGTGGCACACGCAATAGTGAAATGCTGAGAAGAACCGCGGCTGATTCCAGCTTTGTCATTCTGATTTGTTTTCGTGCTTCGTCATTCGGATTTCGTCATTTCTGATGACCCTCTATTTCGTTGCGGGCGAAACGAGCGCGGACAACCACGGCGCGGCGTTGATGTCTTCGCTGCGGCGGAGCGATGTCGATCTCAATTTCATCGGGCGCGGCGGACCGCAAATGCGAGCGATCACCGGTGAGCGATTCAAAGACTGGCTCGGCGATGCAGCCGTCCTCGGTTTATGGGAAGTGATAAGGAAGTACAGTTATTTTCGGGAGCAGTTTCGCGAAACGCTCAAGGAAATTCAGGAGAGCAAACCCGACGCCGTTGTGTTAATCGATTATCCGGGTTTCAATTTGCGGCTGGCGCACGCATTGCGCAGGCAGTCACGGCAACAAAAAATAATTTACTACATCAGCCCGCAAGTCTGGGCCTGGAATCGCGGACGCATCAAGAAGATGGCGAGCTTTCTCGATCTCGTGCTCTGCATCTTTCCTTTCGAAGCTGACCTCTATAACAAATCTGGCTTGCGCGCGATATTCGTAGGCCATCCGATGCTCGAGAGGCTGCGTTCCCAAAGGGTCGACATTAAGCGGGATCCCAATCTAATCGGCCTCTTTCCGGGCAGCCGTTTACCCGAAGTGCGGAAAATTTTTCCGGTGATGCTCGATAGCGTGCTCGAACTTCGAAAACGAAACCGGAACATGCATTTTGAGGTAGCGGCCGCTTCGCAGGAGTTGGCCGTGGGACTGACCGAACTACCGGATCGACATGTTCAAGATCCACAAATTCGAATCAAAGTCGGCGAAACGGCGGCAATCATGCAGCGCGCGTTTGTTGGAATCGTGGCATCGGGAAGCGCCACGCTTGAAGCAGCTTATTTTCGGCTGCCATTTGTTCTGATTTACAAGGTGGCGTGGCCAACCTATCTGGCGGCGCGACTCGTGGTGAAGGTGAAATACCTTGGCATGCCCAACGTGTTAGCGGACAGAGAAGTAGTTCCTGAATTCATCCAGCACCGGGCGAAACCTAAAGCCATCGCCAAAGCCGTGTGGCGGCTAACTGAGAATGCGGACGCACGGGAGCGAATGATTTCCGAGTTTGATGCGGTCGTCGGCGACCTAGGCAAAGGCGAAGCGAGCGAAAAGGCGGCCGTAGCGATTATTGAAGAGATTGCAAGATCGACATGAAACGACTTGACTGAACCACGCGATGAAGATTTGGGACATTTCACGGACTCTTTCGGACGATCTGGCGGAGTGGCCCGGCGACGAGCCGTTTCATTTTCGATTGACCAAAACGTTGGCCGAAGGCCAGAGCGTCAATCTTGGCGCAATCAGCATGAGCGTTCACAACGGCACACATGCCGATGCCCAATTCCATTTTGATGAAAAAGCCGAATCAATTGAGAAAGCGCGACTGGAAATTTATTTGGGTCGCGCGGTCGTTGTCGATCTTACGGGGCCTTTCTCGCAGTCGAAGGAGAAACACCTAATTACCATCGAAGATCTCCAGCCGCATGCTGAGGAAATCGCCGAAACCTCGCGACTTCTCATTAAAACCGGTCGATGGAACAATTCGGCCGTTTTTCCGGATCAAATTCCGGTGATCGCAGCGGATATCGCGGCGTGGCTGCAAAAAAATGGACTCAAGCTTCTGGGCCTGGATCTGCCGTCGGTGGATGAGATCGATTCAAAATCATTGCAAAACCATCACGCGCTGTCCCGTGCCGGGATCGCTATTGTTGAATCGCTCGATCTGAGCCGCGTCGG
>JBKOXU010000199.1:0-32112 GCA_046725095.1 Verrucomicrobiota bacterium
ACGCTTGAAGGTGAAGAGGTCGATTCCGATCGCAATGAACACGCCTATGTGAAACGCAATCCAGAACCAGATGCTCGTCGTCACCGCCGCGAGGTTTTCATGCCGCGAGGGTTGCGGCAACCGCAAATTTCAACCGGCGCACGTCGCGTGCGCTAGGTCTGGTGCGACACATAGGTCGTCTCAATAGACTTTTCCCTCGCCATTTGGAACGTTCGTCGTACTTTGTGCACTCCTGAAAATGGACGTCGAACTGGAAAAGCTTGTTGAATCGGGAAAACTCACGGCAAAAGGCGCCGATCAGCTCGAGAAATTGAAGCCGGGTACATTTTGTCTGCACAAGAGCTGGGGGTTCGGTCGGGTGGCAGAATGGAACCTTCTCCTTAATCAGATCGTAATCGATTTTGCGGCGAAAAAATCTCATCCCATGCAGGTGCAGTATGCGGCGGAGAACCTCGCGCCGCTCGCGCCGGGGCATTTTCTCGCACGCAAGGCGAACGACCTGGCATCGATCAAAAAGTTGGCCAGGGAGGAGCCAGTAGCCCTGGTGCGCAACATTATCGAAAGCCTGGGTGGCCAGGCCACCGTCGTCCAGATCGGTGAATGGATAGTCGGCGATGTTTTGACCGAAGCGGAATGGAAACGCTGGTGGGAATCGACGAAAAAGCTCCTAAAAACGAGCGGCGCTTTTTCCGTTCCGGTGAAAAAGGCGGAGCCAATTCAACTGCGCGGCGAAGGTATGTCGCATACTGACGAATTGATCGCGTCTTTCAACAAAGCGCGGCAACCAAAAGAGCAAATAGCCGCACTCGAGCAGATCATAAAATTTCATCAGCAATTCAAAGAACCTGAAAAACAACTGCAGCCGATTATCGCGACGATCGAGAACATGGCGGTGCGCAATCAGAAAATGCATCCCGAACTCGCCTTCGAGCTGATCATCGCGCGCGACGACTTGCTCGAACGCGTTCCACAACTGCATACGACGCACATCGGTCTGACTCTTTCGAAATTGATTCTCGAGGAAGAGAAGCGGTTGATGTCGGTCTTGCCGAAACTGCCGGCAGCAAAAGAGAAAGGAGTGTTACAAGCGCTGCCGTCGGCGCTCGGTCCTCGCTGGACGGAGCGAGCCTTACAATTGATGCAACGGAGTCACGGTCGCATGGTCGCACAAATTCCACGCATCTTGAGCGAGGCCGGACAACACGCCGAGCTTCGGACAATGCTCGAGCGAAGCATCCGCGAACATTCGGCCACGAGCGAGATGCTCGCCTGGCTCTGTAGCGAACGAGAGGGCTGGAGCGAGTTGATCACACCGGATCTGCTCGGGGCAATTTTCGCGACCCTCGAACGCGAACAACACAACACTCCCGGCCGCGCCAGCAAGTTGCACCGTACGCTGGTTGAAGATCGGCAATTGCTTGGGGACATTTTTAAGAAAGCAGACGTCGCCATCGCGCGCGATGCGATGCGGCGGCTGCAACTAAGCCCGCTATTTGACGAGCTGACCAAACGCTCGCTCTTGGGACGGATCGTCAAAGTCTATCCGGAGCTGGAAGGCATGATCACAGGCGCGCAGCCGCAGGAGAAGATCGCGCCGTTGATCGTTTCCTGGAGCAGCGTGGAAAGACGCAAGATCGAATACGAAGAGCTTGTGAAAGTAAAAATTCCCGAGAACACCAAGGAAATCGCACTCGCCAGGTCGTACGGAGATTTGAGCGAGAATTTTGAGTTCAAGGCGGCCAAGCAAATGCAAAGCGTGCTCATGCGGCGCAAAGCCGAGCTGGAACAAATGCTGGAGAACGCGCGCGGAACTTCATTTAAAAACGTCGATACCTCGCGCGTTTCGATCGGCACAACCGTCACGCTGCGTGCCATGGAGACGAATAAAGAAGAAACCTACACCATTCTCGGGGCGTGGGACGGCGATCCCGACCGCCACATCATTTCATATCAAACCGCCATTGGGCAGGCATTGCTCGGGCACAAAGCCGGCGACGCTGTCTCCCTCAACACCGAGCACGGCGCCGCTCAATTTACGATTGTTTCGATCCAGCCCGCGCCGCCGGACGAGACCGCGCCGGCTCCAACTCCTCCGCTGGAATCTGCCGTCGAGCCTGCGATAGCCGAATAGATTCCGCCGATCATTGTAGAGGCATTCGCTACACGCGCTACTACGTTAGTAACTCGTAGGAGAGCACACTTAGGCAATAGATCGCGGCGGTCTCTACCCGCAGGATAATTGGGCCAAGAGTAATGGGGTGGCATCCATCGCGGCGGGCCAATGCAAGTTCCGCAGGCGTAAAATCACCTTCCGGTCCGATAAGCATCAAAACGCTTTGCGGACGATGCTCGTGTTCGCTCGAATAATCTGCGAGGATTTTCTTTAAGTGCTGCGCGTCGGGTTGAAGCGATCCGATCAGGCGAAGATCGAATCCTGCATCCGAGGTTGCAGCATCAAAGAACTCCGACAGTTTTCTCGGTACGTGCACACGCGGCAGCCAGTTCTGGCCGCATTGCTTGGCCGCCTCAATGGCGATCTGCTGCCATTTCGCCTGCTTTTGCACGGCACTTTCAGAATCAACCTGCACAACGGTCCGATCCGAAATGATCGGTGCAATCTGGTCTGCACCGATTTCGACCGCCTTCTGCACGATCAACTCCATGTTTTTCCCTTTCGGAACTGCTTGTCCCAAAATGATCCGGCAGCGCAGCCGTGGCGTTTCGGCTTCGTGCAATTTTCGCAAGCGAATTTCGTTACTGCCAAGATCGATAATTTCGGCAGTAATTTCGCGCCCGCATCCGTTGAAAAGAACAAGCTTCTCGCCGCGCTTCATGCGCAAAACATCGCGGCAGTGATGAGCTTCGGATCCCGTCAACGCAAGCGCGTCAGGCTGCCAATTCTCTGGCGAGATGTAGAAGCGGTGCATGATGACAGGCTTCAGGGTCCGGCATTTCAGGGTTCAGGAACGAGTATCACCAGTGCATCCCGGAACCCGAATTCGTTATCCGTAATTCGAGGCGATATCCGAATTCATCACCAGCACATTCTGCAGCGATTTGCCTATCGGCAACTCTACACCGCGTTGTCCAAGCGCTTCGATTACGCTCTCTGTCGGAATGTTCCCGACGAGCGCGTCCTGCGCAAAGGGGCATCCGCCGAGGCCACCTACGGCCGAGTCGAAGCGGCGGCAACCCGCGTCGTATGCGGCGAGCACTTTGGTTGAAGCGTCGCTGCGGATGCTATGCATGTGCACACCAATATCGTAGCTGGCGTATTGGCACGTTACCGATTGTACGACCCGGCCGATTAGATCGGGGGCGGCGACACCGACCGTGTCTGCCAGCGAGATAGATCGGATCGCAAGCTTGGCGATTTTCTCAATTGCGTCACTCACCTTGACTTCATCCCAGGAATCGCCGTACGGATTTCCGAAAGCCATGGAAACATAAACAACCATGCCGAGGCCCGACTCATCAGCTTTTGTTTTGATTGACTGCAAAACTTTATAGCATTCGTCGGGCGTCTGATTCTGGTTTTTCTGCAAAAAGGTCGCCGAGATGGAATAAGGATAACCGAGGGTCGTGACGGCCTGGGTTGCAATAGCGCGTTCCGCACCTCTCTCGTTCACAACGATTCCGATGATTTCGACATTCCGGGGCAGACCCATTTGCTCCAGCACCTTCTCGCTGTCCGCCATTTGTGGAACGGCTTTGGGAGAGACGAAGCTTACGGCATCGATGTGTTTGAAGTCCGCCCCGATTAGCGCGCGAAGATAGCGCACTTTTAGTTCCGTTGGGATTTGTCTCTTCAGACCCTGCCAGGCGTCGCGGGGACATTCGATCAGTTTTACCGGATCGTTAAGCATCGTTGAAAATATTAACGGTGAGAGATTCCTCCACTCCACTGCGCTCTGCTCAGAATGACAGAAGAATTACTTAAAAAATTCCTTCGCGCGTTCGAAAAAACTTTTGCGCAATGGGGTGTTTTCGTCGCTGCAAAGTGCGGCAAACTCCTCAAGTTTGCTACGTTGCTCCGCATTTAGGCGCGATGGCACCTCGACAATTAGACGCGCGAACAAGTCGCCACGACCGCGTCCGTTTACGTTTGTAATCCCTTTGCCGCGCAGCTTGAACATCTGCCCGCTTTGGGTGCCGGCCGGCACTTTGAGATGCGCTTTGCCTTCAAGCGTCGGCACATCGGCCTCCCCGCCCAAAGCCGCCAGCGAAAAAGCAATCGGCACCTCGCAATACAGGTTATCGTCTTCGCGTTGAAAGACTTTGTGCTCCTTGATGTGGATGACGACGTAAAGGTCGCCAGGAGGTGCGCCACGGACACCGGCCTCGCCGTTGCGTGAGGAACGCAGTCGCGAGCCTTCCCTGATTCCAGCCGGGATTTTCAATTTGACGCGGCTGGGTTTCTCCACGCGTCCCTCCCCGTAGCACTTTGGACACGGCTTCTCGATGATTTCGCCGGCGCCGCGACAGCGGGAACAAGTTTGGGAAACGTGAAAAAATCCGCGCGAACTAATCACCTGACCGCGGCCGCCGCAGGTGGGACAGCTAATCGTGCGCGAACCCGACTCAGCCCCACTGCCATGACATTTGTCGCAGGTATCGAGCTTCTCGATTTCAATCTCTTTTTCGACGCCGAAAGCGGCTTCTTCGAGTTCGATCTGCATGTCGTAACGCAAATCAGATCCGCGTTGGCGATCTTCAGTGCGCGCGCCGGCGCCCCCGAAGAATGTCTCGAAGATTCCGCCGCCGAATCCGCCTCCGCCAAAGACTTCGCGGAAAATATCGAACGGATCATGGAAACCACCGAAGCCAGCGCCGCCCGAGGCAAAAGCAGCGTGGCCGAAGCGGTCATAGGCGGCGCGTTTATCCGAATCCATGAGGACATCATAAGCTTCCCCAAGCTCTTTGAATTTCTCCTCGGCATGCGGATCGTCCGGGTTTTTGTCCGGATGAAACTTGACGGCGAGTTTGCGATAAGCGCGCTTAACCTCCTCTTCGGAGGCATTCCGCCCCACGCCAAGTACTTCGTAGTAATCGCGTTTTTTCGTGGCCATTGTGACTGATAAGTCCTGTCTGATCTATGGGACTAATGGGAGAGGCCGGCAAGGAGCCTCACTTATTTTGCGGGCCCGCTTGAAACAACCACCTGCGAGGGTCGCAGCAAACGGTCTTTGAACCGATAACCGCGGCGGGTCTGACGGATAATCGTTCCCTCCGAAAGTTCGCTCGGTTGATGCGCGATCGCCTCATGCAGGTTCGGGTCGAATTTTTTTCCCTCCGCCTCGATTGGTTGCAGTCCATTTTCGGTCAGGAAATCGTTGAGTTGTTTCGATACAAGAGTCATTCCGGAATAAACGGGAGACTGTTCGCCTTCCCCTTTCGCTGCTTCGAGACCGAGCTCAAAATTATCCACAATCGCCACCAGCCTCTCGAGCAACGAGCTGTTCGCGTATTTGATCGCCTCTTCTTTTTCGCGTGCAGCGCGCTTTTTGTAATTCTCGAAATCGGCCTGGCTACGCAGCGCCAGGTCGCGAAACCGATCGAGGTCGACTTGCAAGCTGACCGTTGGATCTTCTATTTCGCTTCGTTCCGCGTCACCTGTGACCACGGCCGATGCAGATGCGGGGTTTGACGCTGTGGAGCTTTCTGTTTCTTTCTTTTTCATGTTTTGCGAATCGCAATCAAAGTGATGTCGTCATTTTGGGGAACCGATCCGGTAAAATTGCGCACTTCCTCGATAATACTTTTTACAATCGTCTGGGCGCCATCGGTTGCGCTGGCCCGAACCGATTGGATCATGCGATCAAGCCCGAATTCATCTCCGTCGGCATTGAGCGCTTCCGTCACGCCGTCGGTGTAGAGAACCAAGCAATCATCGCGCTCGAGCGGGACGGCGAAATCGACGGTAAGCCTATCGAACACATTTCCGCTGTCAATTCCCACGACCATTCCCGGCGATTTTACCGGCGTAACAGTTTGCGAGTGCCCCTTGTAGAGTAATGGCGCGTCGTGCCCGGCGCGTGCGAGCGTAACCCCATCATGTTGATGGTCCAAGATGAGATAGGCCATGCTGATAAACATGTCTTCCTTGATATCCGGATAGAGTTGCCGGTTTACCTTTCGTAAAACATCGGCCGGAGAAGGATTCCGCGCCGCCTCGGCGCGCAACACGCTGCGGCAAATCGCCATGATAAGCGACGCGGGAACGCCTTTGCCCGAAACGTCCGCGATCGCGACGCCGAGCCGCTCGTCATCGACCTGGATATAATCAAAATAATCACCGCTCACCTGGCGGGCAGGTACACTAATGCCGCTGATCTGAAATCCATTAACGGTCGGCGCTTCGGCGGGAAGCAAAATTCGCTGAATATCCCGTGCGATTTCGAGATCGTGGTCGAGTCGCTTCTTTTCATTCGCCATCGAGTAGATAATGGCGTTATAGAGGGCAAAGGCGGACTGCTCGGAGATCGATTTAAAAACAACGAAATCGGCCTGCGAAAATGGTGCGCCCAGAGAACCATTGGCGACGGCAAGCACGCCCAGATCTTGTTTTCCGTAGGACAGAGCCGCGGCCATGACTGATGCGGTGCCAAAAGCACTGCCTCGCAGTTTGACCAACTCCGGCACTTCTGAGAGATCGTTCAAGCAAAGGGACTGTCCCGTTTGCCAGACGCGCCCTATTAATCCCTCGCCCGGAGTAACTGAATGCAGCCGCAGATAACTCTCAAGGGCGATGGGCGTGGCGGCTGCTTGCTGCAAAATATTTGGCGGAACATCCACCAGCGGTGGGCAACCCTTGGAGATAAAGGCTGGAGTAAGCTTGCCGCCCGTACGATCGGTCATATAAAGCGCGCCGCCGTGTGCGTCGAGAATGCGCGTTGCCCCTTCGACGATGAGCCGATGCAGTTCTTGAGGTCGAATGGTTCCGCTGAAGGCTTCGCCGAGCCCGTGCAGGAAATCAAAAACCAAAGTTTCTTCGACCTGAATTTCCTCATGGGAACGTTCCAGGCTTCGAATTCTCCGCATCTGGTAGTAGGCGGTAAAAATCCACCCGGCCACAGACGCCAGAAGCAGTCCCCAGAGAAGAGTCGGCCACATGATGGAGGGGCCAGCTTACTTCGAAGGCGTCTCGTGATGAAGGTCTTGTTTTAAATAATCGAGAACGTCCTTAAAGCGAAAGAGATTTTCCGGCGCCGCCTCGCAAAGGGCTTCGTGCGCTTCCAGCATCGTTTGGGCTTGCTCCTGTTTTTTATTCTCTCGCGACTGGTCCCCAGAGCCGCGCTCGAGCGTATCGCATTCGGGTGCAGTCGAGCCATTGGTGTGAATGTCGAATATTTGATCGAGGCCAAGCCCAGAGAGCAGTTCCCGGCTGCGATTCCGGCAGTGAACGACATGAAGATGACCTCGACCGAGCTCCTTCAAGCGCAACGCCACGCTGGCCATTGTTCCCATAAATGTGGAATCCATCATCGCGCAATCCGCCAAATCAATGACAAACTCGCGATAACCGCGGTCCAACATCTCGCGCGCAAACTCTTTCAGGTTGCCGCTGTTGAGGAAACTACCCTTTCCCTCTACTTTCACCCATACGGTCGGACCATTTACCCCTACTTGAATCGATGACTCCACGTTTGCTCACCTTAAAGATACAAGATCAAGAGCCAGACTGTCAAACCTGGCCAGTCTTGGGAAGACTCCAGAATTGGTTCGAATCCGGGAAGCTAGAAAGCCGTATCTTCCAAAGAGATCGTTTACTCCCACATGTAGGAGCGGTTTTCTGCCACGATCCGCCCATTTTCGATTAACAAACACCGCCAGGCAATCACTCGCCCGTCGTCGAGATAATCGTCGCCAATAACCTTGAATTCCGTCTTACGCGTCCCGCGCACGTTTTGGTAGGAAATCTCCTGCGCCTGAACGTGGTCGTGTAATTTCTCCTGGCGATACTCGAGCCGCACGGACACATCGGCCGACCGTTTGGCGCGCCAAAAGAAATCGAAGTAATCGCCGAAACGTTGACGTTGATCCAGCGCGGTCACGGCCCCAAACAGCCGGTATTGCCGTTCGAACGTGATTGGCACATCCTGAAGCGTCAGTGTCTTCTGGGAAGGCGATGTGCTTGAACCTCCCGGTTTCAGCGGGCTTGAGGTGCGGGGCGCTTCTCTTTTCGGCGCCTTCTCACTCAGAAAGTAAAGCTTTGTTTTTCGAAACTCGAAGTCTTTGCTCAACGCGACCGGGAGCGGTGTCACCTTTTCGAGGACTCTTGGTTCTTCCACCGTCCGGGCAAACCCGTCCGCGCTAATGAGCAGCACGACGGCTGCAGCGATAAGTCTCATCCTCTTAATGAAACGGGCTGACATGCTGCATGTCAATTATGCGTCGCACGGAAGCGATGAGCCCGATAGTTTCGCTTGTCCTGTTTCGCGCCTAGATTTTCGCGTGATTGATGTGCGTTTTGAGCGCGGGGTTTTTTTGCCGCAGCAGGATTTGTGGCTCGACCCCTGGGATGCAAAACGCTTCGCTTTCGTTTCACACGCCCACATTGACCACATCGCGCCACACGATGAGGTCATCGTCTCTGAGCGCACTGCGCGTTTGATGCAAAGCCGGCTTCCGGGCGGGCGGACCGAGCATATTCTGCCATTTGGCGAAAGACGGACGGTGCGCGAGTTCGATCTCATGTTGTTGCCCGCTGGCCACATTTTTGGTTCGGCGCAGTGTTTCCTTTTCGCTGGTGATGAGACACTGCTTTACACGGGAGATTTCAAACTGCGGCCGGGCAAATCCGCTGAGCAGGCGGAGTGGTGCCAAGCCGATACACTCATCATGGAAACAACTTTCGGTCTGCCTCGCTATCGATTTCCGCCAACTGAGCGGGTTATCGAGCAGGTGATCACTTTCTGCCGCGAAACAATCGATGACGGCCACGTGCCCGTGCTGCTGGGTTACTCATTAGGAAAGGCACAGGAAATATTGTGCTCGCTCGACGGAGCCGGCCTCACGCCCATGCTACACCGATCCGTTTATCGGATGACGCGCATTTATGAGGAGTTCGGCCAAGCGTTTTGCAAATACGTCCGCTACAACGCCGATGATGTTGCGGGGAAAGTTCTGATCTGCCCGCCGAGTGCAAATGGATCGCCCATGTTGGAAAGGATTCCGCACAAACGGGTCGCGATGATCAGCGGGTGGGCTGTCGATCCGAATGCGATTTATCGCTACCAGGTTGATACTGCTTTTCCGCTCTCAGATCACGCTGACTACACCGACTTGATTCGCTATGTCGACCTTGTGCAACCCCGACGCGTATTTACCCTTCATGGTTTCGCCGCCGAATTTGCGCGCGATTTGCGCGAACGCGGCGTCGAGGCCTGGGCGCTGAATAAAGAAAATCAAATGGAGCTGCGGTTGGGTGGCGCAGGCAGTCCGCCCGCTGCTGTCGGTTCGCCGCAACGAATCCGCCCGGCGGCGGACATGTTGGCCGGCTCCGCGGGCAAAACGCGCGGTGAAGCGGTCCGTCAAAATCTCGGACAGAGCGTCGAACATGTCCGCGCTCCCGAGTCCGAATCGGAATTCTTTGCGTTCTCCGACGTTGGCGAAGCAATTGGTGGAGCTCCTGCAAAATTGGAGAAGATCCGCTTGCTCGCCGATTACTTGCGCACATTGGATGAGGAACAGCTTCCCATTGCAACGACTTATTTTACCGGGCGCGCATTTGCCCAGAGCGATCTTCGCACATTGCAAGTGGGAGGATCGATCATTTACCGCGCGATAATGGTAGCGTCGAAATTGAACGATGCAGAATTTCACCGCCTCGCCCACAGTCATGGAGATGCGGGCAAAACCGCTTTCGAAGCCCTGCATAGACGAACCAAGCCGCAACCATTCACGCTGAAGCAATCGCGCGATTTCTTTGACGCGCTGCATAAAACGCGTGGTCCAGCTGCTAAAACCGAACTGTTGCGATCGCGCCTTGCCACGCTTTCAGCGCGAGAGGGTCAGTACGTGGTCAAGATTCTCAGCGGAGATTTGCGCATTGGTTTACGGGAGGGATTGGTCGAAGAAGCAATTGCCCGCGCATTTGAGGCACCCCTCGATGAAGTAAAGGAAGCCAACATGCTTCTGGGCAATACCGGCGCCACGGCAACGCTCGCCTCCCGAAAAGAATTACATCGCGCAGAGTTGTCGATCTTTCATCCCATCAAGTGCATGCTTGCGACTCCCGAGCCAACAGCAGAAGCGGTCTGGGAACGGTTCGTCAATGAACATTTATCACACGATACCCACGGAGCGGCTGCTACAGTTTACGTGGAAGATAAATTCGACGGGATTCGCGCACAGCTTCATCGCAACGGACAGCGAGTGGAAATTTTTTCGCGCGATTTGCGGTTCATCACGAATCAATTTCCAGAGCTGGCGGCGAGAGCAAAGGAATTCGAGCACGAGCTGATTGTGGATGGTGAAATTATTGCGTTCCAAGAGGCACGCAGGCTCACCTTCTTTGATCTACAAAAGCGGCTTGGGCGGAAAAGCGATGTGGCGGATTTATTTGAGGAGGCGGCGGCGGATGTGCCGGTCGCATTTGTTATTTTTGATCTTCTCTGGCTGAACGGACGCTCTTTGCTGAAAACTCCGCTATGGCGCCGGCGCGAATGGCTCGGCGGCTTGCGTCTACCGCGGCAATTCCAAACTGCCGAAGTATTGCCCGCGCATTCTGCCGCGGAAATCGAGCAAATTTTCCAAGAGGCTCGCCGTCGGTTGAATGAAGGTCTCATGATTAAGGACCCGGAAAGTTTTTATTTACCAGGGCGCCGCGGAATGTTTTGGTTCAAACTAAAGAAGGAATTGGCGACGCTGGATGTGGTGGTGGTCGCGGCCGAGCTTGGTCACGGCAAACGCAATAATGTGCTAAGCGATTACACATTTGCGGTGCGCGACGAAGGCACCGGCGAGCTTTTGCCCATTGGCAAAGCCTACAGCGGATTGACCGACGTGGAGATTGCGGAATTAACCGAACACTTCCAGCAAAACACGATTGCTGATCATGGCCGATACCGTGAAGTAAAACCGGACGTCGTGCTCGAAGTTGCGTTCAATTCCATCCAGCCGAGCACGCGCCATGCGAGTGGACTCGCGCTACGCTTCCCACGAATCAAAGCGATCCGGCGCGACAAGAATGTGGAGGCAATCGACACGCTCGAATACGCGCGCCAGCTCGCTACCGAGCGACCGAACGCTGAGTGATAGCGTAATCCTGCCAATTAGCGAGACTGCTCTCCAACTCGTGTGCGGCGCTACTGCACTGTTCCTTCGGGAGGTGCTGGCGTTGAACCGGGGGACGCGCTTTCTGGCGCTTCAGGCAACGGCGAAAAGGACGGCGATTCCGAACCGGCGGACGTTACCGAAGGAGCTGCTAAGGTTTCCGAAGTGGCTGTCGCCGGATTTCCCGATCTGTCCCCGATCGAGGGACGATTCGGGACTCGTGGAAGCCCGGGCACCAGTGTGTTCGTTGCGGCTCCCTTTTCTCTTAAGCAGCGCGTTCCTACGGGCGCTCAATTCGGAGCGGCGCTGTTCAAGCTCCTTTTCTTGGATCTCGCGCTCCGCGGCTAGTTGTCGCTTCACTTCTCGCTCGATTCGAGCTTGTAGTTCTTCATCAGTTGGATGCTTCTGGCAGGAGCAACATATGGCCAAGATGACTATCATGAGCAGGGCAAAAAGATTCTTCATGTCAGGATAAGACTGATGATTGCTCTTGTTCGAACCTGCCGCCGTAAACGCGTCAACTTCACGTCCGGGCTCGTAACTGCATTCCATAATCGACGGCTTAGTCGTTTTCATGGGCTCCCGCACGCTCGCGTTTACGCTTCTTCTTTTCTCCCTTATCCGGCGATTCAGTAGGAGACGACGAAGTCATAGGTGTAGCAGTCGCGCTTTGGCCAGGAGATGCATCCGCGACGCGCGTTTCCGCTTTTCTCGACTGATTCTTGCTGTGCTGTCGCTGCGCACCTCGCTCCTGTTTCCTTAATTCTCTTTCGGGTTTGCGTTGATCTTTATTTTCAGCCGAACCGGCCGATATCCGCGAAGACGATGTCGATTCTGAATTCGTCGCCTCCGCCGAAAGTGTTGGCCGCGGCGTCACTGTGGCTGTTTCATGTGGATGCAAAGTCGGCGTGGCTCTCTGTAAGGGCGTCGCAGTCGCCACGGGCGTTTGGCGTAATGGTGGCGTTGCCTTCACTGTGGGTGATGGAACTAATTCCCGAACCGGCCCGGCGGTTGTAACAGGCGCAACGCGGTGCGATGGCGCAGTCGGTGAGATAGTTGCGAGCGCTGCGGGAATTTTGGGCGACGCAGCTGGCGGCGTTTGCCGTGATGCCGCCGTTGGGCTTGCCAAGGGCGCTCGGGATGGCGAAGTTTGGGCCGTTGTCTGTGTTGGTCTTACGAAAGTTTTTGGCGGAGCGCCCGGTGGTGGCGTGGATTCGGATTTGATCTTCGCTCGCGCTTTCTCGGCTGCCTGCCGATCCGCGATTCCTTCCCAGCCACGCTCCACAACCATCTGCGCGACCGTTTCTTTGACGTTCCGCGGACGTTCCGCCGGCTGCGCTGTAGCGATTACCGGAGCTGGGATTTGAACAACTTCACCTCGTATGACCGAGCGTGGCGTTTCCGCGTCCACGTTCGCGGTGATCTGGCGCTCCAGGCGTAGGCGTTCAATTGGCTGCCGGCTGCCCGCACGCAGCTCGTCGTAGCTTGGACCTTGATTTAGGATCGTCGTGTTGCTGTAAGTGATATTAGTGACGTTTGTCGTCTCATTGACGATCGTCACGTTGCGCTGGGCCGGAACGACGGCTGTCTCGACACGGCGCGCGCCAAATTGATCCGTCCGAACGAAACAGTATTGGTCCGGCCCGATATCGTAATAATTATCCGCCCAGTTATTGAATACCGGCGCGCCGATCGAAATGGGCTTCGGGCGGCAGCGGCGCCCAACCGACATAATCATTACTCTTGCGCCATGACACCCAGGCGGGCGCCCATTCATCTCCGGGAACCCAAACCCATCCGATGTTGCGCAACCGCGTCCAGCGCCCGTAATGGTAAGTTGCCCAGCCGAACGGCTCTTCCGATATCCACGTCCAGCCCGCGTCGGTGTAAATCCAGCGGCCGTTCGTGTAAGGACGCCACGAGCGCGAGCGCTCCGCCTCCCGCGGTTGCCAGACATACCCGTAGCTCGAAGTCTCACGCCACACGCCATACGGATCGAGTTTCCTGCAAAAGGTCGAATAGGACGCGGACGCTACATTTCCAGAAGTGTCCGTCCTGGAAGCCTGCAGCGGCGTCTCTGAGGCTTCGACAACGGGTGCACTCTCTGCGGCTCGTTCCTTTTCAGACAATGCTTTTTCACGCGCGTCGAGTTCGACCGGTCGCTGAGCGAGTTGTTGCTCGCTCTGGGCCTGTCGTTCCGCAGCCAGACGTTCCTGGACCTGTCGCTCAATTTCAGTCTTCCGTTCTTCCTCGGTTTGCTGCTTTTGGCAGGAGCAAAATATCGCCCAAGAAATAATCACCGGCAGGCCAAAAAGTTTCTTCATTTGAGGACTAGACCTCCATTCGTTCTTGTTATTCAAGACAGCAAAAAACCGGCCGCGGCCGAGGGAGAATCAAGGCGTCGGCGCAGACGGTGAAGTTGCCGGCATCACAATTACGGTTTCAACCTTCTCCCGCCGAAAACGCTGGATAGTAGAATACGCAGCCAACAGTGCCATCGATCCGAGGATGACAAGCATCAGAACAACGCCACCCTTGGGAACTCGGGATGACGGCGGCGTTTCGTCAGTCGGATGCGTTGAATTCACGTTTGAATATCGACGTCCGGTTTCTGCGGGCAAACTAGATTCATTTTAATTGTAATGCCGCGATCGCATCCATGACGCGCTGGCTTAGCCGCTGGTAAGCGTCCCTCGCTTGCGATTCGACCTCGGCGGTCGTAAAAAATATCGGTTCTCCAATCACGATCGTGATTGGGATAAAGCGCAAACGACCGCCGCCGCGCGGCAACGCTTCGTGGGCGCCAAAGATTCGCATCGGCACGACCGGGGCGAGCGTTTTTGCGATTACGAGCCCCAATCCCGGCTGTGCCGGCTGCAAATTACCATCGAGCGTCCGGGACCCTTCCGGGAAAACGAGCGCCGCGTTTCCAGACTTGAGAACGCGAATGAGGGCCTTGAGCGCGCTGCGGTCGATTCCTTCCTGATCAACTGGGATTACATTCAACTTCGGTAAGAGCCAGCCGAGCAGCGGTATATCGATCAGCGTTTTCCGCGTCAGAAAATAGATCGGCCGATCACATGTCGTGCCGGCAAGCGGTGGATCGAGGTAGCTCTGGTGATTCATCGCGAGAATTACCGGACCATTTTGAATCATCCGCTCCCGATGAATTACTCGAAAACTAAAAAATAATCTGCCAACCAGGCCAGAGAGATGGTACCCGAGCCAGTAGTAAACGTTCATAGTTGAACCGTTGAAGCGGTTATCAGATGGAAACGTGAAGACCGGTTTGTTCGAGTCGGGCAATGATCTCGTTGACGACTCCTTCGATCGTCAAATGCGACGTATCGATGACGTGCGCATTCTGCGCGATGACGAGCGGTGAGACAGGTCGCGAAGAATCGGCGTGGTCGCGCATCTTAATTTCATCGCGCTCCCCCTGCTTGGCACGACGGCGCAAACGCACGTCGGGCGAAGCATCGACATAAAATTTATAGGGGGTGTCTGGAAAGACAACGGAACCTATGTCCCGGCCCTCCATGACCACGTCGTGATGGCGCGCGCAATCACGCATTTTCTGCACTGCAATTTCGCGCACTCGGGCCACGCCACTGACGTGAGAGACACTTTCGTTCACGCGGTCGTTACGCAAGTAATCCGTCGGATCGACGTTGTCGATAAAGATGCGCGATTCGTTGTTTTGAATGTGGCAGACGATCGGAGCAGACTCGACAGCCTGGGTGACGCGGCAGGCATCTCTCGTGTCTATCTCCTTTTGCAGGATATGCCACGTGAGCGCCCGATAGATCGCGCCCGAATTCACGTAGGCAAAACCCAGTCGCCGAGCAAGCCTTCGCGCGACGCTACTTTTTCCGGAGGCCGCAGGACCATCAATAGCGACGACGCGATGAGATGATTGGGGGACGAAATGCATGACGCGAGGCAACTTTAGCCATCGTTCTCATGGCGACGCAATACACCTCATAAGTCCTTACTGACCTATGTGGTCCTCTGAATTACGCTTCCTCGACCGGAGCGGGAGTAAGCGAGCCGATGACAGGCGTGCTTATCTGCATCGTTTTCGGGTTGGTAAACTGTTCCAGTATGGTTGCAAATTCGGGATAAGATTCGCGAATGCAGTCGGCATCCTGAACAATGGTTTCGCCCTCAGCGAACAAACCGGCAATGGCAAAAGCCATCGCGATGCGGTGATCGCCGAAGCTCGCCACGCGTGCCCCATGGAGCGGAGCCGGACCATGAATTTGGAGGCCATCATTCATTTCGGTAACTTGTGCACCCATCGTACGCAAATTGTGTGCGATGGCAGCGATGCGATCGGTTTCTTTCACACGCAATTCCTGGGCATGACGAATAATTGTTTGACCATTTGCCAGAGCGCCTGCGACCGCGAGGATGGGCAGTTCGTCAATAAACTGCGAGACCTCCTTGCCCTGCATGACGGTGCCTTTCAGGGGCACGCCCGTGACCTCGACGATTCCGCGCGGTTCAAGTTGGTCGACATCTTCGATAGCTTCCCTCACCTGCGCGCCCATTCGCAGTAAAACGCCAAGAAACGCCGTTCGCGTCTCGTTTAGGCCAACTCCGCGTACGAGCAGATGCCCCCGTGGCTGTGCCGCAGCAGCGACCAACCAAAAAGCTGCCGAGGAAATATCGCCCGGAATGGTAAAGTCACGCGACTCCGGAACCTGGTCGCCGAAGACCGTGACCTTGCCATCGTCATCCCGTGCCGTGCGAACGAGAAAATAGTTAAGCAGCACCTCAGTATGATTTCGCGTGGGTGACGGCTCCTCGACAGTGGTCTTGCCCTTGGCAAAGAGGCCCGCCAGGAGCAACGCACTCTTGACCTGCGCGCTCGCGATGGGCAAACGATAATGAATTCCACGTAAGGAGCCGCCACCTACACGGAGTGGCGACGTTTGTTTGGGCCCTTCTGCGAGAATGTTTGCGCCCATCTGACGAAGCGGTGCAATTACGCGGTCCATTGGACGCTTAGAAAGCCCGGCATCGCCCACCAGCCGGCTCTCAAATGTTTGTCCGGCGAGCAAGCCAGCGAGGAGCCGCATGGTCGTGCCGGAATTTCCGCAATCAATATCATTTTTGGGGGGCGTAAGCACACGCTTTTTCCCATGGACGATTAGCGTGTCCGGCTCAGGCTGTTCGATCTTTATACCCAAAGTGCGCATCGCATTGACCGTATGCATGCAATCTTCACTCGGGAGAAAGCCGTGCAATGTGCATATGCCATTGGACAAAGCGACAATCATAACAGCGCGATGCGAAATGCTTTTATCGCCTGGTACGGCGATTTCGATGTCGATTCGAGGGGCGCGTCTGATCCGCAATTCCATAAACGAAGCTTGAAATTCTCTGGCCAGCGGAAGGCATCATCCCGGCGCGAAGATCAGCATCGGATATAACACGCGATTGTCCAGCCTCACTCCCCCTGAGGACAAGTCCCTAGACCTTTCGGGTCGGCTTGTCAGGGCTGGCGGCGGCCAAAATTTACGGAACTAGAAAAATCTTGTCGGTGTAGGGGTCCTTCACTTCAGTTCCTGGGGGGAATCCTTCCACATCAACGTACTTGCCAGGTGAATAGGGGCTTTCCACCAAATGAGGTTTGCCAGGGACGGGAATTCCGTACGGATAGTCGCCCTTCGCAACTTTAGTTGGGGCAGCCGGTGGAGGAGGTGAAGGCGCAGCCGCCTGCGGCGTGCCGGGAGGCTGAACGGGTCCGTTCGGATTGAATGGCTGTTGCGGCGGCGGGTATTCCTGGGTCTGAGCTGGTGAATAAGTCGCGACGCGTTGAGGCGGGCGTTGCGGCGGCTCTTCCGCACAGGACGCAACAAAGAAAGCGGTGAACAGGGCAAGCGAGAATGAGAATTTCATAAGTAAGATTACTCTCACAACGTATCCACAGTCCGATTCGATGCCAATCACAAATCGCTATCTTCTTTAACGCTAAATGCGTCGGCAAAGATTGACACGAATACAATAAGGGAGCGCTTTTCATCCGAATCCAAGGGAGAGATGTCAAACAACTCCCGCGTACAAATTTTAGTGGTCGATGATGACGCCATGAGTCGCAAAATCCTGGCGCAACTGCTGACGTCGGCCGGCTACCGATGTAGCCAATGCGAGGACGGGGCCAAAGCGTTAGAAATAATTCACGCCAAGCTGCCTTCGCTTCTTCTTCTTGATTTTGATATGCCGGGGCTAAACGGCGCCGAGGTGTTAGAACGCCTTCGCGCGGATAAAGACCCGGCGATCGCACAAATTCCCGCGATCATGTTGACCGGGCATGGGAGCGAAGCAAGCGAAGTGGGATGTTTGCAAGCTGGCGCGGATGATTTTGTGACAAAACCGATCAACGCCGCCGTGTTGCGGGCGCGAATTGAGACCCAGCTTCGCCTGCGTTCCATGCGGCGCCAATTGGAGCGGCAAAACGATGAACTCGAAGAATGGCGTCGTAATCTCGAGCGCGACCTGGCCGCTGCGCGCCTGACCCAACAATCCCTGATTCCTCACAAGCCCCCGAGGCTGCCCGGTTGGCAAGTTGCCACCTGTTATCGCCCGGTAATCCAGGTGGGCGGTGATATCTATGGTTGGCTGCCTATGAAGGAGGGCCGAGTTTTGTTTTGGATCGCGGATGGCACCGGCCACGGAGCCGCCGCTGCGCTGCTTACCACTTTGGCGAAACTCCTTTTTCATCATGGCAGCGTAGAACACAACACGCCGGCTAGGATCATGGAAGCCGTGAATCATGATTTCCGCAGCATTTTTGGCGCGCGATCTTTCATGACCGCAATGTGCGTTGCGGTTGACCCAGAGAACGGAGGCGCAAGCGTGGTTGGGGCGGGTCACCCGCCGCTCCTGGTCGTACGCCATGACAGTGCGACTGAGTCAATCGCCTCGATCGCGCCTCCATTGGGTTTACTCGAACATCCAGAATTTAAGGAAACTCGTATCGACTTGGAATCGGGGGATGCTTTTCTCCTCTATACGGATGGTCTATTTGGCTCGACCAAAGGCGCGCGGCACCGGCTCACCCCAAAGGGCTTGGAGAAAATGCTCGATCACTCTGCAGTCAGTGCCGAAGCGCTACTCAAGGGAGTATTAGACCGGGCAGCGCCGTATGAAGCCAGTAATGGCTCGCCAGATGATGTGGCTGCACTGGCAGTTCGCCGGGTCGCCTAGTAAAAAAAAACTTTCGTTTCGGTAAAATTAGTGTTGCCCTCGCGCGAGCGAAACGATAATCACCCTCTATGCCGAAAACCAAAAAAAAACCTTCCAAACGCAAACCCAATCCCGCCTTCATGAGACCGGTCCAGCCCGACGATAAGCTTTCAGCCATCGTTGGGTCGACGCCGCTGCCACGCTCCGAGCTTACTAAGAAGCTTTGGAACTACATCAAGAAGCACGGTTGTCAGGATAAAAAGAAAAGAACCATGATCAACGCGGACGACTCACTCAGGCCGGTATTCAACGGTAAGAGCCAGGTGAGTATGTTCGAGATGACCAAGCTCGTCTCGAAGCATCTGCGCTAGATCTTTGAATCCGTTTATAGCCCGGCGTTCGTGCGCCGGGCTATCTCCGGACGCAGCGAGATTTATTCCCGCACCCACGGTGCGTTGTACCGTTCTTGCGCCCAGCCGCAATCTAGTCGAAGATGACGGTGTGAACAAACATCGTTCGATTCTTTTCGCCGCTGCAGCGTGTGTTTTCCTCTCTGCGGCCTTCGCCCGGGCCGAGAATGGCTGGGTGAACGATTATAAAAAGGCGCAGCAAGAGGCGACGGCCACCAACAAATTCCTGCTCCTCGATTTTACCGGCTCGGATTGGTGCGGCTGGTGCCGGAAGTTCGACAAGGAGATCCTCTCGCAGCCTCAATTTAAGGATTACGCGCGTGAGAATCTTGTGCTTTTGGAAGTTGACTTCCCGCGCGCGAAACCGCAAAGCGTCGAGTTGAGAAAGCAGAATCAAGAGCTGGCGCAGCAGTACGAAGTTCAAGGATTTCCCACTATCGTCGTGCTCAATGGCAACGGACAGAAGATTTGGCAGTACGACGGCTACTTCCCCGACGGCCCGGACGCGTTCATCGCCCAACTAGAGAAATTGCGCAAAGGCTGAGCGCGTTTTGAGTTTTTCCGGCCTCTGCTAGATACACGGATCCAATTCGCCACTTTGTCGCATGCTTGTTTCGCGTTTGCTGCTCGTTTGCGTTGCGGGACTAGTTGCGGCGCATGCTCTTCGAGCGGAGCCGAAGGTCGCAACGCTAACCGCTAGGAATAACAACCCGAAGAGCGCGACGGAACCGAAAATCACATTCAACTCGGTGCACGTCGACGGCCCTTACATTGCAATGACATTTGATGATGGACCAAGCGCGACACTTACTCCAAAACTGCTCGATCTCCTCGCGTCCCACCATATCAAGGCAACTTTTTTTGTGATCGGCGAAAACGTTGCGGAGCATCCTGACATTGTCGCCCGCGCTGCTCGCGAAGGTCACGAAATTGCAAACCATAGTTGGTCGCATCCTAACTTAGCCAAAATGTCGGACGAGGGTGTTCGAAGACAGCTCTGGCAAACCGATGAGGCAATCAAGAGCGCCACCGGCACGCGTCCAACTCTGCTCCGACCACCCTATGGATCAATTACGGAGCGCGAAAAACGTTGGATTCACGATGAATTCGGATATCAGATCGTTTTGTGGGACGTCGATCCCTATGACTGGAAACGACCGGGCCCGGTTGTGGTCCGCAATCGCATTCTTCAAGAAACTCGGCCGGGCTCAATCGTATTGAGCCACGATATTCACCCAGGAACAATTGAAGCCATGGCTTCTACTTTCGATGCGCTTCAGGCGAAGGGATTCAAATTCGTCACCGTCTCGGAACTAATTCGCGCGGCGGCGGTCGAACCCTCCCAGACACCGCCGGCAACCTCCACAAGTGCTCGGGCAGCGATTCCTCTCTCGCCACCGTCTCCGGCATCTTCGCCAGGCAGCTAGGCCAAGGTGGAATAAGTCGTCATTCGCAAAGGGGAAGAGAGAATCAGACAGCAAGAGATCGGCACCGGCGGCGGGAACGATAGAAACGAACCTTTCTCAAGCCCTCGCAAAGAGGGCTATTTTTTTGCGGCTCCCGAGAATCGTTCGGCAAGGCGTTGTTCGGTCTGGCGGCGCGCGATGACGAAGTGATTGTTGTCCCCGTAGCTTCGCCATGGACCCGAGGGCACGTCACGCACTTCGACAAATTGCCAATCCGTGACGTCCGTGGGAGCTAGGCCGAGATAATCGCGAACGGCGGGAGAAACATCCAAACCAGCCCCACGGTTCAGATTGGGCTTTGGCCGTTCATTCTGGAATACGTACTGGAAATGGTCGGTACGAAACGGGCCGCAATCTTCCCATTGCGCATAACAGGTGCGATTGCCTTTACGTACGGCGAGCCAGCGACCTTTGCACACTGATTGACCCGGCCCCGTGTAGGCTTGCTTGAACCAGGGGATCACCAGCGGCGCTTCCGGTTTGAACTGCCCATGGGAGACGTCGTTATACGGCAGCGCACAGTAGAATGGATTTTGACGGGGAATGAAAGCTACTGGGATATAGTTGCGCCGCGCCGAGGAGTCGGGGGTGTCAAAGCCACCGTAATTGCTCGTCCAATTCGCATCCCAGGAGCTCCGGTGGTTGGGCACCGGATTGTTGCCTGCGGCTTGTTCTCCAATCCAGAAGACCGTCGTTACAATATTGGTTTTCCAAGGAAAACGCTGTGCCGCCGGGCGCGAACTTGTCGGCACAAAAACCTGCGGCTCCACTTTAAGCAGCGCCTGCTCCCGCAGCCTCATTGCATATTTGGCAAAATCCGCCGCCGTCCCGTATGGCGAAGTGGATTGTTCGTCGGCTTGAGTCGCGCCGGCTATTGTTAGACTGAAACAGGCCGCTAAAAGTCGCTTCATCTGGAAGTTGCCGCCACCTCTTATCCGATGACTTGGCTTTAGGCAAGGCAAATCTTTTCGTGTAGCAGTCGCCACAAATTGCGATGATACAGTAATTCAACCGCGGCTTAGCACCGTCTCGCGTCTGAATTGTCGATCTTCCGCCTCGGGATAATCCAGCGTGTAATGCAAGCCACGGCTCTCTTTTCGACTCAACGCCGAATCGACGATCAAGGCTGCCACCGTTGCGAGATTACGCAGCTCCAGAAGGTCCGCGGATACTTTGAAATTCCAATAGAACTCACGAATTTCGCGTTGAAGATTGCGCAACCGCGCACTGGCGCGCTGGAGCCGCTTGTCGGTGCGCACGATTCCTACGTAATCCCACATCAGGCGTCTGATTTCGTCCCAATTATGATAAATCACGACCATTTCATCGACGTCCTGCACATTTTCCGATTTCCATTCCGGTAAAGGAACTTCTTGTTTTGAATCCAGTCGCGAGCGCAGGCAGGCGGTGGCCGCGCGATGGGCCATTACCAAGCCTTCCAGGAGCGAGTTGCTCGCAAGCCGATTTGCTCCGTGCAATCCGGTGCACGCAACCTCGCCGATCGCATACAACCCTCCCAAGCTTGTCGCACCATTTGCATCCGTCTTAGTCCCGCCGCACTGATAATGCGCTGCCGGTACAACCGGAATCGGATGCTTCGACATGTCTATGCCGAATCGCAGGCACGTCTCATAAATGTGCGGGAAACGCTCCCGAATAAATTCCGGTGCCTTGTGCGTGATGTCCAAAAATACGCATTGCGCGCCCGAGCGTTTGATCTCCGCATCGATCGCACGCGCCACGATATCGCGCGGAGCGAGCGAGCCGCGCGCATCATAGCGTTTCATGAAATCTTCACCTCGACTGTTTCTCAAAATTCCGCCTTCACCACGCACAGCTTCAGAAACCAGAAATGATTTCGCCTGGGGATGAAACAGACATGTGGGATGAAATTGAATGAACTCCATGTTTGCGATCTGCGCCCCCGCTCGCCAGGCCATCGCCACGCCATCTCCGGTCGCGATATCAGGATTACTCGTGTACAAATAAACTTTCCCGCAACCGCCGGTCGCGAGCACGATCCGATCCGAACGAAGCGTTTCTACTTCTCCGGTTTTTTCATTCAGGACATAGACGCCTAGGCACCGATCTTCTGCCGCAAACCCGAGCTTGGCCGCCGTGATCAAATCAACCGCCATGTGATTCTCTAAAAGCTCGACCTGCGGCCGTCGGCCGATCTCGCGCAGCAAAGTCTCCTCGATCTCCTTTCCGGTCACGTCCCGCACATGCAGGACGCGGCGCTTCGAGTGACCGCCCTCTTTGCCCAGATCAGGCTCACGATGCCCTGAGACTTCGCGCTCATCGAAGTGCAATCCCAGTTCGGTTAGGTCGCCAATACGCTGCGGACCCTCAGTAACCACGGTGCGGACCACCGTCTCGTCGCAGAGACCGGCGCCTGCCTCGATCGTGTCGCGCACATGCAACTCGAATGAATCTTCGTCGCTGGTCACACACGCGATTCCCCCCTGAGCCCAGGCTGTATTCGTGTCGGCGCCTTTGCGTTTTGTGATTACGGCAACCGAACCATATATTGCCGTCTTCAGCGCAAAACTAAGACCGGCTATGCCGCTGCCGATCACAACGAAATCGTATTCCTTCACGCGAGCAGAATGTTGTCAATCAAACGAGTTTTGCCGAAGAAAACTGCAACGGCCAGACGCGAATTTTGCCTAACGACTTCGATCGGCTGCAAGGTTTGCGCGTCCACAAGATCGACATAGTCAATCCGGGCGAGCGGCGCCTGCCCGATTGTCTCCTGAACTGCAGCGGTAATTCGTGCAACCGACGTTTCGCCAGCACGTGCCACATCGGCTCCTTTGAACAAGGCTTTTCGCAAAATCATTGCCTGTTTTCGTTCCTCGGCGGTCAAGTACTGGTTGCGCGAACTGCACGCCAGCCCGTCCTCTTCGCGAACAGTTGGCACAGCAATAATGTCGACCTTGAAATTGAGATCGCGCACCATCCGTCGAACGATTGCGAGCTGCTGAAAATCCTTTTCGCCAAAGACCGCCGCGTCCGGGCCGAGAATATTAAAAAGCTTCGCGACAACCGTGCACACGCCGCGGAAATGTCCGGGTCGCGATTTGCCCTCGAGCATACTCGACAAGGAAGCTTCTTCTACGAAAGTCGAGCGATCCGCGAAATACAGCTCCTCGGACGCTGGTCGGAACAAAAGATCAACACTTGCGTTTCGGCAAAATTCTTCATCCGCTTTTGCCGGCCGGGGATACTGCTCGTAATCGCTGCCCGGCTCAAACTGAAGCGGGTTCACAAAAATGCTCACCACCACTTCGCCACCTTTTCCGGCGTGCTGACGCGCAACTCGAATCAATTCCAGGTGCGCTTTGTGCAGAGCTCCCATCGTGGGCACGAGCACGCTCGGTTTTGAGCGCTGTCGCGATTGAGCCTCCGCGATCGTGGTCACAATTTTCACGCACCGATTATCACTCAATCGCCTGGCGCGCGCGAATCTCCGACTTCAATTCAAAGGAAAAGAATAAGTAAACCAGTGACCATCAGCGCGAGCATCCAGAACACGTCGACGTTGAACCAGGCGCGGCGCAAGATGCCGACCCCAAGTTTTTCGTAAACCAGGACTGCGACGAGGCCGGTTACAAGAAGATAGCCCAAAGTATGGACTGCAATGGAGCTCGTCAGCAGTGAGGGTGTGCTCAAGTTAGCGAATTCGAGGCCGTGAGTCGCGTGCATGTGCATTGCCATTGCGCCCCCGTGTTGCGCAGACGTCTGTGAAGGTGATTTAAGAAATAACGGAATTAGCATCAAACCAGCCCCATGGGCCGATGCCATCACAAATGACCAAAGCGTCAAATCACCGAAACCCACGCGCATGCCCACCCAGTTCGGGTGACGCGAGCGAAAAAGGCGATACAATCCAAAAGCAAACAGGATCGCCGCGGCGGCAATTTTTAGAGCGAATTGTGGCACGCTAATCCGCGCCAGGAGAACCGCGGCGATGATAATCCCAATGGAAAGCGCATGCCCGAGAGCGATCGGTGGCAGCGCACGAAGGACCGCTGCACGCTTCTGTTCCTGCAACCCTAGCCCAACAGCGAACAACCATCCCATCGCTGGATTGATCCCGTGAAAAATGCCGAGCCCGAACAGCGTCAGCCACGGCCAGATCCCGTTCACGGAAAACAGAAGGAGTCGCTCGAGGAATCCCCGCCTTCGAGGCGGATCTGGTGGACGCGGTAATCGCTGCTCTCGAGGAAGAACCTTTCATCAAAGGTGATGCCGCCTTCCGGGTTAGCATCGAGTTTGACCATCCAACTGCCGACACCGTCCGGATAGAATTGTTCGTCCCACGCAGCGTAAAGTGAATTCGTGAAATAGATCCGCTTGCCATCGCGACTCACTTCAACCATTTGCGGCCCGCCAGCCAGCGCTTGCCTGGGATTCTTTGGGTGGGCCGTTCGGTTTGCGATGCCGCCAACCCTTACTGAACCAGTCTTCTTCGGACTAAATGGATCGGACACGTCATACTGCAAAAATTCTCCGGTTCCCCAGCAGGAAACATAGAGAAATTTGTCGTCGAGCGACAGATTGATGTCTGTAACCAGCGGTGGAACTGCTTTAAAATCTTTGAGCATCGGCGGCAGGTTGGCCGGGTCCGCTGGTTCGGCTGGGATTTCAATCACTTTCTTTATGTCCCACGCCCCATCATTACGGTGCCAGAGCCAAATCGATGCCGACAAATCTTTGACAGAGACGACCACGCCAACGAAACCGTAGGCCTTGGTCGGATTGTGGGCGGGACGCATCTCGAGAACCATTTGTTGCTCCTTGCCCAAATCAAGTGCCTGCAAATGGCGACGCCGTCGCAGATCCCAAACGTGCATTTGATGACCATATTTGCTGCCGAGCAGCAGATCGGGCTGGAGTCCGTCTTCGATCATGTTCGGCGTGCCCCATTCGCTGCTCAGCAGCGTGTCGAAACCCAGATGCCACCAGAAATCGTATTGGAAAAATTGCGGACCTCGGTTCATCTCCCACTGACCCAGAATCTCGAATGTCTCACAATCGAGCATGAAGATACCGCCCGGGCCGTCGCCATCAGGTGCTCCGAGCGCGCTCACGTAAATGCCTTCCGGCCCACAGTGAATCGTGTGTGGACGCGAATAATTAGAGCGCGCAAAAACTTCTTTTGGCTCAATCACTTTAACCACCTCCGGTTTTCGCGGATCAGGCTTGGTGTCGATAATGTGAATGCGAGACGAGCGCAGGCCAGGCACAACCAGGTAACGGCGCTCGACGTGCGGATGCGGCGCATACGGGCAAAGAGCGGAACTGCACGCGTTCCAACCAAAGTGATGCAGCTCGTCGCCAAACTCCGGCATCTTTACCTCGCCGGCGCGTTGACCGTAGGTGCGCGAGTCAGGATCAATATCGACAACTAACAGCGCGTCGTTGAGCTTGCTGCCGGGGGGATTAAGCGCAGCTACAAATGCATGCTTCTCCGGCGGAGCTTGCATCGCCAATCGCGGCGACGGGTAAAACGTCGGGTCTGGTTTCAGGAGTGGCATAAATTCCTTTCCGTTCTGTGGTTCACTTCACTACGTCTTCAGAGACGGAATTTCAAGGTATCGTTCGAGCTGTTTCCAAGCCGCGCAGACAAGATCAATGCAACTTGAATTTCATTCGAGCCAAATAGCTTGGCGTGCGACCCGAAATCTCATGTGACCGAAATTTTGCCAGCCGGCGCGCCCGGCGAGGTTGCGCATTTCTGAAAATGAAAATGCGCGCTCGGCTGAAAGCCGCGCGTCATAGCGTGTCATCGGTTCGCGAAAAACGAGCGCGGTCAAAAGATATACGCCGCTCGTGGCCAGAAGTCCGCGCCGCAAATCGGAAACCAGAACAAAATCTCGGGAGAATTCGCGGCAGCGTCGCAGAACCGTCACGGCATCCTCCTCGCTGAAATGATGGAGCACGAGCGTGCAAAGAGCGATGTCATAAGCTTCGGCGGGCCTCCAATCGAGAATGTTTGTTGCGTGGTAGGAAATTTCAGGATAAGCGGCGCTCAACTTCCTCGCGATCTCCAGGGTTGCGGATTGTCGATCTAACGCGTCGATCTCAACTTTCGCGCCAATTTTTCGTGCATAATGGACAATTAATCGCGGAATGTCGCCTGATCCGGTGGCAAGATCGACAATGCGCATATTGTCGCCGGGCTTGATCCAACGGCCTACAAAATGGCAAATCAACCGATAGCTGCCAAACCAGCGGTTGAGCTGGCGAATACGTTTCAGATCGCGTTCTAACTCAGCAGAAACCGGCTGCGGCCGGTCCATCATTTCCAGGACAGCAGGATCGAATTGCCGCTTCATCAAATACTGCGGCGGCGGTCTATGACCGTCGCTCAATTCCTCCGAGCATAAATACGACGCTCACAGAGCGCCGCTACAAAGAGAGAAATTTCCGCCACGATTCCGGCAACGCCGCAGTCTCAACCTCACTGCTAATTCGCCCCTCGAATTCGGGATGAAAAGTTGTGCTCGTCCCATAAACCATAATCACATCCTCCGACCCTTCTACGCGAATGGCGTGCGCGACCCCGGGTGGAACGATCACTCCCACATTGTTGCTGCCACGATGATTGTCGCCATCGATGAAGAAATGCATAATGCGTTTGGAAAAACCAGCACGCACATCGCACAAAATCATCTCCACGCATCCCTGAACGAAAAACATAACGTCCCACTGCTCGTCACCGTAACGACGCAGCGAATAATTTTGCGGCCAGCGTATGAACAAACGTCGCAGCCATTTCTCGGCGGTCGTATCAGGCGGAATGCTCGGTGGATGCACATGAAATCCTTTGGCGCTGTGTGCAAACATGCGCGCGGCCGACCATTGCTTCGGCCAAAATCCGATTTTCGCCAGGACTCCGTTGTCACATCGGACCAACTCACCGAAAACTCCGCGATGGTGCTGGGAATGGATTGCGCGAGAGAAAATTTCCACGCCGGGGATCCAGGCACGCTTTATCTCTGGCCTCGACCGGTCTGCCATTGCCAGTTCGCCGGCAGGAATACCAGAATGCGCGACTCGTTGCGGCAAAGAGCCCAATTTATAATCGCGCGGAGTCAATGCAGTTCGCGCCGCCTCGCTCACGCCCAGCCACAAATTTGTTTCGCCCTTATTCATGTCGGTCTTCCAAAAGCGTCTACTTGCCTAACGAGAAATCAGCGCGCTCGCGAGAAAGATTTGGATTGTAATAGGGATCGCGCTGCAAAACATCGGACCAACGCTCGCGCATAATTGCCTCGCCGCGCGTGTCGATGCTGTCGTGTTGTGGTGCGTCCCAGTAAAGTTTTGCAAATGGAGTGTAAACAATCAGGTAACCTGCGCGCTGCATTTTGAGGCAAAGATCGACGTCGGCAAGCGATTCCGGCAGGCTTTCATCGAACCCGCCCACTTCCTCGAGAACGTCGCGGCGCACTAACATGCACGCGCCCGAAACCGCGCTGCAGTTGCGAGTGACCTGCAGTTGGCGATTCGCTCCGGGATATTCCGCCGGAAAACCGCGAAAAGCCGGCTGAGCAATTCCATTGATACCAAGAACAAACCCAGCGTGCTCAATCGTATCGTTTGGATTCAGCAATCGTCCGCCGACTGCGCCAACTTCGGGCCGCTGAATGTGCTCAGCCATGATCGTCAGCCAATCCGGTTCGATTGCCTCGATATTGCCGTCCATGAAAAGAAGCCAGGGACTGTCGGTTTGTTGGATTGCGAAATTTCTGACGGCGGAGTCATTGAATGCTCTTGAGAAGCGCAACCGGCGATGGGCCATGCCCGGAAGATAATCACTGGATTTGTCTGCAATGTCGTCGCTGCCAACAACAACGATTTCGTAATTAGGATAGCGAGTTGCTCTCGCCAGACTTTCGACGCTGCGCGTCAGTTGCTCCGGCTCAGAGCGGATTGGAATAATGATTGAAATTTTCCTCGCCGCCAACAGTTCACGTCTGACGCAGAAGGCGTGCGTGCGCCAATCTACTGCAACATGAGCGGGCTCGCCGCGGCGCTTCAGATAATCTTCAATGGCGAGCCGTGAAGCGTCCAGTTGACCAGGCTTTTGCCGAACGCTGATCGCACTGGAGGCTTCGCTTCGCCGCCAATGATACAACACCCGCGGAATATGATGAATCCGAACGCTCTGCTCGATCACACGAAGAAAGAGATCGTAATCCTGCGCTCCGTCGAATGCCGAACGGAACCCGCCAACTTTCTGGACGATCTCGCGTCGGATGGCGGTAAGATGCCCGACGTAATTGTAAGAAAGCAAAAAATCGGGCGACCAATCTGGTTTAAATAAAGGTGCGTCGCAGCCATCCTCGGCGAGTTTGTCTTCGTCCGAGTAAATCAGATCAGCGTCGGGATGGGTTTGCAAAAGCTTCAAAACCTGGAAAAGCGCGTCCGGTTCCAGCACGTCGTCATGATCGAGAAAAGTGACCCATTCGCCACGAGCAAGTCCGAGTCCCTGATTCGATGCCGCAGAAATCCCTTTATGCTCCCCATCTCGCGCAAGCGCGATGCGCCGATCGCGTGCAGCCAATGTTGGCAAAGCATTCAGCAGATCGGACGCGCTGGAGCCATCGTCGATCAAAAGGAGTTCCCAGTTTTCATACGCTTGCGCGAGAACTGATTCGACAGCTTCTTCAAGCCACGGCACCGACGTGTCAAAAACAGGCGTGATAACGCTAATGAGCGGTTGCGAAGCAAAAGCACGCGCTTCGTGGCGCATCCGGTTGAAATCACTCGCACTCGCGCGGTGGCGCTCGAGCCACTCCTGATATTGAGTCCGGGCAACCGAGCGTTTAGTTCCCCCGCCCCGCCGCCACAATTTCTTCCGCATCGCTTTGACTAATTTTTCTGGAATGCGATAGGGCGCGAGCAATACCTGACCGATCCTGCGCTCGGGCGATTTGCGCAGCGTCTGTCTTTGTTCTTTCAGCAACTTCAGTTCCCGCTGGTATTGCTTCAGTTTCAGTAATTTTTCCTCGAGCGCAGCGATATGCCGATGGGCCGCTTCTAATTCGGACACGCGATCACGGAGGGCTTGCTGTAGCCCGCTCAGGCGTGCGTTTAACTTCGCGGAAGCCGTTTCCATCCCTCGAACCAGGGCATCGGCAGTTTCGCCAGGCCGGTGGCGCAGACGTAGGGCCCCCGGATGAATCTCGCCAAGATCACACTCGTAATCAGGAAGCAATCTGAATCGACCAAATTTTTCGACAATTTGCGGCCGCCGCTCGCCGACATCTACCCGAGCGCCAGGTATTAGTACGATTTCGTCTGCACAGCGCCAAAGCTCCTCGACCATGCAATCGTCGTCCCTTTTTTCCGAGGAATAAAACCAGAGCGCAATCTCAAAGCGACTCGCAGCGGCGTCCTGCGAAAGTTTCGTTGCTAACTCGACGCCCGATTCACTAACGACTGCTTCTCTTCCGATTTCGGCAAACTGCTGCTCAAGTTTCCTGGGGTCGGCCCCTACCACGAGGAACCGGCCACGTTCAAATTTCTGCGAGATCACCCGCACAAAATCAGCACCAGGACAATCGAAAGGTGATGGCAACACGCCGACATTATATTGGTTGAAGCAAGCCGCAGGCAAATTTACCCTGCCGCACTCTCCCGCGATACGGAACGATCCTGCATGCTCGATTTTAGCGTTTATCTCCTTTATCGCGCAGGATCGGCGATTGCCAGCGCGCTGCCGTTGCCGGTTCTCTTTATTTTTGGAGAATTTCTTGGATTCTGTGCCTGGATCGTTCTGGGAAAATATCGGCGCCTGGCGCAGCGTAACATTGCCATCGCGTTCGGCAGTGAAAAGTCGCCGCGAGAATTGCGCCATCTTGTGCGCCGCCATTTCCAGCGGTTGGGCGGAAATCTTTTGTCCAGCATCAAACTTGGCGTCATGCCGCTGGAAAAGATCGCGGCACGAATCGGAACGGAAAACCTGGACGTCATTCATCGACAACTGCGGGCGGGCCGGCCGGTTGTGCTCATCTTGAGCCACCTCAGCAACTGGGAGTTGTCCGCTCACATTTTGCCGAAATACCTTGGCTACGTCAAAAGCGGCACGATTTACCAAAACCTTGGCAACCGTTTCATCGACGAACACGTGCGTCGCGTGCGCGGGCGCGCCGGCGTTGAAATGTTCAATCGTAAAGAAGGTTTTGAAAAGGCGATCAAACTGCTGCGTGAGGGAGGAGTCGTCGGCATTCTAAGCGATCAACATTCCGGAGACAGCGGGTTGTGGGTTCCTTTCTTCGGCCGCCTGGCCTCGACCTCGCCACTGCCTGCGTTGCTGGCGAAGCGTACGAGCGCAGCACTGGTCGGAGTGGCGATCTACACAGATGGATTAGCCCGCTGGCGAATCGTTGTTTCGCCAGCATTGGAGGTAAAGCAGGCATCCGTGGAATTGCTCACCGCGAAAACAAACGATCTCATCGCCTCACAAATCCGGTGTGCCCCGGAAGATTGGTTTTGGGTCCACGATCGCTGGAAAATGCCCCAGCCCAGTTTCCTTCTCGCTCGATACAAGCGCGGCGTTTATCTGCCACCTGATATTTCGGCTCAAGAATTACAGCCATTCCGAATCCTTGTTCGCTCAAGCAACTGGCTGGGCGACGCTGTCATGAGCGTGCCGGCCGTCCGCGCGATTAAAAACGGACGCCCTGATGCGCATGTCACCATTGCCGCGCCAGTGAAGATCGCTCCGGTGTGGAAGCTCGTTCCAGAGGTGGACGCGGTCCTTCCTCTTGCGAGCAATTCACTCCTTGGTGCTGTCCGTTCGATTCGAGAACGACCGCGTTTCGACGTGGCAATTCTCTTCCCGAATTCGTTACGCGTTGCTCTCGAGGCCTTGCTGAGCGGCGTGCGCCGTCGAGTTGGTTATCGTGGCCATTCACGGAGTTGGTTGTTGAATCAGGTCATACCTGAGCAGCAGCCGCCCAGGCGACTTGAACATCAATCCGCTCGCTATCTCCGGATCGCCCACATATGCGGCGCGGGCAACAGCCAACAGCCAACCTCCAACATCCAAATAGCGGCTTCCAATCAACCGTCAGCTATCAGCTATCGACCGCTCAAAGTTGGTCTCTGTCCCGGCGCAGAATATGGACCGGCCAAAAGATGGCTGCCGGAGCGATTCGCGGAGGCGGCAGCAAGAGTCGCCGCACAAGCGCCAGTGCAGTGGGTTCTTTTTGGAACACCCAAAGATACGGAAATTGGCGAACAGATCGCCGTCGGGCTCGGCGATTCCTGTGTAAATCGAATTGGTCAAACCACGCTCGATCAACTCATTCTCGCCCTGCGCGAATGCCGTCTATTGCTGACGAATGACACCGGCACAATGCATCTCGCTTCGCTGCTTGGAGTTCCAGTCGTGGCGATTTTTGGCTCGACCGAGCCGGGTCTTACCGGACCACTCGGCGATCACCACATTGTTCTGCGACATCACGTCGAATGCAGCCCGTGCTTCCTCCGGAAATGCCCGATCGATTTCCGCTGCATGAAAGCAGTCGCGGTGCCGGAAGTAGTCGACGCGGTTTTGTCGATCTTAAAGGCGTAGTCGCTTTGCTTAGTCAGTGCGTCGCTGCGGCCCCTGGATAGGAACCGTAATTGGCACTCCCGTCTTGAAGAAACCGATCGTAGCAAATCCATCCTGCGGCGGACGGTTGGAATCGAAACGGAAATTATAGAGAGTACCCCAGCGGATCGCATTTGCATTTGGGTTTTGCGCA
>JBKOXU010000063.1:0-7538 GCA_046725095.1 Verrucomicrobiota bacterium
TTCCCATGCGCGCCAAAGATTTTCCGCCGTCCGGTTGCCGATACCGGGCAGCAATTTCACCGTTCGGGTAAAGGCAACTTCGTCTCGCGGATTCGCCACGAATCGGATGAATGAGGTTACGTCCTTGATGTGGGCTTGCTCGAAAAACCGGATCCCGCTCGTGATTTGATACGGAATCCCGCGACGCGAAAGCTCCAGTTGCAATTCAATCGCGTGATAATGCGCCCGATAAAGCACGGCGATGTCGCTAAGATCGACGTCTTCATCGCGTAGTTCGAGGATCCGTTGGGCAACGAATTGCGCTTGCTCGGCCCCATCATTGAGCGCGACCAGCGCCGGCTTCACGGCATTTGATTGGCGCGTTGCGCTCAAGTGTTTGCGGAATTGCTGAACGTTGGCGGCGATCGCCGCATTGGCCACTTCAAGGATCTCCGGGACACTGCGATAGTTCATCTCGATCTTGAATACCTGCGCATCCGGATAGCGTTTCGGGAATTCGAGAATATTTTGGAAATTCGCGCCGCGCCACGAGTAGATCGATTGCGCATCGTCGCCCACCACCATCACGTTCCGGTGATCGCGAGCGAGCAGATCGATCAGGTCAGCCTGGATTTTGTTCGTGTCCTGGTATTCATCGACGAGAATGAATTGAAACTGTCGCCGGTAAAATTCCGCGATGCTGTCGTGCTGTTGAAACATCGACAACGTCTTTTCGAGCAGGTCGTCAAAGTCCAGAGAGTTAGTCTTCTTCTTCTTCTTCTCGTAGCGGGCATGCACGTCCCGGATCTTGTCGAGCAGCGGCAGGAAATAAGGAAACTTTTCCGCGAGCAATTCTTCCACTGGCTTCTCTGTATTGACGACGAAACTGAAAATCTCGGCGAGCACGTCGCCTTTCGGGAACCGGATTTCTTTCGGATCAATTCCCGCGCTTGCCACGACCGTGTTGATCAAATCCTTTTGATCTTCGCGATCCATGATGGTGAACCCGTTCGAATAACCGAGAGCGCTCCCGTGACGACGCAGTATCCGATTTCCGACCGAGTGAAATGTCCCGCCCCAAAGTCCGCTGGCATCCACGGGCAACAAATTCGCGACGCGATCGAGCATTTGCCGGGCGGCTTTGTTGGTGAACGTGAGTAGCAGAATGTTTCGCGGATCGATCCCATTTTCGAGCAGATAAGCTACCCGATACGTCAACGTTCGCGTCTTGCCCGAGCCCGCGCCAGCGATTACAAGAAGCGGACCCGGCGGCGCGGTCACCGCCGCAAGCTGCTGCTCATTCAGCTCTGCCGCGTAATCGATGTGGATCGGTCTCGATCTTGGCGCGCGTTGCAGGGTGTATTGACGAGGCATTTGGGAGATTGCGGATCGGGGACTGCGGAAAGAACCGCAGCAACACTGTCCGCGCAAATGTGCGCCAGTTATCGCACTCCAAAAGAGATTTGTTGCCTCGGCGCCAGACAACCCTCAGGACACTCCGATTACAGACCTTTGAGGAAATCGAAATTCGTTCGCACTCTCCAGTTCCAAGCCGTGATAACGAGCGCAACCGAGGATGAGCAGGCTGGTGATTGATTCGACAAAGCTAGAGTGGGCTCGGGCAATACAAGTCCCCTTCTCTTCTGATTCGGAAGCCGTGGGATTCTGTTGAAGAAACCGACCGCATGAGCCAGACTCTGTCTCGCTATCTCCAATTCGAGACGCGATCCATGAAGGAGTTCACCCCGCGCCAGGAGATTACCTTGATCATGCGGACTCGCTTGATCCATCCCGCCCTATGTACACTGGTTGGTGTCACCACCGCGCTCAGCGCTCCGCTATCCATCGCCGGGCCGGGCGCCAGCCGCGTGGACCCTCCCCAGCTTGCGCCTCCCCGGCTCCCGCCGGTGGAGTCGGTGACCGAGATCGGAACCGTGGGGCAGAACCCGGTCATCTACGGCCGGGATGGCACAGCCAGTGCCTTGATCGACGGCAAATCGGTGTGGGTGTTCGGCGACACCGCCCTTTCCGTCCCCGGCCAGTACGGAAGATACTGGGACGATAACTCGCTGTCTTGGACGACCGACCTGAACGCCTCCGACGGGATTGTGCTGAACCATGACGCACTCGACCGGACGGGTGCGCCGGCGGAGTTTCTGCCCTATACCCGGGAGGAGGCGCACTACAACTCTACCCATGACCCCAGCCATTGTACCGCCCAACCCTGTGGCGCTGAGTTTGCCCTCTGGGCGTCCTACGTCGTACCCGATCCGGACCGGAACCGTATGCTCGTGGTCTATGACGAAATCTGGCGCGTGGCCGGCCAGGAGGGTTGGCGATCCATCGGCACCGGCTTCGCCGTCGGAACGCTGGATGGCGGAATGACCCGCCCGATCGAGAATCCGGGCAGCCGCACGCCAACCCTGATGTGGAGTGCCGGTGCAGAAGTGGGGCTCGACGGGGGGTACGTCGTGGTCGATTCGATGCTGTACTCGTACGGCTGTCTGCCCGGCTTCTTCGTGCAGGAGTGCCGGGTAGGCCGGGTGCCATTGGCAGATGCGCTGACGAAAACGGCTTGGACCTACTACGCGGGGAACGGCACCTGGAGCCCCAACCAGGCCGACGCGGTCATCGTTTTCGACGGCGGAGCCGCGGGCACTTCGGTCTTCTACGTACCCTACCTTGACCTGTATATGGCGGTGTATAATGGCGTCTTCAGCAATGACGTGTACTATCGCGTGTCCCAGACGCCTTGGGGACCTTGGTCGGACCAGGCGCTGCTCTTTACCGGGCGGCCGGGCTGGAACAACTCCATCGATTATGCCGGCCATGCTCACCCGGAGTTCGCCGAGCAAGACGGGCGAGTTCAGTACGTCACCTACGTTCACGCCACCGGGTTCTTTCAGTCTGACCTTCCGCTCGTGCGAGTCGTCTTTGGCAATCCGTAACTCTCTTCCTTGCAAACGATATACCTGCTCAAGCCCGGCATGGGAGGAGAACCTGCTGGCACTGGAATTCGAATCTTGGTGCGCGTTGCAGGGTGTATTGACGAGGCATGGATATTGCGAAACGAGGATTGGGGATTCCCGAACAGCAAAGAACCCAGCAACGCCCGGTTCGTAAATCCGCCCAAATGGGACAAAAAAGCGAATAGATTGGCACGTAGCTGACCGATCAGGACTACAAGGCATCTCATGAATAGTTTGCTCGCGGGCCGAGGGCGGCCCGGCTCCATCGGCATGCATCGACGATCAACGCCGCAGACGGTCTGCCCTCAGGCCGTTCTCTGGTGTATGAGATGGCCGGCTTCTAGAACTCTCATCCGACAACTGCCGAAGGGGGAATTGCCCTAGCCCCCGGGCCGTGGCGGAACGGAGGGGTGAGGCGTCGCGCTTGTCGGTGCCGGAATCGGCGTTGGCGTTGGAGTTGTAGCTCGAAGCAAACGCGGCGTCCGGCAGCTGTCGGACGCCGCGTCCATAAAGAAGTGGCTTGGTTATTCCCCCTAGTGCGGGAAGGTCACTCTCACATCATTAGAGCAGGTCGCGGTGCCAGCTTCACACACCCGATACGTGTAGCGAGCCCGGCCAGTGTCGCCGGTGGAATCGATATAGGAACCATCGTTCGCCGTTGTCACGATCAGCACGGCATCGCGATAGACGTCGATGTTGGCTGAGTTCGCTCCGCTCCAGGTGAGGCGCACGGTATCTATTCCCCCCACTTTGCGCTTCGCGGCGCTCAGCGTGATCGGCGACGGCTCACCACCGTTTGTTGTCCGAAGAATAATCCCGCCTTCCCCCACTGCGATGCCTGTCAAACCGTCGGTGACAACGGAGACGTCATTAAGATTTGTTGACGTACCGCTTGTTTGCTCATTCCAAGTAATTCCGGAATCGTTCGTGCGCAGGATTCTGCCTGCCCAGCCAACGGCAAACCCAATGTTTGATGCGTTCGTTACTGGAAAATCGACGCCCTCCAGTCCCTGATCGAAGAATAACGTTGACCAATTCACCCCGCCGTCGGTTGTCCTTGCAATCGCGCCTCGTCCGTCAAAAACAATCCCTGAGACGACACCTATATTTACATCGAGGAAGCGAATGTCCGTACAGCCGCCTTCGTTATTGTCGAAATAGAAGGCATGAAAGTTCCAGCTAACCCCACCATCGGTAGTATTGCCTACCAAGGGTTGAAAAATCGAATTTTGTCCGGCCACAAACCCTATGCTTGGACTCAGCATGTGCGCGCCCGGGAAGCCGCCGCCGAAAAATCCAGTCTGACCGATGTTCCATGACGCTCCTGAATCAGCCGAGTAAAGTATGGTTTGCGAGTCGCCGCCACAGATCCCATTTATCCCGAAAAAAAAGACTGATCTAAGACTATCTTGCACGCCGCTGGCAACCCTATGCCAGGCAGCGCCTCCATCAGTCGTCCGGAGAATCAGCCCACCCTCGCCAACAGCAACGCCTTCATCAGGATTAAACAAATAGACGTCGTGTAAGACAGTTGTTCTCCCCGATGTGAGTGGCACCCATGTCGCGCCTGCATCGGTGGTCTTCAGAATCGTGCCTTCATCTCCAACGACAAAACCCGTTCCTGAATCGAGAAGATAAGCGCCATTCAGGTTGTTCGTTGTGCCTGAATCAACAGGGAACCATTGCCCAAAAACGCTCACGCCGGAAAAGAAAACGAGAAAGAACGCGAGACGAAGTGCTTTAAAATGAGGACCCATCTCACAAATAGGGACTCGGCGGGCGCACTGTTCAATCGGAAAGTGTTGCCAGCGGCAACCGAAGCTGATCAAGATGGCGCATCCTGGCTCGAACGCTCATATTCAGTCTTCTAGTCTTGTGCGCGACGAGTTCATTGCGCGCTGCAAGCGGCGATCTTTCGCGGTTGCACCGCGAGCTTTCGAAGGCGGAAGAAGCAGAGGATAAAGCCGCGATCATCGAGTTGAGCCGGCGAATCGTCGCGATCGCTCCGAATGAAGCCGGCACGTGGGAGACGCTGCTGGAGACACAAGTCGAAGCCCAGGACTTCGACGACGCCGTGAAGTCGCTGGACGCATGGCAAAAAGCCGTGAAACAGCCACCTGCCGCGATTGAAGATTTTCGCGGGGATATTTTTGCGCAACGCAAGGATTACCAAAATGCCGAGCGGCATTGGCTCGCATTCTTAGCGAAGAAACCTTCGGCGGCAGACGCGGCGAACACATACGATAAACTCGCCGATCTCTGCGCCGATCAGGCGCGCTGGACCGAGAATGTAACTTATCGAACCAAGGCCATCGGGGCCGCGGATACCGCAGCACGCCGCGTTTTTCGTGCATGCACACTCTTACGCCTGCACGACTGGGACGCCGCCTACGCTGACATGGCAAAGGCGAACAAGATGGACAGTACCGATGCGCAGGTGAAGCAATGGTTGCCGCAGTTCGAGCGGCTTGAAAGCTTTCTGCCTGAAATCAAAGCGCTGGATGCGCGGATTGCGAAATCTCCAAATGACGCCGCACTCTTGCTCGAACGCGCGCGCCTGTTCACGCTAGCCGAGCGTCCGCTGCTGGCACTGGATGATTGCGAACATGCTATGAAGCTCGAGCCGGCATCGATGCGCGCGCGCATCCAGACGGGCGAAGCGCTTCTGGACGTTAAACGCGCCGACGATGCAGCAAAATTTCAAGTCAGCCCGGCGCTCGCTCGCACGGCTGGGACCCGGCACGTAAGCGAAAAGGCGTTGCAAGAGCTCGGAGACGAAGATGGATCAATCAGTCAGCACCCCGGCAAATCGGAACCGCTGGCTGCGCGAGCAAAGACGTTGCGAGAACTGCGCCAGTTCGTGCTTGCCCTGGCCGATGCGCGGACTGCGCTGAGGATTGATGACAAGTCGGCCGCGGCCCATTTCGAAACCGCGCAGGATCTCGATGCATTGGATAACTCGAAAGAAGCGCTGATCCACGCAGTCAAGGCAACGGAATTGAATCCGAACGATGGAGCAGCCTGGTACTTCCGTGGTGTGCTCGAAGCGAAGCGCGCCGATTTTCCGGCAGCGATCGAATCGCAAACACGCTCACTGAAGCTCGGCGAAACGGTGAACGCACTGCGTGCACGAGAGAATTGCGAACGGCGCATTGGCCAGATCGACAAGGCGGACGCGGACATGAAACGCATCCGCGAATTAGATCCGACGCAAGAATGAAACACAGCATCGTCATTCTCTTTTCAGCGTGTATCGGCCTGGCAAATCTTCATTCTGCGCCGGATGAAGAAAGATCGAATGCCAAACCGGACGCGGGCGGCGTGGTGATCGAGCCGAGCGAAGGCCAAATCGCGCCGGGCGCAGAGCTCACGATTTCATTTCCGAGCGCAATGGTGGCCGCAGACAAGATCGACCTGAGCGACCAGCCGTGTCCCTTCCTCAGCAAACCGAAAATGGAAGGCAGTTTTTTGTGGAAGAGCCAGACCGAAGGCGTCTTTGTGGTGAAAAGCGTTGTCGCGGGAGCAAAACATCGGCTCACGCTTGCGCGCGATTTGAAAGACGTTAGCGGCAAGCCGGTTGTTGCGCCCGGCTGGAGCGCAGAGTTCACCGCCACGCCGTTTACGATTTCGGGCGATTTTTCCGAGCGCGAAAAGCTCAACGCGCTACCGCAAGTCCCGCTCGAATCCAGCTACAGCGTGCGCCTGGCCGAAGTCGCCGAGCACGTTTATTTTCAGGATCGCGATTCGCGCCAGCGTTTTCCGGTCGATGTGATTCTGCGCACCGACGAGAAGCTGACGACAGAGCAGCCGGAAGCAGAAGATTTTAGCGTCGAGCCGCGCCAGCCGTTGCCGGTGGGCCACACCTACGATCTCATCGTTAATGGTTTGCTCGACGCCAAGAGCCGGCAGCCTTTGCCATATTTAAAGGTTATTTCGGCCGGGAAGACCGAGCCGCTCAAGGTCGAATGGGTCGCCGCGTTTAATCATGCACTCGACGAGCCGGTCATCCGGATCAGGTTCAACGACGACATCGATCCGGCTGAAGCCACACCTGACCGAATCCGCTTTGAGCCGGCAGTGAAAGAGATGCGGCTTCTCGCCAGCCGGGATGAAGTCGAAGTGCATGGACAATTCGATCTCATGCAACGCTATCGGGTGACGATCTCGCCCGAATTGAAAGGCGAGCGCGGCTATGGCCTTGCCGCCGAATCGCGTTGGGGCGCAACGTTTCATCCGAAAGAGTCATGTATTGTTTTCCCGGCATCGCAGATTTTCCTGCGTGCCCGGCCCGAGCTGCGGTTTTCGTTTTTTCAGGTCAATACCCCGCAGGTGACATGGAAGCTCGCGCGCATTCCGCTGGAGAAATTGCCGGTTGTGACTGCAAGGGTGCGCGAGTTCGAAAAGGATGCGACCGATCCGGTCACCGGAGAAGCGGTTATCGATCCTCGGACCGGTTTCAAGAAGCAGTTCCAAACCGAATTACTCGTCGAAGCGTTCAATTTGCCGGTTATCTCCAGTGGCACGGTCGAGGCCGCAACCGGCGATACCGAGGCGCGCCGCGATGTGCGGTGCACCGATTCACGCGGCCGG
>JBKOXU010000034.1:0-22903 GCA_046725095.1 Verrucomicrobiota bacterium
TTCAGGCGAGCGCGGCGCTGCCGGACGACGTGCGCGATGTTTTGCCCGACCAGCCGAAAGTAGAACAATCCGACGTAAATTCCGTTCTTACCGAGATTGAGCGCTCGACCGCGCAGAGCCTCGCTAACGATCCAAACGCGAAACGCGACCAATCGCTGCTCAACAACAGCTCGGCATCAGGCCGACCGCAACCTGCCCTTAGCGGAACCGAGCTTGCCACGAGCACGACGATTAAACGGCCCAATACTTTCACAAGCAAAATGCCCGGCGATAGCGCCGGGCCAAACAAAGGGCGTGCTCCTGGCTTCAGCGATTTGGATCAATTGCTCGCGCAAAAAGGCCCACTCGGGACGGGGACAAAATTGCGAATGCCGGACGACCAACTGTTCGAATATGACAGCGACGTGTTACAAGCAAGCGCCGTTGGACAATTGCAAAAGCTTGGCACGCTTATCCAACGCAATCCAAACGCGACATTCTCGGTCGAAGGCTATACGGATTCGTTTGGCACATTTGAGTATAACCTCGATCTGAGCCAGCGTCGCGCCGACAGCGTGAAGCGATATTTAGTCGAAGCGATGGGAATTAGTCCCGCTCAAATCCAAACGCGCGGCTATGGGGCGGCGAAATTCCGAGCATCGCCAGCCGGCTCAATTGAAGAGCAAAGCCCGAACCGGCGGGTAGAGATCGTGGTGCACACGAGCGAAGGGTGATGCTATAGCAGGGCTGCGCGCGCGTCGCTTGTAGGCACGGCCCTATGGGCCGTCAGAAATCAAACTCGCGGGCAGCAAGACCGCCTACACGGCGGTGGCTACAGCACCCTACCAATTCTTGATCCACTGCGGAGTGATCGTGTCGGCTCCTGGCTGAGGGTCGGTAGTTAGTCCAGCAGTGCTCCAGAGATCAAAGGTTGGATTGTAACCTTTTGTGGGATCACCGAGCTGGTTCGCGGTCGAATAGCCATAACTGTTCCCGAACGGATCGGAAATTGCAGTCACGAGACCGGTGCTACCGGAAGGCAGAAGCATCTTCGGCTTGAATTCCATATAGCTCTTCCCACTCGGGCTTCGGTTTCCTGCGCTGTCGCCGCTGAGCTGCTTGTACAGGTAAAGACTCGTCTGACTGTAAGTAGAAGGAGGGTTGGGGTCAGGACAAGGGCTGGGGCAAGGAGTGGTGCCCGGATCTCCGTCTGTGCGAGCATTTAGATTATCCGTATCGTACGGAGTCGTATTGCTGAGGTTTGCGTTACCCCGCGGATAAATTCCGTTGTCCGCCTTATAGCTTTCGCAAGCTGCGGACATCGCCGCGATTTCGGTTTCAGCGCGGGAACGCGCGCCTTTTTTTTGCACGTAGCCGACTGTGCTCAGAACTAATCCGGCCAGCACGATGATAATGGCGATGACAACAAGAAGCTCAATGAGGGTGAACGCAGGGGAGCGCGGGCATGTTGCCCGCTCTGTCCGGCATGGTGCCGGACAGCTTCGGTGAAATGACGAGCGACCGCCGAATGTCTTCGATGGCAAACGCCAGTCGCGGAAGAGTCCGTCGGCAACATGCCGACGGCAGCGGGCAGAATGCCCGCGGTCCCCGGTCAGTAAACTTGCGGGCGCCAAATTTGCTTCCACGCGGATCACGTTTGCTGTTGCAAACCGCTGATGATGCTGATGAGCGGCGTAAAGAGGGCGAGGACGATCGTGCCAACGATCACCGCGAGAAACACGATCATGATTGGCTCGAGCATCGAAGTGAGAGCCGCGACCGCGTTATCCACTTCGTCGTCGTAAACGTCGGCAATCTTCAAAAGCATTTCCGGCAACTGACCGGTTTCTTCGCCCACGTCGATCATGCTGATCACCATCGGCGGAAAAGCACGGCTGGCTTCGAGCGGTTGGACGATCGATTCGCCTTCCTTCACGCTGTCGTGCACTTGCGAGATCGCGGCGGCAATGACCGCGTTCCCGGCGGTCTCGCGAGTGATATTTAGCGCCTGCAAGATGGGCACACCGCTCGTGACCAGTGTCCCGAGTGTCCGCGAAAAACGGGAGATCGCTGTCTTGCGATTTAGATCGCCAAAGAGCGGCATGCTCAGCTTAAAATGATCAATCACGAATCGCCCGCCACGGGTGCGGCCAATGAACCTGTAAGCTGCCACCGTGGCGACCACGGCGCCCAGCAAGAGCAGGCCATGGTTTTTCACGAAATTGCTCGCTCCGATCACAAACTGGGTAATGACCGGCAGCGGTTTGTTGCCCAGCATGTCGTGGAAGATCGCTTCGAACTTCGGAACAATGAAGACGAGGAGGAACCCCATGATCGCCACTGCCATCGTGATGACGATCAGCGGATAGACCATTGCCGCGACGACCTTGTTTTTAATCTTTGCGGCTTTCTCCTGAAATTCCGCAAGCCGGGTCAACACCAGCTCGAGCACGCCGCCCACTTCGCCCGCTTTCACCATGTTGACGTACAGATCGTTAAAGATCCGTGGATGCAGGGCGAGAGCGTCGGAAAAAGTATTGCCGCTCTGCACACCGTCAGCGACTTTGTTAATTGTGTTTTTCAACACGGTGTCGCGTTCCTGTTTCGCCAGAACGTTTAAGCTTCGGAGTAACGGCAACCCGGAATCGATCAGCGTCGCCAGTTGACGGGTGAAAATCATCAGGATCTTTGGCTTAATTTTTTTTCGCTGGAAAAGAACAATGCTGGTTTTCCCGCGCGGCCGCGTGATGCGCGCCATTTTCGTGGCGCGGACGCGCACTTCTTTTGCTGCTTTTCCGTCAGGACTACTCTTAGCCTCTTCGTAGACACTCGTCGGGAAATAACCGGCCTGACGCAATTGGCCGATTGCTTCATTGGTGGAACTGGCTTCAAGCAATCCGGTCGATTCCTCTCCTCGAGCATCGAGAGCGACGTAGTTATAACGCGGCATAAATAGTCTTTAACTCGCGCAGATGATAACTCGCTCAAAACTGCTGTCGAGCTTTTCGGAGGGACACTATGTGTATTTCAACACTTCTTCGATGGTAGTGTTGCCCGCGAAAATGCTGCGCAAACCGTCCTGGCGAAGAGTGACCATTCCGAGCTCAATCGCCTTTTGTTTCAAGGTGACAGTTGGCGCACGTTCATTGATCAATTCCCGAATCGGATCAGTAACTTTCAAAAGCTCGTAAATCCCTTTTCGTCCCTTGTAGCCGGTGTTATTACATGCGTCACATCCCTTGCCGTAAAAGAAATGGTTATCGCCAATGTCTCGCCGCGAAATCCCAAGCTCCTCAAGCAATGCCTCATTAGGCTGATAGGCCGTACGGCAGTGGCGGCAGATGCTCCGGAGCAAACGTTGACCGAGGACGGCCTCGAGCGTGGATGAAATCAGAAACGGTTCTACACCCATGTCGATTAAACGCGTGATCGCGCCAGGGGCGTCATTAGTGTGCAAGGTGGTGAAGACGAGATGCCCGGTCAGAGACGCTTGAATGGCAATTTGTGCCGTTTCCAGGTCGCGTGTCTCGCCCACCATGATACGATCCGGGTCCTGCCGCAGAAACGAACGCAAGACGCGCGCAAACGTCAGGCCGATGGCTTCGTTCACCGGCACCTGCACAATTCCTTCCAGATCATATTCGACCGGTTCCTCCGCAGTCAGCAGCTTCGAATCGATAGTGTTGATCTTGCGCAGACACGAATAAAGCGTGGTCGTCTTTCCAGAACCGGTCGGTCCGGTCGCGATAAAGATGCCGTTTGGGCGATGGATGACCTCGAGAAGATAATTGTAGATGTAATCAGGCATGCCCAGCGCTCCGAGATCGAGATTCACAATGCTACGATCAAGCACGCGCAGCACGAGGCTCTCGCCAAATTGGGTGGGCAAAGTTGAAACTCGAAGATCCACACTGCGTCCGGCAATGTTTTTTTGGATGCGGCCGTCCTGGGGCAATCGTCTCTCTGCGATATTCATATTTGCCATCACTTTCACCCGCGAGATTACCGGCAAGGCGAGATGACGGGGCGGCGGCGCCATTTCGTAAAGCGCGCCATCGACGCGATAGCGGATTTTGAATTCGTTTTCGAAGGGCTCAAAGTGAATATCGCTCGCGAGATCCTGGATCGCCTGGTAGAGGATTAAATCGACAAAGCGAATGATCGGGGTTGTATTCGCCTCGGCTTCAACCGCGGCCTCGCCCTCTCCCTCGCGCAATTGCAGAAGCTCCCCAACTTCGCCGAGCTGCTTGAGAACTTCCTCCATGCTCGTCGTGTCGGTGCCATAATGCTGATTGATCAGATTTTCGATTTGATCCGGCGGCGAAACGACCACGTGAATGTCCTTACCGAGCGCGAAGCGGAGATCCTCTGCCGCATGGTGATCGAGCGGATTCACCAGTGCGACGCGCAATGCGTTACCGCTTATTTCAATCGGAAGCGCGCCGTGCAGCCGCGCCAGGCCACTGGGAATAAAGCGCAAGATCTCGGGCGCGATTTCGCGCTCGGTTAGATCGATAAAGTCGAGGCCAAGTCCATTGGCAATTGTTTGATGAAAGCCGGTCTCATTAACGAAGCCGCCATCGACCATCGCTTGCTCAATCGATTTCCCGTTCAACTCGGCCTCGCTCAGCACGTCTTCAACCTGCGACGGCTGCAAAACACGCTGCTCGACGAAAAACTCGGCGACCTGCTTGTTATTCATGGATTCGTTTAGACGTTGAAGTGTTCAAGGATCGAGGCGGAAGAAGCAGAACTCGCCACGCTCATCAGCTGACGTCCCCTATCGTAATGGAAATGACTTCTTCGGCAGAGGTCAGGCCGGCCAGGACCTTGCGCACGCCATCTTCACGCAGTGTCCGCATGCCCAGTTCCCGGGCCCGCTGCCGCAGCATCAAAGTCGAGCTGCGTTTGTTGATCATATGGCGGACCTCATCGTCGATCACAAAAATTTCAAATATGCCCATTCGTCCCTTGTAACCGATCTGACGGCATTGCTCGCAACCCACCGGTTTCATTACCTGCGTTTCTTGGAGTTGCCCGGGTTCGATTCGCAGCGCGCGCAACTCCGTCTCGGAAAGTTCTCCCGGTTGTTTGCAGTTGTTGCACAGGCGACGGACAAGCCTTTGCGCCATGATTGCGCGCACCGAGGAAGCAACAAGAAACGGCTGAACACCGATATCGATCAAACGCGCGACGGCAGAAGGAGCGTCGTTGGTATGCAGTGTGCTGAAAACAAGGTGTCCTGTCAGGCTGGCATTCGTCGCGATACTCGCGGTTTCGAGGTCGCGAATCTCGCCAATCATAATGATGTTCGGGGCCTGGCGCAGAATGGAGCGTAGAGCGGCCGGAAAGGTCATGCCAATCTCTGGATTCACCGGTACTTGGTTGATTCCGGTCATCTGATATTCGATCGGCTCTTCCACGGTAATGATCTTGCGGTCTGGTTTGTTGACGTAGTTAAGACAAGCGTAAAGCGTGGTCGTCTTGCCGGAGCCAGTCGGGCCTGTGACAAGTAGAATCCCGTCAGGCAGCCTGATCAGGCGCTCGAAAATTTCCTGATCGTCGGAAAAAAATCCAAGCTCCGGCAGACCAAGCTTCAAGCTGGACTTATCCAGCACGCGCATGACCACGCTTTCGCCATGATTGGTTGGGATTGTCGAGACGCGAAGGTCGATTGGCTTTTTCTTGATTTTGACCTGGATGCGCCCGTCTTGCGGCAAACGCTTTTCTGCGATGCTCATCGAACCAGTCATGATCTTGAGCCGGCTGATAATGGCCGATTGCAAACGCTTGGGAGGCGCTTGCATTTCCTGCAATACGCCGTCAACGCGAAATCGGACGCGGAATTTCTTATCGAGCGGCTCCAGATGAATGTCGCTCGCGCCCGCACGGTGGGCCTCGATTAGCAACATCGACACCAGGCGAATAATCGGCGCTTCGGCCTCGTCCACGCCTGTGGCCTGGGCGCCATCGATCTCCAGGCCCAGATCGATATCCTCCCCAATTTTTTCTTGGAGGACATCGGCGGCTTCCTCCGCCGTGCCGTAATATTTGATCAGTGCTTCGCGAATTTTCTTCGGGCTGGTGCAAACCAGTTCCAACTCGCGTTGAAGCAGAAAACTCAGACTGTCGATCGTATCGATGTCGAGCGGATTGCCCACTGCCACGACAAGGCCGGTTTCACCGAATGCTACCGGGATCACTTTGAACCGGCGTGCTTCTTCCGCGCGGATTTGATTGATTATCTGCGGCGGAATCACAATGGAGGAAATGTCGATCCAATCCATGTGCGCTTGCGCGGCGAGCGTGCGCGAGACGTCCGAATCGGAAACGATTCCGTCGTTGATCAAAACATCGACGACGCTGGGTGCACCGTTCAGACGTGAGCGGGCACTTTCAATCTGGGGGCGTGTGACGAGTCCGCCCTCTTGCAGAATTCCAAGCACATAGTCTTCGCTCTGTGGCACGGGTGCAAAGATGCCTGAGCGGACAATTTACTGCAAATCCTTGGTATTTCTCTAACTGCCTGGTTTCCAGCCGCGCGCGAGCGCCACCACAGCAACCCAACGCGAGTGAGGAGGCCGCTAGTTCACTCCACCGTCACGCTTTTGGCAAGGTTACGCGGTTTATCGACGTCGCGGCCGAGCTCGACAGCAAGGTGATAGGCAAGAAGCTGAAGTGGAACGACCGCCAGAATCGGCATTACGCAATCGAGCGCTTCGGGCACGGCGATAATTTCATCGGCAACGCTCTTGAGTTGCTTCGCGCCGTTCCCGCTGGTGAATGCAATGATCGGGCCCTTGCGAGCTTTGACTTGCTCGATGTTATTGAGGTTTTTCGAGAAGACCGCATCGTCGGGCACGATAAAGACCGAGGGAAGGTCGGGACGCAACAGCGCGATGATGCCATGCTTGAGCTCGGCGCTCGGATGCCCTTCGGCGAAAAGATAGGTAATCTCCTTCATTTTGAGGGCACCTTCGAGCGCGATCGGAAAATTGAATTGGCGGCCAAAGAAAAGCATCCCGTTCACACCGGCATATTTTTTCGCGATGGTTTTGATCTCATCGCTGAGTTTCAGGACCGTCTCGATTTGCTCAGGCAAGGCTTCCAGCGCCTCAATGATGCGGCTTCCTTCAGAGGTGGAAAGATTTCGCATCCGGCCGAAGAGCAGGCCAAGGAGCGTAAGAATGACAAGTTGCGAAGTGAAAGATTTCGTGGCCGCGACGCCGATCTCCGGTCCGGCGTGCATATAAACGCCACCGTCGCTCTCGCGCGCGATAGTACTCGCGACGTTGTTACAAATTCCGAGTGTGCGAAAACCTTTGCGTCGGCTTTCACGCAACGCACCGAGTGTATCTGCGGTTTCGCCGCTCTGACTGATGGCGAACACCAGTGTTTCGGGGGTTATCGGAGTATTGCGATGACGAAACTCGCTCGCGAACTCGACTTCGGTGGGAATATTTGCGAGCCGCTCGATCAGATATTCCCCTACTCTGCCGGCGTGGAGAGCGGTGCCGCAACCGGTCAGAACAATGCGACCGACATCGCGCAATTGCGTGGGTGTCATGTTTAAGCCGCCCAGCTTCGCCGTGCAGTCTTCCAAGCTGAGACGGCCCCTCATCGCGTCCCGTACCGTGTTCGGTTGCTCAAAGATTTCCTTGAGCATGTAATGCTGGAAGTCGCCCTTCTTGATGTCCTCAGCTGTGAATTCTAATTTGCTGACTCGATGGTCCCCGCTCTCACCGGCCAGTGAGCTGATCTCGAATTTGTCTCGCGCCAACACAACCACATCGAAGTCGTTTAAGTAGACGGCGTCGCGGGTGTAAGCGACGATCGCGCTCACATCGCTGGCCAGAAAATTTTCGCTTTTACCTACCCCGAGAACCAGCGGACTTCCTCGCCGGGCGCCGATCATGAAATCTGGGACATCTGCATGGACAAGGGCGATACCATATGTCCCGATGACTTGCTTAAGAGCGATCCGAACGGCAGCGAAGAGCCGTGCTTTTTTCTGGGGGGTATCCACCGTACTTGCGCAGGATTCGTCGTAGAGTTTCCCGATCAGATGCGCGAGCACTTCGGTGTCAGTTTCCGAGCGAAAATCGGTGTCACCATCCTTAATTAACTGTTCCTTGAGCGCCTGATAATTTTCGATCACCCCGTTATGCACAAGCGCGAGCTTGCCGCTGGCGTCGGAGTGCGGGTGCGCATTTTCATCAGTCACTTTCCCGTGCGTGGCCCATCGCGTATGACTGACGCCGAAGGACCCTGAAAGGGGCTGCTTTCCGATTAAACTGGCGAGTACCGCGATGCGTCCGGCACATTTTCGTGTCTCGAGCTGGCCTTGGTTTACAACGGCAACGCCGGCGGAATCGTAGCCTCGATACTCGAGACGTCGCAGCCCATCGAGTAAAATCGGCGCTGCTTCGGCACGACCAACGTAGCCAACGATTCCGCACATGTTTGGAGTCTAATTGCGGCTGTCCTCAGCCGCAAGATTCGCCCCATGTCGACAGACTGCTTCCATTTCGATCGTTTGCGGCCATCCATTCAGCTCCGCTCAGGACAAGTTCTGATTGATTCGCTGCAACTCCAGCCAGCCGATAGCGCCAGTGCTTGCCGGAAGCTCAGCGTCGCTGTGCCTGGACTACATACAAAGGGATGCGGCTTTTCGTGTCGCCGTCGACCTTGAGCTCGAAGTAGTAGTCGCCAGGACGTTCAAGGTGAAAACCGAGATGCTGCCAGATGTGAGTGTGCGTCTGAGATTGGTTACCGGGAATTCGAATCTCGAAATCCTGACGTATCGGCTTGAGAACTGGCCGCATGTCTGGATCGCAGAAGTGCATCTCAATCGAGTGGCGGCCCTCCTCGCCCACATCAAATCGGAGCTTACATGCGACTGCACACATTGGATGATCACAGGGAAAAGAATGAGCGCCGATCGTGTCAAACGATCCCAAAATATTCAGTTTGCCGCCGGCCACCGTAGCAGCATCGCAAAGTGTGAAGATCTCAGCCTGCATGGTAAAAATATGTTAGCGCCTAAGGAAAAGAGGAGAAAAAGTGCTATCCGCCAATCACGGGAATGGACGCGAAAAAGCAACTTCAATCTCATTCATTTGCGTTAGTTCGCCTGATTCTGAACGCGGCTCCGTTCCGCGGAAAGGTAGACACTCGTCTGCCCCGATTCAAAAAAGTTGCCGCGAAGCGCAGAGGCTAGGTTATTGATTGGTAGCAATGCAAGACCGGCACGAGCGCGATTCGCTTTCAAAAGCTCCGACTCCGACAGCGGTCGGGGCTGCGCTTCCACCAGGCACAATCCAGCAAACGCTTGCAATCATTATGGGTGGCGGCGCCGGCACGCGTTTGTTCCCATTAACAAAGGACCGTGCCAAACCCGCCGTGCCACTCGGAGGTAAATATCGCATTGTGGATATTCCCATCAGCAATTGCCTGAATTCCGGCCTGCGCTCGATCTATGTGCTTACTCAGTTCAACAGCATGTCGTTACATCGGCATATCCAGGCGAGTTACAAATTCGACAATTTCTCGCGCAGCTTTATCGATATTCTTGCTGCTCAACAAACGCCCGCTGGTTCGCAATGGTACCAGGGAACTGCCGACGCAGTTCGGCAAAACATGCGCTATTTCCTGGAGCGCCCATTTGATTATTACCTGATTTTGAGCGGCGACCAGCTTTACCGGATGGATTTTCGCGCGCTGCTGCATCAGCACATCCGCTTGGGCGCGGACATCACCCTGGCCACGAAACCGGTCCATCGAGACCAGGTTTCCGAGTTCGGCATTATGCAAAGTGGAGTCGATCGGCGGATTACGCGTTTCGTAGAGAAGCCGAGTGACGAAGCTGTGCTGCGCGAGATGAAGATGGACCGAGAGCTGCTCGGCACCATCGACTTGAGTGAAGACGAGGAATTATTTCAGGCGTCGATGGGAATCTACGTCTTCAATCGGAAGGTGCTGATCGAATGTTTGGAGAATGACCTGGTCGATTTCGGTAACCATATCATACCACAGTCGATCAAGGACCGACGCGTAAGCGCATTTATTTTTAAGGGTTACTGGGAAGATATTGGAACAATCCGGGCTTTTTATGAGGCGAATCTTGATCTCACCGACATCGTTCCCGAGTATAGCTTTTTCGAGCCGGAGTCGCCGATCTACACGCATCCGCGGTTCTTGCCGGGGAGCAAAATCAACGGAGCCAGCCTTCGCCAAGCGATCATTTCAGATGGATGCATCATTTCCGATGCGCACCTGGAACGCTGCGTTGTTGGGATACGCAGCATTATCCAGAGCGGCGCGACGATCCGTAACAGCATAATAATGGGTGCGGATTACTTTGAGCACGATCGACGCGTCGATTCAGCGCAACCGCCGATCGGCATCGGGCGCAATTGTGTGATCGACCGTGCAATCATCGACAAGAACGCACGTATTGCCGACGGGGTCGTAATCACGCCGGAAGGTAAGCCTCCGAATTTTGACGGCGACAATTACTTCATCCGCGACGGCATCGTGGTGGTGCCAAAGAACGCTGTGATTCCAGCCAGTTTTTGGATCTAGTCAGCGGGCTTGAGCAGAATGCCCATATCACGCCAGCTATCGCCTGTCGGTGAACTCCGTGAGCTGACCCCCGGTCGTCTCCCACTTCTCCTGCTTATTCCAAGGAATCGCCGAATCACCGTGATCGTCTGGATCATCGACCAGACGAGGTGGTTCGTTGGTGCTCGCGCATGAGGCGATGGTCAGCGCTAGCGCACATAACAGTGCGGATGTGATCTCTTTCCAAAGTTTATGGACTTGTGCCAGCATAAATCACTGTATCTCCAGGTTGCACTTGGACGCCACGCGCCAAACTGCTGGTGATGATATCGCCGATAGCGGTCGCGGGTTCAACTGAAGAAATGCGAATTTTACCGATCAGGGTGCCCTCCCGCAAAACAAGCATCTCTGAATTCAGTTCGACCCCTTGGCGAGCACCGAGATTTAATACAACAAAATTGTACGCCTGATTGACTGCAAGCACGGTTCCGCGCACTCCTGTTCTGCGGACGCCTGTGTCCCGGCGCTTTCTCTCTTCCTGAACCGGAACGGACCGCTCTTGGGCGCTCTGAAGTTTTTCGGACAAAAAGACTTTTTCTCTTTCCGCGCTATCGAGTTGACGACGGGCATCATCGAGTTGCGCCTGTAGTTCCGTGACGGAAGCGGCGGAAGCGGCAGGAGTTTCCGGCGGTTTGGCTGCTTTTTCCGCTTCTTCGACCCGCTTTTGCAACCAAGCGATCTCGCTCTGATTTGCATCCAGTCGGGTTTGAAGATCAGCTTTTTCTTTCCGCAATTGCGCCAGTTCCTCGTCAGCCTTTGCCGCCCTGTTTTCTGCTTGCGCAAGCTTGTCTTGTTCGCCCGCTGCGGTCGTTTCCTTTGTCTTCGAATCTCGTTGCCGAGTTACGCTTCGACTCTCAACCGGACGGCGTACTGCCTCGGCATTCGCCACATTTGCACGGAGCGCATTTACTTTGTGGCCGTTGAGAGCCCCGAAAACGACGGCCAGCATCAGGAAGAGCAGTGAAAGGCCAATCACGTTTTTTTCAGTGACCGCTGAAGTCGCAGAACTCAAGTGGGCCATGGAAGGTTCTCTTGTAACAGCGCAGGACTCTCAAATGCAAATTCCAATTTCGGCTCGTATCGGGCGATTCGAGCACGTGGAAGCTCGAATTCAGATTGCGTTTCCCCGAGTTTCAACCGATAGACGCTCGATGAGTCAACAGCACCGGAGGCGAGCCAAACGCAGGAGACGAAGAGCTTATCTGCAGCGCAAGCAAGCGTCAGTTCGTTCGGCACGCCGGGAGCCGGCCAAGCCGCGGGAAAAGAAGGAACCCGTCGTGGCCGAATAATGCGGGAACTGCGTTCGGAAAAGATCCGGGGTGCGGCATAAGGCCAGCCCATTTACCAATGCCGCAGCGCACACGTTATTTAATCGTCGATGGGCACAGCATCATCTTTGCCTGGCCTGAGTTGCGCAAACTTCACGTACGGCGCTCCTCGCTTGCACGGGAAGCGTTGATTAGCCAACTGCGGCATTATCAGGACTGGACTGGCGTGCGCGTGGTCATCGTTTTTGATGGGAAAAACAGGAAAGTCAATACGAGTTCAGACCCAGGCGACGTGCAGATCGTGTATTCGAGACGTGGACAAACAGCCGACGCGATTATTGAGCGGTTCGCAAGCAAATACGCAGGACGCTTCGACCTGACGGTAGCTACCTCTGATTTACGGGAAGCAGAAACAGTGCACGTCAGCGGCGCCGAATGGATCTCTCCCAACGCCCTGCAGAAACTCCTAGAGCAGACGGGTCGACAGTACGATCGGCCCGTGTTTACAACCCGATTTTCTTTTCGATCTCTTTGACACGGGCGAAAAGTTTCCCGAGCCGGTGGATCCAGGCAATCTGTTGCTTGACTTCGGCAATCGGAGCCGCGGGGTAGCCGAACCAAGTGCCTCCCGGAACATTCTTGGAAACGCCGCTTTGCGCCGCAATTACGCTGCCATCAGCGATTTCGACATGGCCCACGATGCCCACCTGCCCCGCCATGGTAACGCGCTCTCCCACGCGAGTGCTGCCTGATATGCCGGTCTGCGCCACGATGACGGAATTTTTTCCAATGACAACGTTGTGCGCGATCTGTACGAGATTGTCGATCTTAACACCTTGCTGGACCCACGTCCGGCCAAACCGGGCGCGATCAATCGTCGTGTTAGCGCCGATCTCGACATCATCGTCGATCTGAACGATCCCGAGCTGCTGAATTTTTTCCTGTCGGCCGTCGACTACTTCAAATCCAAAACCATCAGCACCAATCACCGCGCCGCTATGAATGATCACACGCGAGCCAATCCGGGTCCGCTCGCGAATCGTTACTCGCGGATAGATAAGGCAGGCCGCTCCAATCCCTACTTCATGGCCGATGTACGTTCCGGCTCCTATGACTGTGTCATCGCCGATCCTGGCCCCGGCTTCGATGACTGCATATGGCTGAATTGACACCCGCTCGCCAATCTGGGCGTTCGGGTCAACAACCGCGCTCGGATGAATTCCAGGCTTAAATGTGATTGGTTTCGGCGCGAGTTTAAGGACGACTTGCTCGAAGGCCTTGGCTGGATTTGAAACCCGAATCTGCGCGGCTGAGATGGCCTCGGCAAAATCGGATGGAACGAAAACGGCAGAGGCGCGCGTTTTGCGCAGGAGTCCGACATATTTGCGGTTCGAAAAAAAGCTGATGTCGCCGGCAGTCGCTTCCGCGAGCGACGCGGCGCCGGTGATCGTTAGCGACGGGTCGCCGACTAATTCTCCGCTGCACATTGTTGCCAGGTCTTGAAGGGTAAAAGTCACGACGGAAATCCGGTAAATCGTTGAATCGCCAAACCGTTGAAGCGTTGAGAATGTCAGCGCTTGACGCCTTCGCTCCACCGGGGTGGCCGTTTTTCGATGAACGCTTGGACACCTTCCAGCGCGGCCTCGTCCATCATATTGCAAGCCATGGCCTGGTTCGCCGCTTCGTACCCAGCTGCGATGCCTAGTTCAGCCTGGCGGTAAAAAAGTTCTTTCCCTATTGCCACAGCAACGCGCGGCTTGGAAATGATCCTGGCAACCACCTTCTCGACCTCGGCATCGAGCTGTTCCGGCGCCACGACACGGTTGATCAGACCGCGTTCCTTTGCTTCCTCAGCGCTTATAAATTCACCGGTAACGAGCATCTCGAACGCCGCCTTGCGCAAAACGTTGCGCGAAAGCGCCACAGCTGGCGCCGAACAGAACAAACCAAGGTTTACACCGCTCACGGCAAATTTCGCGGCGGTAGATGCGATGGCGAGATCGCACATGGCCACCAACTGACAGCCCGCGGCAGTAGCGACGCCGTGGACGCGCGCAATTACAGGTACGGGCAGGCGCTGCACGGCCAGCATCATTTTTGAGCATTGCGCGAAGAGCCGCTGGTAGTAATTGAGCGATGGCGTCGCTCGCATCTCCTTGAGGTCATGGCCGGCACAAAACGCTCTGCCTTCGGCGGCGAGAACGACTGCGCGCACAGATTCGTCAGCAGCGATCGCGTCGAACTCGCGCTGCAATGTTTCAAGCATGGCCTTCGACAAGGCGTTGAAAACCTGCGGCCGGTTCAATCTCAGCGTAACAACCCCGCGTGCGTCCTGGCTGCGTAAGACGATGGGTTCTTCACGCTCCAAAGCTTTCGCCTTCGGTGTAGCTTCGATTAAGAATGGAGGAGCTTTCACAGGCTGGGACGCTTAAACGCTACTGCCGAAATTCCAAATCTGAAATCCGAAAAATCTAGTTTCTGTCTGCCGCGACCGGTAACATCATCATCCCTGTCGCTCCGATGGACTCGTGCCGTAGCCAACCCGATAGTTGGCAGGCGAGACACCCGCCCGCCCCGACACACAAAATGTTCATACCACGGCTTCCCTAAATGAAAATCGTAGCGATCGCCAATCAAAAAGGCGGTGTCGGTAAAACGACCACGGCCGTAAATCTCGGCTCTGCGCTCGCCGAACTTGGCCATCGCATTTTGCTCGTCGATCTCGATTCGCAGGCGAACGCGACCAGCTCGCTCGGTTTGGAAGGAATGGATGGAACCAGCCTCTATGAGCCGTTGCTCGGCGATGCGTCAATCACTGAAAGAATTTTGCCTACCGAGCGAGACGGCTTCTTTATTGTGCCTGCCGATCTCGATTTAGCCGGCGCCGAAGTTGAAATTGCCCGAATGCCGAACCACCTCACCCGACTGGCGGAAACTCTCAAGCCACTGCAAACGGACGATACGTTTGATTTTGTCTTGCTCGATTGTCCGCCGTCCCTCGGGATTCTCATGAGCAATGCGCTTGCCGCCGCCGATGAACTTTTAACGCCGATTCAGTGCGAGTATTTCGCTCTCGAAGGGCTGGTCAAGATCGTGCGACTCATCGAGCAAGTGCGCGATTCGGGCGCCAACGGCCGGCTTGAGCTGGGAGGGATTGTCATGACCATGTTCGATACTCGCACCAACCTCAGTAGCCAAGTGGTAAGCGAGGTTCGCGAGCATTTTGGCGAACGCGTTTACGAGACAGTGATTCCGCGCAGTGTTCGCTTAAGCGAAGCACCGAGCTTCGGAAAATCGATCTTGGAATACGACCCCAATGGAGCTGGAGCAAACGCTTACCGCGCGCTCGCGCGCGAGTTCCTCAAGCGGCACGCTCCGCCATCCACTGCTCTTGCGTTATCGCGAACACCAGCGTCGGAAAACCTCGAAACGTAATTTCCTTCTCGACCTTCATTCCATTTTTCTCCGCCACGCGACGTGAGGGGACGTTTTCTGGGTGAATGAGTGAGATGACGCGCGACAGGTCCCAGTCGCGAAAGCCGTGATCACGCACGGCGCGCGCGGCTTCAGTAATGAGGCCGCGGTTCCAGTAACGGGGATCGAGTCGGTAACCGATCTCGATGTCTTCGATCCCGTGCTCCGGATGATAAAAGAAACCGCAGTAGCCGATAATCGCCTCCTCGCCGCGTGGCACGACGGCGAACTGCGACGGAATGCCAGCGCGATCCCAGCCCGTGACTTTCTCGATGAAAGCGACGGTCTGTTTGCGTTCGGTGAAAACGCCCAACGAAAAGCGCATGAAATCTGGATTCGCAAACAACTGCGCCATGCGATCGATATCTTCCCCGCGAAAAGAGCGCAGAATGAGTCGTTCAGTTTCGAGTTGCATCTTGCTTCTGCCGCTCGAGATGCGGACGGCTACAACCTAGACTAGTTTCGATTCTTTACTGGAAGATGCGAAAGGACGACAAGGAGTTTGCGCGCCCGGCGCGACCGCCGGATACAGCAAGTCTGGCCGAAGTACGCGAAGCCTCGCGTCACTGCACAGCATGTCACCTTTACAAACGGGCTACTCAAACAGTGTTTGGCGAAGGCCCGAAGGACGCCCCGATGATGCTGGTCGGCGAACAGCCAGGCGATTACGAAGATGCGGCCGGCAAACCGTTCGTTGGACCGGCAGGGCAGATCATGGATCGCGCGCTTAAAGAAGCCGGAATCGACCGCAGCCAGGTTTACGTTACAAACGCGGTGAAACATTTTAAGTGGGAACCGCGCGGGAAACGCCGGATTCATCAGAAACCGAACTCGCGCGAAATCGCAGCCTGCCGTCCATGGCTCGAGGCGGAGCTGCGTTTGGTGAAGCCGAAATTACTGGTCTGCCTCGGAGCGACCGCTGCTCAGGCGATTTTCGGGCCGTCGTTTCGGGTTACGCGCGAGCGCGGCAAAGTGTTGTCGTCCAAGTTTGCGCCGCGCGTGCTTGCCACTGTTCACCCGTCCTCTCTGCTCCGCCAGCCCGACGAGGAGTCACGCCAGAGAGAATACAAACGCTTCGTTTCCGATCTTCGCGCCGCTTTGAAAGCCACTGGCGAGGCGTGAAATCAAGAAGGAGCGCTTCCCCCGAAGCGCCCATTTTACCCTTCGACTCCTTGTTGTCGATCGAATTTAGGGCGTGGGAGAAGCAGCCGGAGAAGCTTCCTCTTCTGCAGCGCCCTTCTTCCCCTTCTTTGCCTTCTTTTCACCTTCGGTCTTCGGCCCGATCGTCACTGTTTTCGCTTCAAACGTGCCGTCAGGTAGTTTGATATACGCGCCGCGGACTTGTTCGTTTGCGACCAGATCAGTCATGGTGGCAGGAGCGCCAGCCTTGGTTATAACGGTGCCGTCTGTGACCTTGAAGACGCGCGACCCCTCCTTGCCACCGAGGGTAAACGTTTTCGCGGTTTGATCGACCGCCGAAACCTTCCCATGAAATGGAAGTGGACGCGCGGCCCATTTGGCGGCTGGGGCTACCGTTGCCGTGGGTGAAGCCGTTGTCGCGGGCGTGAGCTGCGCGTTAAGGGGCATGCAAAAAGCAAGACTTGCGACGCAGACACTGCCTGCGAGATAGAATTTGGTTTTCATAGTTCTTTCTGGTTTGTTGTTGGTTGAATTAAGGATCGCTAATCGATCTCGGCAATTCGACGAGACGAGACGCAATTCTCTTCAATCGTCTACGATTTGATCTCATAAATGCAAGCCCGCTTTTTGTCTGCGAAGCCGAAGAGGACAAGGAGAGGCGGTTTCCAAACCGCCGCGGGACGACCCTGGGGAAATGGCGCGCGCGGTATTTCTTTCCGTTGCTGACCATGGCCATGTCGTGATATTTTCGCTCCTCTGCCGGGGGTATAGCTCAGTTGGTAGAGCGTCTCGTTCGCAATGAGAAGGCCAGGGGTTCGAATCCCCTTACCTCCAGTCTTCGCTCGCGTCGTAAAGGAGAGCGAAGACTGTCGCGCCGACGCCTTGGCTAAGCGCTACTGGCAAAGGCGGAAATCGGCCGAAAGCGCGGCGGGCGTGCCGCCCGAGTCGCGAGGTGCGTCGTTTACAGCGACTTTAGCTGGTGGCGGCGAAATTGGCTGCTGGCCCTTAGACTTGAGCGATTCATTTAAACCGGGCAAATCCTGTGCGAGCAATTGCTCGAACTCTTTTGTCACATCAGCCACTTCCCGCTTGAGCGCATCAATGTAAGCTACCTGATAACCGCCAGGTTTTCCTTCATAGCTGAGAAGAGCGCCGTAGAGTTGATCGGTGTGCTCCCGCAACCGCTCCTCGCCGGTAATTGCGCCTCCCTCGGTTGTGGCAACAATTTTTTTGCGCACGGCATCGACCTTTCCGTCGAAATCAGAGACGTCTTTGCGAAGCGGGTCACTTTCTGGCAACCCTGCCCCAGTCTTTGCCAGTGCTGCGCGCAACGATAAAATTCGACCCATCAGCGCGCTTTCTTCGTCAAATAGCGCGCGGACTCTCATCGCCGCATCGAACTGCGCCTTGCGGTCGGCTTCGCTAAATTTCGCCCGGCGATCAAGGCCCACTGTCAACTTCGTCTCGGAAACCTTGCCCCCCTTTGTCAGTCGCACCGTGTAAGTGCCAGGCAACAGGCGCGGCCCACGAGTTCCGTTGAACGCAACTTGCGCTGCAGGCGGGACGCGCGGCGGTTTTTCCCGCATCGGCCACGTCACTCGATTCAGCCCGGGTCGTTTGCTGGCCGGCAATTCGTCAACAACACGGCCGGAAGCATCCAGGACTTGCAGTTTTATTTTTCCGAAAAGATGACGCGCACGTTGATAGTAAGTAATCACGGCCGCGTCCGGCGGATTATCGCCGACAAAAACGGCGTCGCCATTGGCCCATCCACCGCTTCCTTCAATCCGTTGCTGCACAGGCCGCGCCGAAACGAAAGCAACTTCCTGCGTCAGAAGATCCGGTGTCAAAGCGCGCAGCGGTGTGATGTCGTCCACGATCCAAATGCCGCGACCGTGCGTTGCCAGAACCAGATCGTTTTCACGCGGTTGAATTGCGAGGTCGCGGACGGCAACGGCGGGAAAGTGATTGCCCTTGAATTGCGCCCAGCTTTGTCCGCCGTCAATCGATACGAACAGACCAAACTCGGTCCCAAGAAAAAGCAGATTGGGCTTAACGACGTCTTCTTTAACTACGTGAGGGTAGCCACGCACGCCCTTGGACTCCTGCGGTGTTACGAGAGGCGTCCAGGTTTTGCCATAATCGGTTGTCCGGAAGACGTAAGGCGCCATGTCTCCGAATGTGTGGCGATCGAAAGCAGCGTAGGCCGTGCCTGCATCAAAGTTACTCGCCTGCACCCAACTGACCCACGAATTCTTTGGCAAACCAGGAACATTGCCCACGACATTGGTCCACGTTTTGCCGCCGTCGCGGGTGAGCTGAAGATTGCCGTCGTCGGTGCCGACCCAGATCAGTGATTTATCTTTGGGCGATTCGCTGATCGAGTAGATCGTGGTGTGCATTTCCGCGGATGAATTGTCCACCGTGACTCCGCCCGATTGTTCTTGCTTCTGCTTTTGTGGATCGTTGGTTGTGAGGTCTGGCGAAATGCGTTCCCAGTTCTGCCCGTGATCGCGTGAGCGGAAAAGAAATTGCGCGCCGACGTAAATCGTTCCCTTTTCGTTCGGTGACAGGGCGATTGGCGTATTCCAATTGAATCGGAGTTTCTCGTTGTAGTTAGGTCGCGGCTTGATGTTGCGAGCTTCGTGCGTGCGCCGGTTTACCCGCCCGATCTCGCCGCCCTGATATTCGGCGTAAATATAATCTGGATCGGCCGGATCGGGGAACATCCAGAAACCATCGCCGTTGTACATGTTTTCCCACTGCGCGTTGGTGATTCCGCCGGGATACTGCGATTCGCCCACCCACGAACTGTTATCCTGCAAACCGCCATAGACGCGGTAGGGATCGCTATCGTCCACGCTAACGTGGTAGAATTGCGACACCGGCAGGTTATTGCCCTTCCACCATTTACTGCCGCTGTTATAGGAATACCACATCCCGCCGTCGTCACCGACAAAGACAGTTTGCGTATTGGTTGGATCGATCCAGACATCGTGCGCGTCGCCGTGCGTCCCTTGAAATCCGCCCACGACCGCGAAGCTCCTGCCAGCGTCCTCGCTTACAATCAGCGCGCCGTCGGGCTTGAACAGGCGATCGGGGTTTTTTGGATCGACAACCAGATTTGCAAAATAGAACGGACGCCACACCATCCAGTTGCTTTTGTCACGCTTTTCCCACGTCATGCCGCCGTCATCGGAGACAAAGAGCGCGCTCTCGGGCGATTCGACAAAAGCGTAAACGCGTTTGGCATTTGAAGGCGCGATCGCCACCGCCAGGCGGCCATACGGCTTCTTTGGAAAACCTTTGTTGGCTTCAGGCGTAATCTCCGTCCAAGTGTTCCCCCCGTCGGCCGAACGAAACAGTCCACTGGCGGAGGGCGCGGTAGGATTCTCGCCGCCCGAACGATATTCCCAACCTTTGCGGCGGAAATCCCACATGCATGCGAGCATCACGTCCGGATTGGCCGGATCGATTGCAATCGAGGTGCAACCGGTCGAAAGGTTCGCGCCTTTCAGAATTTGCTTCCACGTCTTGCCCCCATCCTCAGTCTTGTAAAGGCCGCGATCGGCGGAGTCGCTCCACAACGGGCCGGGCACGGCCGCGTAAATCGTGTCGCTATTTTTTGGACTTACCACGATCTTTGCAACCCGCTCGGAGTTCTCAAGCCCGGCATGCGTCCAAGTCTCGCCTCCGTCCCTGGATTTATAGACCCCGTTTCCGATGGAAACGCTGTTGCGTGTCCAGGATTCGCCAGTTCCGACCCAAACATTTTTAGAATTTTTCGGATCAAGTGCGATGGAGCCGATCGATTGCACCGGCTGCTCGTCGAACACTGGCCGATAGCGTGTACCGCTATCGTCAGATTTCCACACTCCGCCGCTGGCCGCCCCGACAAAGACAGTGATTTTTCCGGAGGGCTCTCTTGTTGCGGCGAGGGCCGAGATCCGCCCGCTCATTGTTGCCGAGCCGATGTTGCGCGCGCCTAAACCGGAGATTGAAGCAGAGCTATAAGGCGCCTCCTCAGATCGGGAGACGATAGCGCAGAGAAACAGCGCAGCAGGCAAAATAAGCTTCAAGGAGCGCATGATGATTAGTAAGGAATTACTTGGAAGCGGTCGGGAAATGAAAAATCGCGTCATCGACTGGCACGTTGGCCTCCGCTTTATCAATAATAACCTTCTGTTTGTCGGGGTCTCCCTTCCGGCCGGAGTCAATCGAGGTCGGAATAAAAACGCCGCCGGTTTTTTCGTAATCTCCGAGATCGGTCTCGACCTCCTCTTGTGCGCCGTGTTTGATGCGTTGTGTCACAACTCGAATCTCTAAAAAATGATCGGGATCGAGGTAAACGAAGCTCACGTCGCCGTTCTTCCGCACGACCTTCAATTTGTGAGCGAGCGTTCCCTCTACGTCTTCCGTCCCGAGATAATCGACTGTGCTTCCTTTGGCCTTCCAATCCACTAACGGCCCGTCGATCTCCGCGTCTTCCATCAGCGATTTGATATCGTCGGCTGACATTTTTTCCGGATCTTTGCGTCCCTGAAAGGGCGAGATTCTCCATCCTTCTTTCCCATCGTATGCCTCCACTTGAGTCATGCCCTGAAGTGTTGCCTCGGTGCGAATTTCATCCGGCCGTTTTTTAGTTTGGAGATAGGCCAGCTCGATCTGACCCTCTCGCACGAGCAGTTTGCCGGTGAGGCGCAGCGACCGAAGCGCCTGCAAAGCAGGCGCGCCACCCTTGGATTCGACGTTCTTGGAAACTAACTCATCGATCGTCGGCGCATTCTTATCTTGAGCGAAAACCGCCGGCGCCACGAGCGCGACAGAGACGAGCGAGATTACAAAACGCAGATGCATGTGAGAATTGATTGACAATCCGAGTTACGAAATGTTGAAAACGCACCGATATTATAAAGGAGACGCGAACGCAAATTGTTCTCCCAAGCAGTCCGAATTTTTCCTTTTAGCCTAACGCCCCAAACGCGAGCCCAAGCCCATAAGTTACAACGGCGACAATTACGCCGATCCAAGTCATTTCCAAGCCCGATGCCCACCAGGAACGGATCGTAATCAGGGATTTCAGCGCGCCGACGGCGAAATGCGCGACCAAACTGATGCCGAAGGAAATAATCACCGCCTCAACGCCGCCCGAGAAAAAGAACGGAATAATCGGAATGAACGCCCCAATTGCAGTCGAAATGCCGGCCGACAATGCGGCGGTCCATTGATTGGGAAACCGGTGCTCGGATAAACCGAGCTCACTTTGCGCCATCGCCTGCACGAATTGTTCGGGCTGTTGGGCGAGACGTTCCGCCATTTTCTGCGATTCTTCTGGGCTGAATCCTTGCAGTTGATAAAAGAGCGACATCTCCTCGATCTCTTCCTCGGGATTTTCTTCCACCTCCGCGCGCTCACGCGAGATCTCCGCTTCGTACACTTCCGCTTCGCTTTTCGCAGCGAGATAGGCGCCTGCGCCCATCGACAGCGTCGAAGCGAGCGTTCCCGCCAGGCCGGCTATGAGAATGTAATGTTGCTGGTTACTTGTCGCGCCGGCTACGCCCGAAACAATTCCGAATACCGCGCCGAGTCCATCATTTGCGCCATAGATCGCATCGGCTACCCAACTGCCGCCGCGTCCATGCCATCGTTCGCGCTTAAGGATTGCATCAAGTGCTGTCCTCGGACTGGGCGGCGCTGCCATCGCATTCAATGCTCGGGCGTGCGCCTTTTCTTCGAGCGCGCTTTGCCGCAAGAACTCCTGCACATCCCGTTCTCCGGCCAGCGCGCGGTCGGCTTGCTCGCGAAATTCCGCCTCATGGCGTTCCTCGGCAGCCTCCATGCGGCGAATGGCGATATTTGCGCCGGCGACTTTATTCCACCAGCGATTCAATCGCCGCCCGATCGTGTCTTCGAGAACAGGAGTCTCTACGCCCAAGTCTCGCAACTTTTGCTCCCAGCGTTGCGCGTGCCGTTCCTCCGCCTCGGCCATGCGCAACAAAATGCCCTTGCGTTTTTCATCCTGTTCCCGCCCGGCAAGGTCGCGATACGTTTGCGCCGTCTCGATTTCGGCGCGCCAATTGCGCTTGACGACTTCGATCGTCTCCTTTGCTCGCGACGCCTGTTGGAGTTGTCGGTCGCTCCCGTCGCCAGATCGATTTTCGCTTTTCATCATTCTCAATCGGCTGGAGTCACAGCGGCGCTTATTTGCGGTTCGGCTCTTAGTCTCAACTGTTGCGCGGTAATCACCAGCGCAACAGACCCGATGATAAGCGCAGCGGCGACCAGCGTGCGCATGGTCAAAGTTTCCCCGGCAAAAGTGGCGCCAAGCAGGACGGCCACGATCGGATTCACATAGGCGTAAGTGGCAACTTTCGCCGGATCGCAATGGCGCAACAGCCAAATGTAGGCCGTGTATCCAA
>JBKOXU010000092.1:0-11080 GCA_046725095.1 Verrucomicrobiota bacterium
GACGCTGATGCAATCCGTGCTGTGATCGTCGAAGCCGGCATTCCATAATGAGCGTTGAACGAGGTAACTCGCCTCGTCGAAGCGCTTCGCGTGCACCTTCCCGAGCAGAGTCAGAAAACCTTCGGGCGTTTCGAGTTGGTAATCGATCAAACAGCGGCGTTTTTCTTTGTAACGAACGACGCGAATCTCGCGCAGCTCAAAGTCCGAAAATGATTTGCTCAGCAGGTGGGACAATGCCCGATGCGCTTTTCGGGGATTGAGTGCCGCAGCGACAAATGGCATCGCCCCGTCCGAAGCGACATTGAAGGGGTCGCTGACGCTTACGTCAGGTCCACGTCTCGGTTTTAGTCGGGGTGACCGGTCCGTGCCGGCGTCGATCAGCCCTTCAACGCGTCGCAGAATTGCGTCGATTCTATCCTCCCAGTGTGCCTGCCGCATTCGGAACGGCTCTTGCGCAAGGCGAAAAAGCGCGCTGCTGATGTGTGCCCGACACTCCCTGAAATCACGTTTCGCATAACCTTCCAAAAACGCAGCGCTGGCCAGCTTCGCCTGAGACTCGGTTATTTCCTTGTTAAGGACACCCCGCTCCAGGTGTGCCAAAAAGTTGCCGAGATCGATAAGCGGATCACCTGTCGCAGCTTCATCCAAATCGAGGATCTTAACCTCGCCATTCTCAGACACGATCACCTGCGCCGAATAAAAATCGCCGTGGATCGTGGCGACGCCTGCTGCATTATCATCGATCGATTGTGAAATGCGTTGCGCTAATTGTCGGGCTTGTCGTTTTATGTCCGGGCGTAGCGCGGCGATTCCACGCGCTACTTCCAGGACCGACCGACTGAGCTCTTGGGCGGTTCGCAGTGGCAGGCTGATTGCGTTCTGGCCGTGAAACGTTCGCAGGGCCGCGCCGGCGGCTTGAAGGGCGGCGGTGTTGCTGAGCACACGGTGAAGCGCTGTCCCTTCAAGCCATTCAAACGCCAGAATTCGATGACGCGACGATTTCCCAACCCAGGGCGCGGCCGAAGCGGCGGAACCAAGCAATCGGACGTTGAGATAAGCTTTGTCGAATTCTCTCGCGTCATAAATCTTCAAAGCTGCTGCCACGAATGGGGAGTGGGCAAGCTTCGCGACGAAGCGCCGAGCCGGTTTGTAACTGAGAGGATCGATCGTGCCCTCCCAGAGATCAGGATGGTCAGGAAAAATCCGCTTTAGCATTCGCGCCGGTTCTTGCACCAGCGTGGCGAGCGCGGGCAGCTTGCGGTCGTTTGCGGCCGTTGAGATTACTAATCCGAGTGTCGGAGCGAGAAGCCGCTTAGGACCCAGGAGTCCGGGCACCGACGGTTTTTCGTTTTCTTTCCGAAGTTTGTCGAGCGCATCCAAACGCAGCGCACGCACGTAGCCATGCACCATTTTTTCACCGAAATGGAAGAGACAACCGGACAAGCAACTCGTTCCCGGTTTGTAGCGCACATAATTGATTTGTACTTTGGTCAGGTTGACCGGGCCGGGCTGCGCAACAACCAGCTCGCATAGAGCATCTCCATCGAGCGCGTAACGCAGCCCGGGCAGAGTTGAATCCCTGCGGATCAGCTCTTCGTCAGCGGGTGACAGCAATGGAACCCTCCTCCGCGACACGCACGTGGTTCTCGCTTGCCTCGAGGTCGAAAAGCATGGCGTAGCGGCCTTGGGCGCGCATTAATTCTTCGTGCGAACCGCGTTCGACGATGCGGCGATTGTGTAACAAAACGATCATATGGCAGCGTGAGGCGGTGCGGAGATCGTGCGTGATCAGGAATGTCGTCCGGCCCTGGGAGAGTCGTTCCAAGGCTTCGATGACATCGCGCTGATTTTCCTCATCGAGACCGGTGGTCGGTTCATCTAAAATCAGAATTGGTGATTGGCGGATGGCGGCCCGGGCAATGGCGATCCGCTGGCGCTGGCCGTTCGATAAGGTCACACCTCGCTCGCCCACGATCGTCTCGTAGCCTTCCGGCATCTCTTCGATAAACCCGTGCGCGTTGGCGAGTCGCGCGGCGGCTTCAACTTCGGCTGCGTCAACGTCAGGAGCGCCGTAAGCGATGTTGTCGCGAATACTTGCCGCAAAAAGTAGCGTCTCCTGGAGCAGCACGCTGATCTGCAACCGTAACGACGCCAGCGTGAATTCGCGAACATCGCGCCCGTCAATTAACACTCGGCCGCCCGTGACATCGTAGAGGCGCGGAATGAGACCAACCAACGTCGATTTCCCCACCCCAGAGGCGCCCGCAATCGCCACGTGTCGTCCGGCCGGGACCTCAAACTCAACGTGCTCGAAGACGATCAGCTCCGAATCGTAGGCGAAGCTGACATCTTCGAAACGCACGGTGCCGCGGAAAGGAGGCGCAACGATCGCATTGGGCGGATCCTGAATTTCAGGTTCGCGCTCGAGCAGATCTACCACGCGCTCGCCGGCCGCCGCCCCTTTGGCCAGTCGCCCGGTGTATTTTGCGAAGTCTTTTAGCGGAGTAAAAGCACGTTTTAGATAGGTAAGAAACACAATCAGGTCTCCCGGCGTCATGCTTCTGCTCATGACGAGCCATGCTCCCTGCCAGACCACCAAAGCCGTCGCAATCGCGATCAAGACATCAACGCGTCGTTCCAAAGCGGCCGACAGCCGGCTTCCCTGAACGCCTTCCATCAGGCTTTTCTTGTTCTGTTTTGAGAATGATTGGCTGAACGCGTTCTCCAGGGACAACGTTTGCACAACTTTGATTCCGCCGATCGATTCGGCCGCCGTTGCCGCCATCGCGCCTTCGCGTTTTCGCTGATCCCGCGCCACTTTGTGGATCCGGCGACTCGCTCGCAACGTAAAGAGAAAGCTGAGCGGCAAAATGGCGAGACCAAGCAACGCCAGCCGCCAGTTGAGCCAGAGCATTAATCCGAGCATTCCGGCGAGCACGAGAACATTGGCCAGCAACGGAAGAATGGCCGTGACGGCGATTTCCTTAAGCATGTTGACGTCTCCGATCACCCGCACGAGGAGATCGCCGCCGCGCGCCTGGCTGTGGAACGAGAGCGACAAACACTGCAAATGCTGATAGAGCTTGCTCCGAATTTCAGTAAGGACGCGATTACCGATCAGAGCGAAACCAATGCTGTTCCAGTAATCGGCGAGGGCGCGCAGGAGGGCGATCAAAACGATGGAGATTGCTGCGGCCGCGAGCAGCGGGACTGCATCGAGCCGGTCTATCAGAGGCAGCCCTGTAAACCGCTGGCCTTCCGCGCGGAAGAGACGGTCAAAAACATATTTGAGAGGCCAGGGCTCGAGCAGGCGAAACAAGACACCGCCGAACAGTGCGATCATTGAGCCGATTACCAGCCGGCGATGCGCGGCCAGATGCGGCATGAAATGGCGGCTGACACGACCGATGGCGGGAAGCGCTTCGGAAAATGAAAGTGGCCGCGCCATGGCTCAGGGCGTTCCCATCATGCTCGGCTGCAAAGCAACCAGAGCAAGGATGTGTTCGACCACTCCATCCCAGGTGTGACGGGCGAGAACCGTCGCTCTTGCGTTTGACCCGAGCTTCGCGCGCAAGCGCGGATCGCTTCTCAACTTTATCAAAGCATGTGAGAGATCAGACGCATCTCCTGGAGCGCAAAGGAGTCCGTTGCGGCCGTGTTCGATCACCTGCTCGATCTGCCCAAGGCGGCTTGCCACTACCGGAAGTCCTGCCGCCATGTATTCATAAATCTTCAGAGGCGAAAAATAGAAGCGCTCCAACTTCGGATAGGGCGCCACGCCGACGTCCATCGAAGCGAGCAACCCTGGTATGCTCTCCGTCGAAACTGCGCCCGTCAATTCGACCGATTTTCTCCAACTTTTGGTCGCGACATTGGCCGTCAGTTTTTCGAGCTCATCTCCCCCACCGACAATGAGCAGCCTTGTTCTATCGTCTCGGTGCTGCACGAGCTCGAACGCTTTGAGCAAAACAGAAAGACCATGCCACGGGCGCAGGTTGCCGACGAAACCTATTGTAAAAATGCCGGGTTCAGCCGGGGCGGAAGGATCAATCTCCCCGCCGAATCTCTGCGGGTTCACGCCATTCGGGATAACGTGCACTCGATTTTCTGAAACTGGGTACCCTTTAATGTAATTCGCCACACCGTCGGAAACCGCCACGACGACATTAGCGGTGGTGAACACAGTGGCTGCAACGCGTTCGGCAGCGGCCCGATCTATCAACGCCCGGTGTTCCGCCTGTTCTTCAATCAGCGGAGCGTTCACTTCCAGCACGCTCCGCGTCCGGGAGTCGCGCGCATACTCGATCGCGGCGAAACTCCAGAGCGAGTAGCGCTCATAAATGAGGTCGAAAGGATCTTCCCGTTCGACTGACTGGCGCAGCTCTTGATTCAACGCCAGTAGCGCCTTTTCGCGCGCGGCAACGTCGCCCTTCGCTGTTTGCGTGAGGCGATGAACTTTCACGGCCCTGAGTTCAGGCGGGCACTCGCCGTCAAACCGCGCCGCGAAAAGTTCGACGTCGGCGCCAAGTTTTAGGAAAGCGCCCATGACTCCCTGAACATGAATTGAAGCCCCTTTTTTTCCAAAAACCGGCACACCCGCATCGGCGCATACGTAGGCGACACGCATCAGTTTTCTCCATTTACGCCAAAATTGCCGAGATCCAGAGCTGGATCTCCGTCGTAGTAGAGATCGAAATCCAGACGATAGAATCGATTGCCGTCAATATTCGAAACAACGATCGCAGCTGGGCGGCGTTGTGATGAAGATCAAATTCGGTTTCAATCAAGCGGCGGGCGCCTTTCGCCAGACGCGCCGCAAGCTCGCGATCCTCCAAGAGACGTTCGATCGCACCTGCGAGCGCAAGCGAATCGCGCTCGTTGACCAGCAGCCCGGTTTCCTCGTGCCGGATCAACTCGGGGAGTCCGACAATATTCGTCGCCACACACGGCGTTCCGAGTGCCATCGCTTCGAGCAGCACAGTCGGCAGACCATCGCGGTTGCCATCCGCACCCACGACCGATGGAGCGACGAGCACACTCGCTGTTTTGAGGAGCTCGATCACATCTCGTTGCGGCAACGCTCCGGTCAGCTCGACCCTGTCCTCGAGCCGGGCGCTTTCGATTTGCTGGCGCAACTCGGCCTCGAGCTCACCCGACCCGACAATCTGACAGATGAAGTCGCGCTTTTTTTGCGCCAGCAATGCACACGCGTCGATCAGCCCCGCAAATCCCTTTTTTTCGACCAGTCGCCCGACCGCGACAATTCGAGGTGGGCGATTCGGCGCGGGCGTGAACGGGAAAAGTTCAAGATCGACGCCATTGTAAATGCGTCGAATTTTCTCGGCGGCCGCCCCGCAGAGCCGTTGCAGATATTTGACGTTGTAATTGCTGACCGTTACGACTGCGGCTGCGTCTGCAAATTTCCGGCTAAGATCCTCTTTCGAGACGGCTTGATGGAAAATGTCCTTCGCGTGTGCGGTGATCGTGTAAGGCACGCCGGTGAAACAGGAAGCGAGCCGCGTGACAGTCGCCGCGCTGGTCGCAAAATGTGCGTGTAAATGGGTAACGTTATTCGCCTTAACGTCGCGCGCGAGGAGTGATGCCTGGTAGACCTGCCGAAAATCCTCACCCCTGCCGATCGCCAGCTGATTCCAAAAGCCAGGTAACACCGCGCTCCCCTGTTCCAGCGCCGCCCAAAAATCGATTGCTTTCAAGCCATCGGCGGGGAGGTAACGCACGGGCGCGCGCACCTTTGCAATGGCATCTTGAAAGTAGGGCTCATAAGGGAAACCCAGCGCGAAGATCTCCACTTCGAGACCGGCTGCCTCGTGGGCGAGGATTTCGTTAATGATAAAAGTCTCAGAGAATCGCGGGTAGCGCTTCACCACGTACCCAACTTTTGCCGGGGGCGAATGTATCATTTTACTCCTCCGGCCAGATTCTTGGCCGCGCCGCTTTGGCTTATCCGGCCTCCGGCGAGAGCAACCAGGTGACGCGCGGCCTCTCGCGCGCCTTCGAATGACAGCGCCGAAGCGCGGGCGGTTAATTCCGCACGCGAATCGAGCAGTGCTCCTTTAATCTCGGCTCGCATCACTTCAGGATCGAGCTGTGCCGGCTCGATCAAGCGCAGCAGACCAAGGCGAGCCATTAATTGCGCCCGAATCAGCTGTTCCGTTCGCGGAATTATACGGGGAATGCAGACCGTCGGTGTGCCGCGGGACACCGATTCGACCAGGGTGTTGTATCCTCCCATGCAGACGAGCGCACCGGCGCTGCTTACGAGATCGGCCAGTCCGGCGATGAAACTAAACATCCCTACCCCAACATTCGCGGCCAGCTGACGCAATGTTTGAGTATCCTTTCTCTTCGCCAACGGACCGCTCACGGCGATCCCTTGCCATTGCCCTCTGGCGCTGGATCGCATGAAGGTTTCGAGAACCCGAAATCCATCTTCGCCCCCGCCGGCAGACCCGACCACCAACGGCGCTCGTTGGGCCGCCTCCTTCAGCCGTTTTTGTTGCGACACATATCCGCGCACATCGGGAGGCACACGATTAACTACGTAGCCGCAAAAATGGCTACGCTCTGCCAGTTCCTTCGGAAATTGGTATTCACGAACCGGGTCGAACACTTTCCGGTGTCCGTAAATCAGGATGCGCTCATAGTGCTCGGCTGTTTTTTCCTTGAGACGATCCTGCTCCCACTCGCGCTCAACCGTCTCGGGATCATCCAACACGTCACGCAAGCCGAGCACAGCTTTTCCGCCATTTGCGTGCAGCATCTCGAGCGCCGCCTCTAATTCGTGGTGCGCCCCCAGAGGATGTTTGTCGGCCAAAAATACATCCGGGCAAAATGCTTCGACGCTCCCTTTGAGCAGGCTCGAGCGCAGGGCGAACATGTCCGAGGCCGGCACTCGAAGGCCGCGCCCTTCATACCATTGGTTGGCAATTTTTCGGACTCCGGGGAGCTTCAGAACGCCTATGTTCCGCGGCACGCCCAGTCGATGAACCTGGTTGGTCCCGGTAACAACCAGCACGGCCGCTTCAGGGTCCATTTCAAGCACCGCCGCGGCGATGGCAAGATTACGCTGGATATGGCCGAGGCCTTGGGCATCGTGCGAGTAAAAAAGATAGCGCCGTTGCCCGAAACTGTTACCGGCCAATCGCTTAGGGAATTCTGTCAGGGAGCGCAACATGTCTTATTTGCTCGGATTAAATGGCATCTGCGTGAAATGGGGTAACGCAATTGTCACTTTGCCGTAACGCAATTGTCATTTTTGAATAAAAAAAAACAAGCCTTATTCGAAAACCTCGATCTCGCCACGCAACACAACCGTGAGGCCGAAGTCTCGCTGCCCGGCTTTGAGAATCATCTCGCCGCGGGTTACGACGCGTCGTTTTCCCAATGGCTCGAGCAGAGCAAGCTGGCGGTCATCCAATTTCGGAAAGGCGATACTTTCCGTGTCGCGATAGAACTGTTCGTCGTCTTGTTCATCCGTCATGACTTCATGGAATTCACGGTAGGTTAAATCACCAGCGCGCTTCTGTGCACCTTACGTGCAGTGCTCCATGCACGTCAAAAAACCGCGGGGAACTCGAAGGAATGTATTCGTGGCAAAACAAGCATAGATTTGGGGGCATGAGCTTCACCCATCTCGAGCAATGCCGTTTGTCGGAATGTCGTACGAATTTGTCGGCGCCCCCCTTACGAATTCGGGAAAGATTTTTCGACAGAATTGACCGAATTATCGGAATCTGGAATTACCAGACTTTTCTGAAACCATTTTGTCCATTCTGTTAATTTTGTCATGCTTATCATCGAGGCGCAGGAACAAAGCTGGCCGCTGGACAAACCATTTCGCATTTCGCGTGGCAGTCGCAGTGAATCGCGAGTCGTTGTCGTAACGGTTAGCGATGGCCAGCACGCGGGCCGGGGCGAGGGCGTCCCCATTGAGCGTTACAATCAGACCACCGCTTCGGTCTTGGCGCAGATCGAATCCATCAAAACCACGAAAGATTTGGACCGGCAAAAATTGCAACAGTTGTTGCCGGCAGGTTCGGCAAGAAATGCGTTGGACTGCGCTTTATGGGACCTTGAAGCGAAGATTTCCGGCAAACGCGTCTGGGAATGGGCGAACATTCCGATTGTTCCTGAAGTCGAGACCTCTTTCACGATCAGTCTCGATGCGCCAGACAAAATGGCGGCAGCAGCGAAAGCCGCTGCTAACTCCCCGCTGCTGAAACTCAAGCTCGGCGGCGACGAACTCGATCTTGCGCGCGTGGAAGCTGTGCGCGACGCCGCGCCTGCGGCGCGTTTGCTCATCGACGCCAACGAATCCTGGTCGCCGTCGCATTATCAGAAAATTGCTCCTGCGTTGAAACAATTCGGTACCGAATTGATCGAACAACCATTTCCGGCCGACGCCGATGAAGTCCTCGAAACTCTCGACCATCCGGTTCCGCTCTGCGCGGACGAAAGTTGTCATACCACCGCCGATCTTGCCCGGCTGAAGAATCGCTACGAAGTGATCAACGTAAAGCTCGACAAAACCGGCGGGCTAACCGAAGCGCTCGCTTTGTCCGAGCGCGCACGAGAGAGCGGATTCAAATTATTTATTGGTTGCATGGTTTGCACCTCGCTGGGAATCGCTCCGGCTCGCCTTCTGGCCCACGCCGCCGATTATGTCGATCTTGACGGCCCATTACTCCTCGCCGGCGACCGTGATCACGGACTTTCTTATCAGAACGGAAAAATCGGAATGCCGTCACGAGAACTGTGGGGATAGCGGGCGTTCCTTCCTTCTTAATTCTTAATTCGTCCTTGTTTACGCTTCTCTCCGACCGCAGTTAGCGGGCCTCAGATGCCCGAGCCGGGTTTGAAATGTTAGAGCTAGATCCGGCTCCATCTTCGTTCCCCTTTTTTCTCGATAAAACTAATCGCCGCAGCTGGCGCGATTCTTCAGACAGGGATGAAGTGCTCCCGTGATCGGCCAAGTCATGTGTCCAGAGCCCAAAATGTGATGACCAATCTTCTCGCATCCGCGGACATTCGCATCAACGGCGCTCACCCCTGGGACATACAGGTGTATGACCGGCGCTTTTTTAGCCGAGTCCTGGCTTCCGGGACGCTCGGTTTCGGGGAATCGTATATGGATGGCTGGTGGGACTGCGACGCGCTGGATGAAATGTGTTGCCGCGCCATTCGCGCCGGGCTCGAGAAGCGTTTCACATTTCGACTTCCCAATGTCTGGGCGCTACTCACCGCGCTTCTCGTGAACCAGCAAACTTCCCGGCGTTCCCGAAAAGTCGGCCGGGTGCATTACGATCTGAGCAACGATTTTTTCGAAGCAATCCTCGATCCGAATATGCAATATTCCTGTGCGCTCTTCGCTGAGAGCGATGATCTCGCCTCGGCGCAACTACGGAAGCTGGATTGGATTTGCGAGAGGCTGCGTTTGCGACCGGGCCTTCGCCTGCTGGACATCGGCTGCGGCTGGGGTGGATTGGCCCGCTATGCCGCCCGTCATTACGGCTGCCACGTAGTCGGGATAACAATTTCTCGAGAGCAATTCCGTTACGCGCAACGTTGGTGTCGCGGGTTGGACGTCGAAATCCAGCTTCGCGACTACCGCGAAGTCACCGAGCGATTTGATCGGGTGGTGAGCGTGGGCATGGTCGAGCATGTCGGGCACAAAAATTATCGCACCTATATGCGAGCGGCTGCTCGCTCGTTAGGCGAGGATGGATTGTTTCTTTGCCAGGGAATTTGCGGAAACGTTTCGCGCTTCCACGCCGATCCCTGGATCAAGCGCTACATTTTCCCAAACTCGATCCTTCCTTCCGTCGCTCAACTGATGCGCGCTGCGGAAGGCGTTTTCATCCTTGAAGACATCAAGAACATCGGGCCGAATTACGACCCGACCCTCCTGGCTTGGGAGGAAAACTTCCGCCGCGCCTGGCCCCGTTTTGCAGATCGCTACGGCGAACGTTTCCGGCGGATGTGGCGATTTTATCTGCTCAGTTGCGCGGGCGCATTTCGGGCGCGCAGTCTGCAGGTCTTTTCGATTCTCTTTTCTAAAGAAGTTACCGCCATTGAGAATGGTGTCCGCGACCAGAGACAAGCCGCGTCCTTATCGCGCACCGCAGTTGTCGAGCCGAGGGCACTCCTCTGACCTCTGACCCGCCAAAGGACGGATTCGCCACGGGGCTGTGGGCGCCGTGGGAAAGCTAGAGGGAGTAGCTGCTGGATCCTCTCGCCAGCGTCAATTTTCAAAAAAACCGGAATAAATCTCTACTCGCGCACTCTTATTCGTATGAAGAACCAACAATTAATCTCTCATTCATCGTGGAAGACGCTCTCGCGCTTCTCCCTCGCCGTTGCATTCCTCGGCGTCTGGATCGCTCCGACAATTGCTCGCGCCCGCGAAGCAGGCGTGCTTTCGTCCGGTGCGGTATATACGGCCAGCAATTCCTCCAGCGGCAATGAAGTGCTAGCGTATAAGCGGGAGTCGAACGGAAATCTCCGGTTCATAAGGGCATTCGCTACCGGTGGAAGTGGCAACGACGCGGCCCTGGGCAATCAGGGCGGCATAGCACTCAGCGGGGACGGCCAATGGCTCCTGGTTGTCAACCCAGGATCAAACAACTTCTCTGCATTTCGGGTCGAGCCGAACGGCGGATTAACCTTGACGGATACTGAGACGTCGAATGGCCTTCTTCCGGTCAGTGTCACCATCAGCGGAAATCTCGTTTACGTTGTTAATTTTGGGGATAGCGCCGAGGATACTGGAAATATCGCGGGGTTTACCATTGATTTTAATACCGGCGAGTTGACGCCGATTTTGGGATCAATTCGATCGCTCAGTGGAATGACGGATCCGCAGCCAGCGCAGATTCAGTTTAACCGGGGCGGCACGGGGCTTGTCGTGACCGAAAAGGCGACAAATTTCATCGATACATATATGGTCGACGCGAATGGAGTCGCCAGCGAGCCGTTGAGCAACCTGTCCCACGGCGTAACTCCTTTCGGGTTCAGCTTTAGCAGACAAGGTTATCTCATTGTCTCGGAGGCGTTCGCCGGT
>JBKOXU010000179.1:0-27721 GCA_046725095.1 Verrucomicrobiota bacterium
GCGCTGCGGGTGGCGGCAGAGTCAATTGAACAGCAGGTGAACCCGCATATCGTCGAGGAGATTCGCCGTTACAATGAAACGACAGCCTCGCTCGAGCCCGCGCTCCGCTAAACCGCTGCGCACGGTCTCAATCATCGGCACGGGCAGTTATGTGCCGGAAAAAATTCTGACCAACGCGGACCTCTCGCGCATCGTCAATACGAGCGACGATTGGATTACTACTCGCACTGGCATTAAGGAGCGCCGTATTGCCGCTAAAGACGAAAACACAAGCGACATGGCCACCAAAGCGGCGATGAACGCAATCGAACAGGCAAAGATTTCGCCAAAAGAGATCAATCTCATTCTCGTTGCAACGGCCACTCCCGATATGCTCTTTCCCGCGACCGCCTGTTTCGTTCAGAAGAAGATCGGAGCAACTAACGCCGCTTGTCTGGATATTTCTGCGGCCTGTGCCGGGTTTCTTTTCGGCCTGGAGATCGCGCAGCAATTTATTACTTCACACACACATGACACTGTCCTTGTAATCGGGGCCGAGAAATTGACATCGATCACTAACTGGACGGATCGCAACACCTGCGTGCTTTTCGGCGACGGTGCTGGCGCCGCCGTTTTACGCCATCGCGGCAGCGCTCACGGGGTAATTAGCACCCACATCGGCAGCGACGGTGAGTACACGGATATTTTGTTCATGCCCGGCGGCGGTTCGCGCTGCCCGATCACGCGCGAAAATGTCGATCTGAATCTGCAAACAATCCACATGACCGGGAAGGATGTTTACAAGCAGGCGGTCACGGCGATGCTAAAAGCGGCCAAGAACGCTCTCGATCAGGCCGGACTCTCTATCGAGGACATTGCTTGTGTTATTCCGCACCAGGCGAATGTGCGTATCATCGAGGCAATCGCCGATCGGCTCGGCATTTCACGCGACAAAATGTTTGTGAATCTCGATCGTTACGGTAACACTTCGGCCGCGGCGGTAGCAATCGCACTCGATGAAGCCAATCGGACCGGGCGGATTAAGCCGGGCGATTACGTTCTGATGGTCGTGTTTGGTGGAGGGCTTACGTGGGCAAGCACAATACTCGAATGGTGATTTGAACGTTTAAGCGATAAAGAGCTGAACCGTTGAAAGCGGTCACTTTCTCGCGATACTCTTCAACGCTTCAACCCTTCAACTCCGATGCTAATCGAAACCCACGCTCATCTCGATTACCCAGATTTTGCGGCCGACTTCGATGATGTGCTTCGTCGGGCGCGCGAAGCTGGGGTGACCCGCATCATCACAATCGGCACCTCAATCGAGAGCAGCCGGCGAGCCATAGAGCTTGCCGAGAAATATCCGAGCATCTACGCCGTAATCGGGGTTCATCCCACCCACGCCGAACAAGCCGGGGAGGACGTCATTACGCCGTTGCGTGAGCTGGCGAAAAGCCCGCGCGTCGTGGCGATCGGCGAGACCGGTCTTGATTATCATCATTTGCCGAGCGTCGCAGCAGCGAAACAGAAAAATGTCCAGGTGTTCAACGCGTTGCAAAGCGGAACTGAAGAACAACTGGAAGCCAGCATTGAAGATGGCGCATATAAATCGAAACAGGCCGATCTTTTTGAAGAACAACTCGATTTGGCGGTCGAGCTTGGGCTCAATGTGGTCATCCACCAGCGCGATGCGTGGGATAACACGCTCGAAATCATGAGGCCGTATTCGGGAAAGTTACGTGGCGTGTTCCATTGCTTCGGCGGCACACTCGAACAGGCGAATGAAGTTCTCGACCTGGAGCATCTGATTTCCTTCACCGGCATCGTCACGTTTAAGAACGGCGCGAGCGTCCGCGACGTTGCCGCCAAGGTTCCCTTCTGGAAATTCATGGTCGAAACGGATTGTCCATATCTCGCGCCGGTTCCGTTTCGCGGGAAACGATGCGAGCCGGCGCACACGCGCATTGTGGCAGAGACCATCGCGGCCGCGCGCGGCGCGCCATTTCAAGAAATCGCCGCGGCCACAACCGTAACCGCAGAAGAATTCTTCCGGTTCAATCGCGTATGAAAATCGACGATGGCGCACCATCGTACGTTCCCACTGACCGCCCGGCGATGCGTCCCTGCCTTTTGCTACTGGCGCTTTTTCTCGCATCATGCGCCGCGCCTGACACGCGGCATCAAATCGTTATCAGTGCGCGCGAGCAAAAATTAGCTCTTCTCGATCGCGGAAATCTGATGGCCATTTATCCGGTCTCCACATCCAAGTTCGGCCTTGGTGACCGGCCCGGCAGCTCTTTTACTCCGCTGGGCGAGCTCGAGGTCGCGAAGAAAATCGGCGACCATGCTCCGGTTGGCGCTGTCTTCAAAGATCGACGCCGCACCGGCGAGGTCGTTCCAATCGACTCGCCGGGTCGGGATCCAATTGTAACACGAATCCTTTGGCTGCGTGGCCGCGAGCCTCATAATGCTAACGCATATACGCGGACGATTTACATCCACGGCACGCCGGAGGAACGGAACATCGGTTTGCCCGCGAGTTACGGATGCATCCGGATGCGCTCCAGCGACATCATTAATTTATACGATATCGTCGGCTGGGGCGCGAAAGTAACGATCGTCGATGCGCCGCTCGCGGCAGCTATCCCAACCCTGGCTCCTCCGGCTCAACTGGCGGCAACGAACCAGTCCACCACAAGCACGATCCATTAGGCTACATCACGGCAATTTGCCGAGATGTCTTCTGGGCGTTTCATGCGAGAGCAATTCCATGTCTGCGTCGACCATGATGCGGACGAGCTCGTAAAATCGCACTTTTGGCTCCCAATTGAGGATCTTTCTAGCTTTGGAAGCGTCGCCAATAAGGAGATCTACTTCCGCCGGGCGCTCATAACGCGGGTCGTGTCTGACGAATTCCTTCCAATCAAGATCGACATGGGAAAAGGCCGCTTCGGCAAACTCAGCCACGCTGTGGGTTTCACCGCTGGCCAACACGAAGTCGTCCCCTTCCCCATGCTGGAGAATTCGCCACATGCCTTCGACATACTCAGGCGCATATCCCCAATCCCGTTTTGCGTCCAGGTTACCGAGGAACAATTCCGTTTGCAGTCCGTGTTTGATAGCGGCGACGGCGCGCGAGATTTTGCGGGTGACGAAAGTTTCGCCGCGCCGCGGGCTTTCGTGGTTGAACAGAATCCCATTGCTCGCGAAAAGGCCGTAGCTCTCGCGGTAGTTGACCGTCGCCCAATATGAAAAAACTTTTGCGACGCCATAGGGACTGCGCGGCCAGAATGGCGTTTTCTCCGTTTGGGGCACTTGTTGCGCCTTGCCGAACATTTCGCTGCTTGATGCCTGATAGAAACGGGAACGCAATCCCACTTCGCGGATGGCTTCCAGAATACGGATTGTGCCGACGCCCGTGACATCGGACGTGTACTCAGGAATGTCGAAGCTCACGCGCACATGGCTTTGCGCGCCGAGATGATAAATCTCGTCCGGCTTCAATTCGTAAAGAAGTTTCACCAAATTCACGGAGTCACTCAGGTCCCCGTAATGGAGAAACATTCGGACTCCGTTGATGTGTGGATCGGCGTAAAGATGATCGATGCGTGAGGTGTTAAATGTGCTGGCCCGGCGAATGATCCCGTGCACCTCATAGCCTTTCTCCAGAAGGAAATCGGCCAGATAGCTCCCATCCTGACCGGTGATTCCGGTGATTAGCGCTTTCTTCATGAGCCGCGTTTCGCTTTAAAGCAAACGGTGTGCGTGAGCAACGATTTAAGTTTCCGGCGGCGAGATCATGATTCGCGCCAGAACGGCGCGCTGCGCGGCGACCAGCTCCGCGATGCCGTTGCGGCCGAGCGCGAGCATTGCGTCCAGTTGCGCTTGCGCAAAGGTTGCTTCCTCCCCGGAGCCTTGCACCTCCACAAACTCGCCATCCTCGGTAGCCACGAGACTGAAATCGACGGTGACAAGCTTGTCCTCTTCATAGTTAAGATCGACGATGGCGCGCCCGTCGAGAACGCCGGCGCTCACCGCGGCCACTAATTTTCGCACCGGCGGTAGATCGATCTTCTTTTCCTTCCCAAGTTTCCGACAGGCCATCGCGACGGCTAAACTGGCCCCTGTAATCGCTGCGGTGCGCGTCCCGCCGTCAGCTTGTAAAACATCGCAATCCACCCAGATCGTGCGTGGCCCCAACTTTTCAAGATCGACAACGGCTCGTAGCGATCGGCCAATCAAACGTTGGATTTCCGTGCTGCGGCCATCGAGCCGGCCTTTGGCAATGTCGCGAGGTTTTCGCGTCTGCGTCGAGTATGGGAGCATCGAGTATTCGGCGGTAAGCCAGCCACCCGTTACGCCTTGCTCTTTCATCCATCGGGGCACGTTTTCCTCGATGGTTACACCGCAAATCACGCGCGTGTTACCCATCGTAACAAGCACTGAGCCGCCCGCATGAGGCGCGATGCCCAAATCAAACGCAACCGGGCGCAATTCATCGTCGGCGCGTCCATCGATTCGGTCCATGGCGCCAAAGGTAGACGGAGCAGAGCCGCTCGTCATTGTGTTTGTCTCCAGAACCAGAATGCGCTTATGGCGGGTGAGTCTTGTTGCCAGAACGTTATCCACCCACGGCCTGGTAATGGCCGAGACCGCGTTTCCACATTGCGCGCGCGGCGGCCCACGCGAGCAGGAGCCAACCGCTTTGAATCGCCAGCGCTTCTGCCAGTGCCGCACCTTGTAAACGGCCAAGAAAGATTGCGACCGGACAAAACAGCTCGTAATAAAACGGCAGCCATTTCATCACCGCCTGGATTCCCGCGGGCATGATGTCGATGGGAAACATTTGGCCGCCGAGGAAATATTCGAACGAATAAACGATGAAAACGATGGTCGAGATTTCCAGGACCCAGAACGCCATCATCGCTAGGCTATAAGTGATGAAGAATTGAATGAATGCCGCCATTACGATCGACATTGTCGCGAAGAGATAAGTCAGCGGATCCTGCGGCACCACTATGTAGTGGCGGAAATAGATGAAGATCAACGCGATGGGCGGCAGCGTAACGAATGTGTAAACGAGACGGCCGCTCAAAAAAATGCTGAGCCGGTAGGCGAGGTAACTCATTGGCTTGGTCAGCAACGCGTTGATCTGGCCTTCGCGAATGTCGGCGGCGATTTGCCATTCGTCTTCCGTTGGCGTGACCAAATTGCTCACCAGAAGCGTGAGCAAATAGTAATAAATCATCGAGCTATAATCATAGCCGTGCAGCTCGCCGCCGCGTTCTTTGAAGATGGCGCGCCAGAGAAACACTGTGCCTGCCAGGGGAATCAGTCCGAAGAGGGCCCGCAGAAAGTAATTCCAGCGATAAACGAACGTATTCTGCAGCCCGATGTTAAAGACCGAAACGTACTTGTCGATCCTCCTCGTGGTCATGCTCATGCTCGTCATCGTGATCGAAGGTATCGAGCACCAGTAGCGGCGGTCTGTGACGGCCGCAATTTTTTCGACGGTTCTCCAAGCCAACCTCATGCAGGTTGGGAAGCCCGCGAGCCGAACAGGCTCGCCGCAGCGAGTCCGTCCGATAGCAGGCAGAATGCCTATGTTCCGGCAGCGAGTTCAACCGCGAGATTGATCGCGGCGATCATGCTATCGGGGCGGGCGATTCCTTTGCCGGCGATTTCGAATGCCGTGCCGTGATCGGGACTCGTGCGCGGGAAGGGAAGGCCGAGGGTCACGTTCACGCCACTGTGAAATGCGTGCAGTTTCAGCGGGATCAACCCTTGATCGTGATACATACAGAGAACGGCATCGAATTCACTTTCAATCGCGCGATGAAAAACTGTATCGGGAGACAGAGGACCGGTGAAGACGGGCTGTAATCGGTGATTAGTGATCAGTGATCGGTTCAGCTCGGCAACCGCCGGCGCAATGATTTCGATTTCTTCGCGCCCGAGTTTCCCGGATTCGCCGGCGTGCGGATTTAAACCGGCGACAGCGATGCGCGGCGCGTTCTTGGATCGCCGACGAAGAAAATCAGCGAGCAACAAACCAACGCGTACGATTTCACTATCTTTGAGCGCACGCGCGACTTCGCTGAGCGGAATGTGTGTTGTGACAAGTGCGACCGTGATTTTGCCGCCCGTCAAACACATCGCGAAATTTTTCACGCCGCAGCGCTCGGCAAAAAATTCAGTTTGCCCCGGAAATTTAAAGCCAGCTTCGTACATCCGCGCCTTGTGGACCGGTCCGGTCACAACCGCGTCGAGCTCCCCGCGTCGGGCTGACGTGGCTGCTTCTTCCAGCGCAGCCGCGGCAGCACGCCCTGTTTCAAGGCTCGGCACACCTGGCGAACAATCGGGATATTTCCCTATGACCACATATGCGGCGGCTGCCGGCAATGATCTCGAGCTGAGCGCCGCTCGAACAATCTGAGGGCCAATTCCCGCGCAGTCTCCGAGCGTAATGCCGATGCGAATAGGCATCATATATCTTCTTCAACGCATCCGTGCCTGGCAAGGGCGTGTGAGCGGTGAGATCCAGCAGAGATGAGATACCGTTTGCCCGGCGTAAGGCGGGCGGAATTGCCGGTCACAAATCCGTGTAATGGATTCCGTGCTCGGCACTAATCTCAACAATGCGCGACATATCGGGAGGATTTGGCTTGGCGAACTCCTTCGCACACCGAGCGAAGAAGATCTCGAAGCCCGAGGGAGCGGTATGGATCAACATTTTGAGCGGTTTGTCGCCTGAATTCCTGAATGTCTAACAAGACATAAGATTGGCAACCGTACGTGGGTGCAAGCTGGACGAACTAAACTATATGAAAACTAGCCATCAAGGAGCCCGCGGTTCGCTGCATCGTCGTTACGCCTTTGGTCATTTGGCGCTTGAGAATATGGTAATCAAAGCACCATATCCAGGAGCTGGCGGACGCTTCATCGATTCATCGAGACGAACAGGACCATCGACGTAGCGGATGGGCATTCTAATTGTCCAACTGCCACTGTGTGGATGGAAGCGCCACACACGGAAAGCAGCGATCGCGGCGCTGTCATGGCCGATCCTTTTGAGAGTCTCGACGCGGTCGACGCTGCCGTCTGCTCGGACGTGAAGCGCAAAAACGCCGGAGCCTGTCAAGTGCCGCTCTTGCGCCACATCGGGGTATTCCGGGCGTTTGGCATACCAAGCTAACTTACCAAGAGCTGGTGGCAGAGCGAGAACGGGTAAGCAAATGCGAACATTACGGTGTAAAGAACAAGGAGACGCTCCATAGCCCTAACTATGATTCGGCGAAACGCACTGAAAGGCGAATATCGAACATCAGACTTCAGAAAGTCCGGATGTAGGCTTTGGCGCGCAGACCCGCGATCCAGCGTTCCTGAAGATTTTGGGCTTCTTCCTGGATTAGCTTCTTCTCGATGTCGGGTCGCGCGTCAGCGAGGGAACGGGTCGTCCCTCCCTGTCTCTCCTCGACCTTAAGGATGTAATAATTGCCTCCATGCTCGATGATGTTGCTGATCCTACCAATCGGCATGTTGAAGGCGACCTTTTCGAGTGGCGCGGCCAGCGTCTTGCGTTCGATCCAGCCCCAGTCGCCGCCAACATCGCGCGTGCTGTCCTCAGAATAAGTCTGCGCGATGCGCTCGAAATCGGCGCCGCCAGCCAGTTGGCCGAGAATCTCTTCGGCCAGCGTTTTCTGTGTGGCAGACTGCCCCGTATCAGCGTGGCCGGAGATCATGATCATGCGCAGTTTAACTTGTTCCTTGGCGGTGAATTCTGCGCGGTGTTTCTTGTAATACTCTTCTACTTTCGTCGGTGAAGAAATTGGATTCTTCTTGATATTCTTGGCGCGCATCGCCTGCACGATCATACTTTCGGTCTCCTTGTGTTTGAACTCGCCTATCGAATAACTCTGCGCCTCGAGCGTCTTGATAAACGTATTGCGGTCGCCACCGAATGCCTCCTTGATAATTCCGCGCACTTGTTCTTCCACAAAATGATCCGGAATTTCGTATTTCTCCTTCTGAAAGGCCTGAATGATGAGGCGCCGGTCGATCAGATCCTTCAGCGCCGCTTCCCGCGCCTCTTTCAACGCCTTTTCCAATTCCGCGCCGGTGTACTGGGAACGCAACAACTTTTCCCGAGGCGCGGACAACTCACGCACTTGCGAATATGTGATCACGTCTCCATTCACAATCGCGGCGATCCCATTAATCACTTCGGACTCGGCGCCGAACGCAGCAGAGCAAAGTGGCAATAGAGCCGGCCCAAAAACCGCCAGCAACGCGATGGCAAAGCAAGGCATGATGTGTCTCATAGTTTTTTAAACAACTCCAGAATTTCCCCGAGATACTGCTCGATTCCGGCTGCAACTAAACGGGGGAATTTGCCCGCGACAAGTATAAAATCCTCGTGCCGAGTCAACATCAATTTGCGTTCACGCACCTCGACCCGGCTCACGCCGGATTTTGTAGCCGCGAGCTTGATTTCGGTAAGAAGAAATAAATTGTCCACCGCGACCGGGAATCGCCCAAACCGGTCACGCCAATCGCGACGCAAACGACCCAATTGATCGCGCGTGGTAATCTCGGCAATCTCGCGGTAAGCTTTGATACGTAAGGCGGCATCGCCGATAAAACTGTTCGGAATAAAGGCGGGGATTTTGCGGGGAAAACTGTCAGCTTCCCTTGCAGGGGCCTTTGGCTGCTGAACGAATTCCGCTTCGTTTGTGGCGACAAAATCGAGCCGCAGATCGACATCAAGTCGGAGCTGCAGCTTTTTACCTTTGAGCTGCGCGACCGCTTGCTTGAGCAACTGACAGTATAAATCGAAACCCACCGCCATGATGTGGCCGCTTTGCGCTGTACCCAGAATGCTGCCCGCGCCCCGAATTTCCAAGTCGCGCATGGCAATGCGAAAACCTGCGCCAAGCGAACTGTACTGTTTGATGGCATTGATCCGCTTGCGCGCAGCGCCGATTGTCATCATTTCGCGCGGAAGAAGCAAATATGCATAAGCTTTGTGCTCGGCTCGGCCGACGCGTCCGCGCAGTTGATAAAGGTCGGCGAGACCAAACCTGTCCGCGCGATCGATGATGATCGTGTTAGCGTTTGGGATATCGAGGCCGCTCTCGATAATTGTGGTGCAAACAAGCACGTCGACTTTCCCAGCAATGAATCGCGCCATGACGGCTTCGAGTTCATCGGACCCCATTTGGCCATGCCCGATTTCAACCCGTGCCTGCGGGCAGAGATCGACAATACGATCACGCGCACGCTCGATCGTTTGGACACGATTGTGCAAAAAGAAAACCTGACCCTGGCGCTCCAGTTCACGATTGATGGCATCTCGAATAATGCGCTCATCATAAGCGGAGACCATTGTCTCGACGGGCAGCCGGTTGAGCGGCGGCGTTTCGATCGTGGACATGTCCTTCACACCGACCAGGGATAGGTAAAGGGTGCGCGGAATCGGTGTGGCGGAGAGCGTTAAGACATCAACGAGCTTGAACAGCTCTTTGAATTTTTCTTTGTGCAGAACTCCAAACCGCTGTTCTTCGTCGATGACCACGAGTCCGAGATCTTTAAAAACGACATCGCCTGAGATTAGTCGATGCGTGCCGATGACGACATCGACGCCGCCTCTGCGCAAAAGTTCGAGGATTTTTTTCTGCTCTCCCTGCGAACGGAAGCGGCTAAGCATTTCGATTCGGACGGGGTAATCAAGCATGCGCTGCCGAAACACTTCAAAATGCTGCTGGGCCAGAACAGTCGTAGGCGCGAGGACTGCGACTTGTTTGCCATCCATGACCGCTTTGAACGCAGCGCGAATTGCGACTTCGGTCTTGCCAAAGCCGACATCACCGCAAATCAGACGGTCCATCGGCTGCCGGCGCTCCATATCGATTTTCGTGTCGATGATTGCTTTCAATTGGTCCGGCGTTTCGCGAAATGGAAACGAATGTTCGAATTCCGCCTGCCATCTGGAATCAGGAGCAAATGCGTGGCCGGGATGCATCTGCCGCTCCGCTTGAACGGCGAGCATTTTGCCGGCGTAGTCGAAGATCGAAGCGGCGGCGTTTTTCTTCGCGCGCGTCCATCTCGCATCGCCGAGAGAACTAAGAGCCGGCGACCTTTTGCCGACCCCGACATAACGCGAAACCAAATAGGCTTGTTCCAATGGGACGTACAGTTTTGCTTCATCGGCAAACTCAAGCGTGAGAACCTCTTGGTGTTCGTCCTGGTAGGGACGGACCGCCGGGACATCCGCCACCAGGCGCTCCGGCGCGCCCGGCGGTCGAGCCCTACCAATTTTCGCCAGCCCGAGGAATCGTCCCACGCCGTGCTCAAGATGAACAACCAGATCGCCTTCTGTGAGTTCGCTGAAATCGATTTGCGCGCGATGCCTTTCCGCACGACGCAGGCGTCGCCGCGGATGGGTAGCCAATCGTCCAAATAATTCAGCCGCCGAGAGGACGACGAGATTGGCCGCCGGAAAACAAAAGCCACGCGCGAGCGTTCCTTCGAGAAGATCGACATCATCCAGCTCCTCCTTCTCGCCCATGACCTCGCGAAAACGCTCGATTTCGCCTTCAGTTTGGAAGTAGATAACAATCCTTGCCTTGCGCGCGCGCCACTCCTTCAAGCGAGTGGAAAAGTGCGCGCGTTTAGCTTCCATGAGTATGAGATCACCGATCGCGAAGTCGCCGACTTCACAATCCTGGAACGCGCCGCTAAAATCTTCCGGACCGTTCTCAATCCAGCCTTCGCTGATTTTGATTTGTGGAGTGACGAGCGGGTCCGGCGTGACAGGAACTCCGCCATCCATTCCCGGCTCGATCTCGATTCTTAAATGATCGCGCGCGACATAATCGCCGACGACACTGCTTTGATCTTCAGTCGCTCCCAGCAAAATATCGACCGAGGTGAAATTGCGCACCGAGGTTTGAGTATCGATGTCGAATTCGCGCAACGAATCGATTTCGTCGCCAAGAAACTCCAGGCGCACCGGTAATGGCGCCTGCCACGAATAAAGATCGATAATGCCTCCACGGACGGCGAATTGCCCGCGTGTAGTGACTTGAGCGACGCGCTCATAACCAGTGCCCGCGAGTTGTCCGACGAGATGTTCAAGCTTCGCGTTTGCCCCGCGCCGAAATTGAGCGACTCCGGATTGGAGCACATCGCGCCTTGGCGCGGCTTGATCGAGGCTTGCACGGGTTGCGACGATCAGATGGGGACCGGCCTCGCGCTCGATCTGAGCAAGCAGTGCGAGCCGTTCGGCTGCGATTTCTGGATCGGGCAAAACATTTTCGACGGCGGCAAACTCGGCTTCCGGCAGGAAAAACGCAGTCGGATGCCAGTTCAGCAAGCTCTCATAAACCAGTTCTTGAGAATGAACGTTGGGACAGAGGACCCAAATTGTTTTGTCGATCCGATGGGCGATGGTGGCGACGAGAAACGCCTGCGCCGGCTGAGTAACATGTGAGAATTGCACCGACCATTGCGCTCTATCGATTGCGCGAAGTTTGCGCGCGATCGGCTCGCTCGCCGCAACGATCTCCAGAAGCTCTCTGCGTCCCGATTTCTGCACGGTTTAGCTGTCGCCGAAAAGCAGTGGAAGTTCAAAGTTACCCGGCAAAAAGCGGTTCGGCGTCGTCTTTCTTGCTTCTGGCCCGGCCCAAAAGAAGCGAGGGCCAAGGGACCGCAGAGCCGGCCTTCGCCTGCAATAGCGCACGCTGGCGCCCGGTAGACCTGTCTTCGCCAAGGAGAAAGCATGGCAGCCGTTGTTGAGCGCCGCAGTTCTCGCGGTAGAGTTTAATCGAAATGTTTGAACTGACCATTGGATGCCTCAAGTGGGCCGCTGTCGGCTTCGTCGTGGCGTTTTTTCTGATGAGGATGTACGAAGCCAGTCATATTCACGACGATATTCCCAGGCCTGAGTTCAAAAAACGCCAGTCGAAACGTGCAGCGCTCGTGCTATCGACATTCGCGGCAATGTTGTCGGCGCTGGTGTGGCTTTTGGTGCAAAAATGGGACTAGCGTTATCCCATATAAAACCCGCCGTTCACGTTCAAAACGTGGCCGGTGATGTATGAGGCCATCGGCGAGGCAAGAAAAAGCGCTCCATCGACAATCTCATTGACCTCGCCGAGACGGCCAAGCGGGATTTGTTTGATAAAATTCGCAGTGACCTCTTCAGACATGCCTTTGCTCATCCCGATGTCGATAAAGCCGGGCGCAATGGCGTTGACGGTAATGTTCTGACGCGCAAACTCGCGCGCGGAAACTTTGGTGAGCGCGATAATTGCGGCTTTGCTCGACGAGTAATTTGCCTGGCCGAAAAGCCCCATCTGGCCACTGACCGAAGACAGGTTCACAATTCGTCCGCCATTGCGCAGAATCGAGGCGGCCTTTTGCGTGACTGTGAATGTACCGATGAGATTCACGCGCACCACGCTCTCGAACTCTTCCATCGACATCTTCTTGATCGTGCGATCGCTAATAATTCCGGAGTTGTTCACGAGAATGTCGAGCCCGCCGCGCTTGGCGCCGATCTCGGTCATCATCGATTCGACCTGACCGGGCTGTGTCACGTCGCACTCGATCACAAGCGGATCTTTTAACTTCGTCGCAACGTTTTCCGCGTCTGCCTTGTTTTGCCCCTGCGCATCGGCGACATAATTAACGACACATTGCGCATCGCGTTTACCGAACGCCTTGACCATCTCCGCCCCAATTCCGCGCGAGCTACCCGTAACCAGGACGACTCTTCCGGAAAAATCGAAAGGATTCTTCATTTATGATTCGGCCAATTTTTCGTTCGAAAAACGGCGGACTACCAGCGCGATCGGCAGCCCAATCAAAACAATGTGAATGATTACAGCAGTCACGTCTCTCGACATGGAATGGCGTGCGGTCGGGAACGCGAGCGGCACGACGATCCAATACATGAAAATGTAAACCGCGATTCCGTAAAGCACTCCGGACACCACGGCGTGCTGTGTCAGAGAACTGAATTTCCGGCTGGCGGCGTAAAACACGGCCGCCGCGGTAAACGCGATCAGGAAGTGAATGGCGAGACCCAGCCCCGCCGTTGCCATTCCTCCTTCGAACGAACGCTGCCCGAGCAAACCCCTCGCGATCCCCTGCAACATTCGAATGGATCCCGCGCCTTTGATCCCCGCGATCACAAACGCGGAGGTGATATCGAGAATTCCGGCGATCAAACCAGCCAATGCGATTGTAGGAAGGGCCCGCGATCTTTTCATCGAAGTCGCTACTAGGCTAGAATGCCATTGCCTGTCAAACGACTAACGTTAGGCTTTGCGACTGATGCTTTCACCGATTCGAATCCTCACCGCTGTCCCGATTTGCGACGGGCACGACAGCGCGATCAATACGATCAATCTGGAGTTCATCCGACACGGGATTGAGGTCATTTATCTCGGTTATCACCGTACGGTCGGCGACATCGTGCGCGCAGCCATCCAGGAGGACGTGCGCGCCATCGGGATTTCCAGTTACAACGGCGGGCACATCGAGTTCTTCGCGGAAGTTGTCGACCTTTTGCGAAAACGGGGAAGCGACATCAGGATCTTTGGCGGTGGCGGCGGAACGATCACGCATGATGATGCCGCCGCGATGAAGCGCAGAGGTGTGGACAAAATTTTCTTTGCCGGCACTTCTCTGACGGAAATGACCGATTACGTCCGCGAGCATTACGGCAAGCGACGCGAGAAGAGACTGCGCGTGAAATCGGCAGATATGGAATTAGCACGCAAGCTCACCGAAATCGAAGATTCATTTGCACGCGGAAGGAAACGTCCAACGCCAAACGCAAAGAAAAAACATCAAAAATCAAACATCACACATCAAACATCGAGGGTAGTCGGTTTCACCGGGCCGGGCGGCGCGGGAAAAACGACGCTGATCGACGAATTGGTATTGCGTTTCCTGAATCAAAATCCCAAGAGGCGTATCGCGATTTTGTCGCACGATCCGAGCGTTATTGGCGAAGGCGCATTGCTGGGGGATCGCGCCACTATGATCAACTCGCAGGACGATCGTGTCTTCATGCGTAGCATGGCCACACGTGGGCAAGCCGGCGGGCTTTCGCCCGCAACACATGATTGTCTCGCGCTGCTCGCGGAATCGAAATTTGACTACGTAATTATCGAGACGGTCGGCACCGGCCAGGAAGCGATGCCGTTCCAAAAAAATGGAATTGTCGATTCAACAGTGTTGGTGATGAATCCCGATTACGGCAGCCGGTTGCAACTGCAAAAGATCGTCATGCTCGATCTCGCCGACATTGTGGTCGTGAACAAGAGTGATCTCCAGCGCGCCCCCACCGCGCACACCGAAATCGAACAACGTCTGGAACAAAACGGGCGCAATCAGCGACTGATCGATACGGTTGCAAAACGGCATCGCGATTCTGGCGTGGACGAATTGTTTGAGTTAATCTCGCGAGGCGAGGTGTAGCGGCGTTTGTGTCAAACGCCCGGGCCCGAGATAGGCGCTTGGCACAAGCGCCTCTACAACCGAAGAAAGGAACAAATGAGCAAACTTGGACAAGTCGTTGAAGCGGTTGAGAATTACAACAAGTTCGTCCGCAATCAGGTCACGCGCGCGCGATCGGATGAAAAATTCGGGCGCGAGCTTGTTCATCGTTGGAATGAAACCAAAGCAAAAACGCCGGTGACACATACACCGACCGGATTGCCATTGCCGCGCCTAGCATTGCCAGAAATCGATGAACCGGGCGAGATCGCGCGTTATCTCTTCGGCGAAGGATTGCCGGGTGAGTTTCCGTTTCTAAACGGCGCGTATCGCGAGATGTATTTGGAGCCGGTGCGCGAAATTGAAGTGGGAAGCTACGGCAGGAAAACCTTCACCAACAGTGCGAAGGAGAAAGCGAACGGGAATGGGGCTCGGCCACCAGAGGAGCCTACCCGGTTGTTCTCTGGACTCATGCTCGCTGAAGACACAAATGAGCGCTTTCATTATCTGACCCAGCATCAGCGAACGCACCGACTCAGTACCGCGTTTGATGGGCCAACCCTTTACGGCATCGATAGCGACGCGGACGGAGTCTTCGGAAAAATCGGCGAAGGCGGCGTAGCGATCGACACGGTCGAAGACATGGTGCGGCTTTACGACGGATTTGATCTTGGCTCGCCGAACTTCTCCGCATCGATGACGATCAGCGGCCCGGCGCCGATCATCATGGCGATGTATATCGCGGCGGCTAAGCGGCGTTTTGGTCCGAAAGTTGTTCCAAAACTGCGCGGCACAATTCAGGCCGATATTTTCAAGGAAGTCCAGGCGCAGAACGAAACCATTTTTCCGATCGAAGCCTCGCTGCGTTTTCTTACCGACATGGTCGAGTTCACTACTCGCGAAATGCGGCGCTGGTATCCGATCTCAATTAGCGGTTATCACATCGGCGAAGCCGGTTCGACGCCCGTGCAGCAAGCGGCTTACACCCTCTCCAACGGCTTTGCCTACGCGGAAATGTTCGCCGCGCGTGGCATTCCGATCGACCAATTCGGGCCACGGCTTTCGTTCTTTCTTGATTGCGGGCTGGACGCCGAATACATCGCGCTCGCGCGTGTGTCACGCCGGATCTGGGCGATCGGTATGCGCGACGCGTTTGGCGCCGGACCGCGCGGACAGCTTTTCAAATTGCACACGCAGACAAGCGGCCGATCGCTTATCGCAGCCGAATTCAAAAATAATCTCACGCGCACCGCTGCGGAACTGATCCTCGCTTACGTGAACGCCACGAATTCGTGCCATTCAAACAGCGCGGATGAACCGTTCACCACGCCGAGCGAAGAATGGATCCGGCTCGCGGCGCATGGGCAGGCGATCCTGCTCGAGGAATCCGGTATTTTCAAACATACGATGAACATGTTGAGCGGTTCGCCGGGAATGAAAGCGGTGGAGCGCGCAGTGGAAGGAGCGATCCTCGACGAGTTTCGCGAGATCGAGCGACTGGGCGGCGTGCTGGCGGCGGTGGAAGACCGTTACCAACGCAGCCAGATTCAAAACGCCGCGCATCGTTATGAGCAGCAAATCTACGAAGGCACTCGGCCGATCATTGGCTTGAACAAATATCGCAACGGCGACGAGGACGCACCGGAAATAAAACTTGCCCGTACGCCGCGAAAGAAACAACAACTCCAAGTGGATCGATTGGCGAAATTCAAAAAGAAGAATGCTGAGAAAGCGAAACGTGCGCTCGATCAACTTGTCGATGTTGTGGAGCGCGGTGAAAATTGTTTCCCGACTTTATTGGAAGCCGTCGAAGTTTGTTCCCTGGGCCAAATTACCGGTCGCCTGCAGGAAGTAGTCGGCAGGTTTAGGCCAATGGTGTAGCACAGGCATCTTGCCTGTTTCGTCGGGTGGGCTTCCAGCGTGCTTTGTCCATGCGGGCAGGATGCCCGCTCGACAAGCCAGCCAAGATGGCTGTGTTACGATCTCGGTGCGCGCTTGATTTCTTCCAGGCTCCCCGGGTTCTCCAGCGCGGAGGTATCGCCGAGCTTTTCGCCGATGTACGCCGCGCGGACGATTCGTCGCATGACTTTCGCGTTTCGCGTTTTCGGGATATCCGCGACGAACAAGACATCTTTCGGCATGAGCGCTTTGCCGAGTTCGGTTGCGACTTTGTTCTTTAACGCGCTCGCCAGATCGACATCTCCGTTTGCACCTTTTTTCAAAACGCAGAAGCAAACCAGCGCTTCGCCTTTGATCGGATCGGGCACACCAACCGCCGCCGCTTCACTGACCTGCGGGTGCGCAACCAGAATTGATTCGACTTCCGCCGGACCGAGTCGCTTGCCCGCAATTTTGATCGTGTCATCGCTGCGCCCGAGAATGTACCAAAGGCCGTCATCATCAATTGCCGCCCAGTCACCGTGCACCCACGTGTCCGGCCAGCGCGACCAATAGCTCTCAATGTAACGTTCGCGATCTTTCCAAAATCCCCGGGTCATTCCAATCCACGGCTCGCGAATCACCAATTCGCCAACCTTTCCGCGCACGGATTTTCCATTTCCATCAACAACATCGGCCGCCATGCCGGGCAGCGGCCCGGAAAATGCGCACGGCTTCATCGGTGTAAGAACATTTCCCATCACAATGCCGCCGGAAATTTCCGTGCCGCCCGAATAATTGATGATCGGAAGTTTTCCACGCCCAACGTTTTGAAATAGCCACATCCACGGATCCGGGTTCCACGGTTCGCCGGTGGACGCGAACTTGCGCAACGATGAAAGATCGTGTCGATGCACGATCTCATCGCTCCCGCCGCCGCGGGACCGCAGTGCGCGAATCAAAGTGGGAGAGACGCCGAGCGCGGTCACCATGTGGCGATCGACCAACGACCAGACGCGATCGGATTCAGGAAAATCCGGCGCGCCGTCATACAGCATCATCGTTGCGCCTAGGAGCAACGTCCCGAAGACTTCCCACGGACCCATCATCCAGCCCATGTCGGTCATCCAGAATAGCGTCTCGTCCGGATGCAAATCGAGCCCATGCCACATATCCTGGGCAGACTTAATGGGAAATCCGCAGTGCGTATGCACCGCACCTTTTGGACGGCCAGTAGTGCCCGACGTGTAAATGATCATCATCGGATCTTCTGCCGATGTGCTCTCTGTGGGAGCGTCGCCAAACGAACCGCCGAACCTCGCGGGTGGCCCTGCTTTGATGTGTACATCCTCGACAAGCCATTCGCCGGCCTGATTGAGAACTACGAGATGCCGTAGCGTCGCAATTTGCGCCGCAGCTTCATCGGCGATCGGTTTCATCGAGCAAAATTTTCCGCGCCGATATGTTCCCGCGGCGGTGATCAGCGCCTTGGCGTCAGCGTCATTGAGTCGCGAAACAATCGCAGCCGCTCCGAAGCCGGAGAAGAGCGGGAGGAAGATCCCGCCGATCTTGATGATCGCGAGCATCGCGATCACGATCTCGGGAACCATTGGCATAAATACGCCGATGGCCTCACCCTTGCCGAGGCCAAGCCCCCGTAGGGCCGCGGCCATTTCATCAACTTGCTCCCGCAGCTGTTTGTAGGTGACCGTGCGCATTGTGCCGTCTTCTATTTCGGATTTGATGGCGAGACGCTTGTCGACCTCGGTGCCGGCGTATTTATCGAGCGTGTTGTGGACGATGTTCATTTCGCCATCCACACACCAACGCGCCCATGGTTTGCCCTCGGTCAGATCGACAACGTGCGAGTACGGTTTGTAAAACTGAATATCGAGATCGCCGAGGACCGTGTCCCAGAACCAGGCGATGTCGGTCGTCGATCGTCGCATCAGTTCCCTATAAGAGGCGAGCGCGTGTTTCTCGATGAACCGCTGCAAATTGGATTGTGCGATCAGCTCCGGCGGCGGGTGCCAGACAAATTGTCCGCCAAATTGAAACTCGCTCACGGAGAGATTGTGCGCGTTCTTTAATTGTAGGGCAACCGCTTCGATTGCCAAAAAGGCACGAAGAGCACGTGCCCTACAACTGCGGCTTTGGTAAGTTGATCAGCTAAATGAAATCAAAAGCAGGTAGACGCGCGCTGGGTGGCGTCTTGCTAATCGTGATTGGTTTATTCGGACTCCGGCATCCTGACTCGTCGTGGTACTGGGGACAGTATATGGCGCCGTGGCAGTCGGCGGGAATGTTCATTATTCTGCTTTTGATCGGCGCATTCTTTTTGGCTGACGCGATCCGGAAATCGATTAGGAGATAACAGGTTCTACTTTTGGCGAGCCGCGAAAATGTGCACGCCAGAGCGCGTTCCCCAGGTTTTTGCAATCGCCTTTCTTGCTCCGCGCGCGATTCATCGGCAGATTGCAGCTTCAATTCTTCCATGTCCAAAATGCTTGCTCATCAACTGGCTGATTACGCGTGTGCGCTCCGATTTGAGGATCTTTCCACGGACGTCGTGCATGAAGTCAAACGGCGCGTCATTGATTCATTAGGCTGCGCGTTGGGAGCGTGGAAGGAAGAGCCGTGCGCGATAGCGCGAAAAGTTGCTTCTGACTTTTCGGCGAAAGAAGGATCGACAATCATCGGCACAAATCACAAGGCGCCGCCGGACTGGGCGGCGTTCGCGAACGGCTGTTGCATCCGCTATTTCGATTACAACGACACTTACCTGTCGAAGGAACCCGCGCATCCGAGCGACAATATTTCCGCCGCGCTCGCGATCGCCGAGAGTGCCGGTGCAACGGGGCGAGAGCTGATCACGGCGATTGCGCTCGCATACGAAGTGCAATGCCGGTTTTGCGACGCGGCGAGCATTCGCGCGCGAGGCTGGGACCACGTGACCTACGGTGCGTTCTCGACCGCGCTGGGTTGCGCGAAGTTAATGAAGCTCGATCCGAAAAGAACGCGTCACGCCGTGAATATCGCCGGCGTTGCAGGCACGGCGATGCGGCAGGCGCGCGTAGGCGAGCTGTCGCATTGGAAAGGCGTGGCATTCGCGAACGCGGCGCGGCACGGGGTTTTTTCGGTGCTTCTTGCTCGCGCCGGCATGACTGGTCCGGGTCCGATTTTCGAGGGCCAAATGGGATTTGAAAAACAGCTCGGCGTTTCGCTCGGCAACGTTGCAGAAAAATTCACTGTCCCGTTTGCAAACACCGGCGACGGCCCGGCGTCAATGATTCTGCGCACGAGCATCAAATTCTGGCCGGCTGAGTACCATAGCCAGAGCGCGATTGAAGCGGCGCTTCTGTTGCGGGAGGAAATCGGCGACCCGGCGAGAGTGCGCACAATGACAATCGAGAGTCACGATGCATCGGTCGATATCATCGGGAGCGAGCCGGAGAAATGGAAACCGGAGACGCGCGAGACGGCCGATCACAGTCTGCCATACATTACGGCGATCGCGTTGATCGATGGCGAAGTGACCGAGAAGCAATTTCAGCCCAAGCGATTTACTGATCCCAAGGTTTGGAAATTTTTGGAGAACGTGAAGGTGGAACGCAACGTGGAACTGAGCGCGTTATATCCCGACGCAGTAGCGAACATCGTGCACGTTGATCTTGCCGATGGCCGCCGATTGACCAGGCGTGTCGATTATCCGACGGGGCACGCGAAGAATCCGCTCAAAGATTCGCAGGTGGAAGAGAAGTTTAACGTGTTAGTTGAGCCCATGCTCGGCAGCGATCGTGCACGGAAAATCATTGATATTGCGTGGAAGCTCGATCAGGCGAAAAACGTGGATGAACTGATACGCGCGACGGAAATGCCAAAGAAATAGCGAGAGATGTCTCGACTTCGCTCGATATGACAACAAACAGCAAACCGGTTCGATTGCACGAATTGATAGCAAAAGGTGCGGTGTTGTTGCCTGGCGTGCCGAACGCGGCGATGGCGCGGCAAGTGGAACGCGCTGGCTTTGACGCTGTTTACATTAGTGGCGCCGGGATGGCGAACGCAACCGCAGGGGTGCCAGACATCGGACTCCTTACTTCCACGGAAGTCGCGCAGCTCGCGGGTTATATAGCCGATGCCGTGACGATTCCGGCAATCGTCGATGCCGACACGGGATTTGGCGGAGCGGAGAATGTTGCACGCACAATTCGCCAACTTGAGCAGGCCGGTCTGGCTGGCTGTCACATCGAGGATCAGGAATTTCCGAAGCGCTGTGGGCATCTTGCCGGGAAAGAGGTCGTCGATGTGGAAGAAATGGTGGGAAAAATCAAAGCGGCGGTAGCGGCGCGGCGCGACCGAGATTTTTTAATCATTGCGCGCACAGACGCGCGCGCGGTTGAGGGTTTCGACAGCGCAGTGAAGCGTGCACAAAGATATGTCGAAGCCGGCGCGGATGGGATTTTTCCGGAAGCCTTGCAAAGCAACGAGGAGTTCAAAGCCTTCGCCCGCGAAATGAAAGCGCCGCTCCTCGCGAACATGACGGAGTTCGGCAAGAGTCCCCTACTCTCGTTTCAAGAGCTATCCAATCTTGGATACAAAATGGTGATTTTTCCGATGAGCGCGTTTCGCGTTTCGATGAAAGCGAGCGACGAATTCTTGCGCGATCTGAAAAAGCGCGAGACACAATCGGGTTGGCTCGACAAAATGCAGACGCGTAAGGAGCTTTATGAGCTCCTCGATTACGACCCGACTGCCGAGAGCTGGCACGACCGTTAAATCGCTGAATCGTTTGAACGTTTCCGATTCGCGAGTAAGAGAGAACAGACCCATGAGCAACGAAACCAAACCAGAGTACAGTCCCGGCCTGGCCGGGGTGATTGCGGGCGAAACGGCGATCTGCTGGGTCGATCCGAATGCCGGGCTGATGTATCGCGGCTACGACATTCATGAAGTGGCGCAGAAGGCAAGTTATGAGGAAGTCGCTTACCTGCTGCTCAACGGCGAGTTGCCCAGCACCAAACAGCTGGCGGAGTTTCGGCAGCAACTCGCCGCGGAACGCGCGTTGCCATCACCGGTTGTGGAAATGTTGCGGCTGCTTCCGCGCTCGACTCATCCCATGGATATGCTGCGCACTGGGGTTTCGATGCTGAGTGCATTCGATCCCGAGCTGAGCGACAATTCACACGCAGCGAACATTCGCAAATCCATCCGGTTGATTGCGCGCGTATCAACCCTTATCACGGACGGGTGGCGCATTTCACAGGGTGATGAGCCGTTGCCTGAAAAGTCCGATCTCACACAGGCAGGAAACTTTTTTTACAAGTTGAGTGGGAATGTTCCGCAGGACTGGCAAATCCGCATGCTCGATACGATTTTCATCTTGTACGCGGACCATGAATTCAATGCCTCCACTTTCGCAGCACGCGTGACCGCTTCGACCCTGGCCGGCATTTACGCCGCGGTCACTTCCGCTTGCGCGACATTGAAAGGCCCATTACACGGCGGCGCCAATGAGGAATCGATGAAGATGCTCGAGGAGATCGGCTCGCCTGACCGGGCAGAAGCTTGGCTGAAAGAAAAGCTGGCTGCCAAAGAAAAGGTCATGGGATTTGGCCATCGCGTTTACAAAAAGGGCGACTCGCGCGTGCCGCTGATGCGTGAGATCGGGCGCGACCTCGGCAAACGAACCGGCAAGGACCAATGGATTCCGATTTGCGAGAAGTTAGAAGAGGCGATGGAACGCGAAAAGCATCTGTGCGCTAATGTCGATCTTTATGCCGCGCCGGTGTTATGGATGCTTGGTTTTCCTCCCGATCTAAACACGCCGATCTTCGGGGCGTCGCGTGTCGCAGGCTGGTGCGCGCACGTGACAGAGCAACACGACAATAACCGTCTCATTCGGCCGCGCTCCCTTTACATTGGGCCAAAGATGCGCCCGTACCCGGCAGTGCTCTCGAACGGCGCGTGAGATCGAGATGGTAGGGGCGCGACGGCCGGGCGCGCCGAGCAAGCAACCCAAGATGAGCGCGGAGTCCGTTCAGGAAAAGTATGCGCCGAACAACGCATGCTGGGGCTGTGGGCCGGCGAACCCGGAGGGTTTGCGTATTCGCAGTTTTCCGAAAAACGGCGAAGTCGTAGCAGAATGGAAACCACAGAAAAAGTATGAGGCTTTTCCCGGGGTATTGAATGGCGGCGTGATCGGCACGTTGCTCGATTGTCATTGCAACTGGACGGCGGCCTATCACCTGATGAAGCGGGCGAAAGAGGATCGCCCGCCATGCACGGTGACGGCAGAATATTCGATTAAGTTGCTTCGACCGACTCCAACCAGCGCTTCGGTTTTTCTGTCGGCGAAAGTGGTCGAGCTAACAAATGATCGGGCGACCGTTGAAGGAACATTGACTGCCGGCGGAAAAATTTGCGCGATTTGCCGTGGAATTTTCGTCGCGGTCAAAGAAGGGCACCCGGCGTATCATCGCTGGTAAATCGCAGCGGCGGCCCCCCGCTCCATGAGTGCCGAACTTGAAAAGTGACACAGCCTCATTTATTCTTGTACCACCGTAAAAAAGCGAAACTTTAGTTCGCGGCTGGTGTGTAATGACTGCAAACCAAATCTATCTATGAATTCAAAACGAATACTTTGTGTAATCTGCTCTGCTGCGGTTCTGACGATCGCGTCCGTTGCGCTGGGTGCCTCGCGTGGCGGCGGAGGGCATTTCGGTGGCGGCGGAGGGAATTTCAGTGGGATGTCGGCTCGATCTGGCTCCAGCTTCGGCCGTAGCGGAATGGGCGCATGGAATGGTGGCAATCGCAATTGGAGCGGCCAAAATTGGAGCGGCCAAAATCGGAGCAGTCGTAATTCGAGCGCCAATGGACATCATCACGATGGGCATCATCACGATGGGCACCATCACAATCATCCTAACCGGGTCGTTAATCGTGTCGTCTTTATTGGCGACTTCGGCTTTCCGTGGTGGTGGGGCTGGGGTTGGGGCTGGGGTTGGGGCTGGGGCTGGGGTTACCCGTACGGATACTACGGTTATTACCCGTACGATTACTACGGTTACGGCTACGGTTCTGGTTACGGTCAGTACGGCTACGGACCCGATGGCTCCAGTTCTGATTATGGTCAGTACGGCGATACCAGCAAATCAAGGGTCGCTGAGTTGCAGCGCCGACTCGCCCGCGCCGGCTATTACCATGGCGCTATTGACGGGATCTTGGGGCCTCAGACGCGGGCGGCAATTCGAGCCTACGAGCGCGCGAACGGAGATGTAGGCTGACCGATCGCCATTTTCTCGCCAATGGGAATGAGATAAGTCGGCGGATGAGTTGACGGCCTTTCGATTGGTTGACCGGCGGATTTCGCAGGGCGCAAAGGGCGAACCGCCGGTCTCCTTATTTTCGGCGGCCCCGAAAATCACATTTGAGACCTAGCGGGACTTCGGAGGTGACGACGCTGCCATATTCTGAGTATCATTCGGCGGACTGTTTTTCCGGTTTTTTCCCAGGTCTCTTTGTGGGCGCAGGCGAAGGACTTTTCGTAGCGATCTCTTTGGGCGCGCTTGATTTTTCTCCAGCCTTTTGCGTGACTGGAGACTCCTTTTTGGCTGCCTCTTTATACGAATCGCTTCGATAATCTGTGGTGTAAAAACCGGACCCCTTGAAGATGAGACCAGCCCCGGTGCCGAGCAAGCGCTTCACCTTTCCGTGTCCCCATTTCGGCAACCGGCAAAGTTCTTTTGGACATTCCTGGAGCGGTTCAGCGCGCATCGACTGGAATGCTTCAAAATTCTGGCCGCACTTCTGACAAGCATACTCGTAGGTTGGCATGAAAGAATGTGGAATTGATCGGTTGGCCGACGACGCTGGGAAGTCTGCATTAAACAAGACACAATTCAAGCTCGCCAACCTCCGGTAAATCGAGTTCTTCTACTTAGGTTTTTTTGAGTAGTTTAGTCATCGCTCGGCCTTGACTTTCTCCATTGCTTGCGCATTAAAGTCCGTCCCAAATGCTTATTCTCCGTTTATCCTATTCCAGTTTACAGGCGGTATTCTACGTCGCCGTCTTTCTTATCGTGGCCGGTTGCGGCGAAGACCCCCGCTTTTCGGCCAGGACACAATATTTAGGTGGCGCCTACGGGGGCGCTCCGGCTGGCCCTCCACAAGATACAGTCTCATACTGGGATGGAGACAGCGTCAGTGGAAAACCCTCCATTACAATTAGTCTCGCGGAACAGCGCGCCTATTTTTACAAGAGCGGCGTGCTTGTCGGTGTCTCCCAACTTTCGACCGGCCGTGAAGGGCTAAACACGCCCTACGGGCACTTCTCGATCATTCAGAAGGACATCAATCACGTTTCCAGTCTATTCGGCGATTACGTTGACGCAGCGGGAAACGTAGTGGTTCCCAATGTCGATGTCACCAAGGACCCGAAACCAAAGGGTGCCCACTTTAGGGGCACACCGATGCCCTATTTCATGCGCATTGTCTCCGGAACAGGATTGCACGCAGGTTATTTGCCTGGTTACCCCGCCTCTCACGGCTGCATTCGAATGCCTGAATTCATGGCCGAAAACTTTTTCAAGTCAGTCTCACTCGGAACGCCAGTCACAATCACGAATTAGATTGCATCGAGGGCATCAGTATCTGGGCTTGCAGAAAATTCGCGGCGGCGGCATTCTCGTAATCCCGCCGGTGGACATATGATCATTATCACGCAACCGAACGCCACTGAAGAGCAGATCGCTCGGGTCATCACGCGGGTGCGCGAGTTCGGGCTCGATGCGCAAATCAGCCGCGGCGCCTCGCGCGTGATCATTGGCGTGATCGGGCCGGAGGCGCTTGTTCGCGAAAAGCCGCTTGCGTCCATGGCTGGCGTCGAAGCGATCGTGCCAGTGTCGAAGGCGTACAAGCTTGCCGCGCGCGATTCCCGCGGAGCATCAACCGTATTAGTCGGTGGCGTCCCGGTGGGCGGAGAAGAAGATGTTGTTCTTATTTCCGGCCCATGCTCGGTCGAGAGCAGAGAGCAGATTCTCTCGATTGCGAGGATCGTAAAAAAATCTGGCGCGAAAATTTTGCGCGGCGGTGCGTTCAAGCCTCGCACGTCCCCCTACAGTTTTCAGGGATTACGTGAAGATGGGCTTCGGTTTCTCGCTGAAGCCCGGGCGGAAACAGGCCTGCCTGTGATCACAGAAATCATGGACGCGCGCGACCTTCCCGTGATCGAAAAATATGCGGATTGCCTTCAGGTCGGGACCCGAAACATGCAGAACTTCTCTCTGTTGAAGGAGGTGGGGCGCAGCAGACTGCCGGTCCTGCTCAAACGCGGTTTCAGCGCCACGATCAACGACTTGATCATGAGCGCGGAATACATCCTCAGCGAAGGCAACATGAACGTGATTCTCTGCGAGCGTGGCATTCGCACGTTCGAGACCGCAGCACGCTACACGCTCGATCTGAGCGCGGTTCCACTCTTAAAAGCCAAAAGCCATCTGCCGGTCATTGTCGATCCAACGCACGCGATCGGTCTGCGCGAGTTTGTTCCACAGATGTCCCTCGCTGCCCTCGCCGCGGGCGCGGACGCGCTCATGATCGAGGTGCATGATTCCCCTGATCTAGCTAAAAGCGACGGTGATCAAGCGTTATTGCCGACAATTTTTGACGAACTCGTTCCGCGGCTCCGCGCGGTCGCCGCAGCTATCGGCCGAAGCTTGTAGCCGGCCCTACCCGATCTCTGGCTACGACATCATCCCTCCGCAAGGCTTTGCAGCGCATCAGCCAGCGTCTGGAACGTCGCGATTTGAATTTCAGGACCGTAATGGAATTGCGAGAGAATATTTAGACCGATGTCCTTATGCGGGTCGGGCATCACTCTGGTCACGGAGGCGACTTGTCTTTGGGAGAATGCGTCCATGATCGCAGCGACATGACGCGCTGTGCCGGGATCCATTGACTCTAACCACCGAAAATCCGCCAGGACGCGGAACCCGGGCGCAACGTCTTGCAATAGTTCGCGCACCTGTTGGGCGGCTTGGCGCGCCTGCTCTGCCGTGACGCGCTGCGCGGCGCTGATCACCAAAAGCCGTTTCGATTGATCAAGCTCCACCGCATACATGTCCGGTGATCACATGATGCGGCCGTCGCCGCAAGCACGACTTCCTTCTCGATTGGTCCGTACTCTTGCCCAATTTTCAGTGGCCCCTAAGTTCACTGTGGTGGCAACCGTCCAAAGCTGCGGATCGTCACTGCTAGTCTTCCATGATCAGCGAAAGAGACATTATCGTTTGGATTGTGTCTGCGCTCCTCGCGCTAGGCGTCGGCTCGAGCCGTTACGCCAAATGGAGAACGCGCAATAAACTGGTGCGTGAGCTGGCGGCCATGGACCCGGAGCGCCGCGAAAAAGTGCTCAGCCGCCTTAACCCCAGGCTCGCCATGGAAGCCCGGGAGCAACTAATGAAACGCTTCCGTATAACCTGATTGTGTATCCGTGACGCTGCCTGAAGGCACTTGGACTCCGACCTTGGGCGAATGTTGAAGATCAAGCGGTGACAAGTCTTCATCAGGGGCTTATGAAGCAGACAGCGAAAGCGGACTAAGGCAGACTGTTTATTTGATCTTCGCCAGAATGCCTTCCATCTCTTCCCGGCGGAAGGCGCGCAGGGTCTGGCTCTTGACGTTGCCCATGGAACCGATTTTCAGCATGAAAGCGCTCACGGTCGCATCATCGGGCGCTTCGAACAGCACCACTACGTCGTACGCCCCCATCGTCCAGAATTCCTCGGTGATCTTCATGCCCATTTTTTCGGCCTCGGCGATCGCCGCCTCGCCGCGTTTGACCGTATCTTTGATATTGCGGATGCCTTGCTCGGTAAACTGAATAAGACCAATATACATAGCCATAGTGCTTGCTCCTTTAGTCTGAAAAATTACGTCAGGTTTTGCATCTCCGCAAAAGTGATAAGCAGTCAGTGGTCGGATGTCACGAAAGCATTCGCAGGGGCAGCAGCTACAAAAGATTTAATCGATCGACGAAACCGGTGATGGTTTTGAGGATTCCTCGGTCGACATCTTCCTGGGTTTTGCCGCTTGCTTGGAGTTGGCGTTTGGGAACCCTCAGCGAATGGTCGCCGTCTTCAACGACATGCAGGAAGTTTGGCGCTTTCATCTCGGCACGAACGCGCTCAAGAAGGTCCAGGGGACAAAGTGAATCGCGCGTGCCTTGCACAAACAGAATCGGCGTGCTCAGAGCCCGCAAAATTTCATCGCGGATTTTCGTGCGATCGCCCATCGCACAGAGCGGATAGCCGAGACAAACAAGCCCGGCCGCTTTTTCCTCCAGCGATACATGACA